>NZ_JBKQJR010000213.1:0-7024 GCF_052326845.1 Acidocella sp. | reverse complement strand
CGGGCTTGCGCCTTGCCGTAATGATGCGCAATCAGCCCCGGAGTCGCCAGGATTTGCGGCCAGAGCGCCATGTCATCCGGGCCGATCAGGTTTTTCATCACCGCGTCAGAGTGCCGTACCGCAGGCGGCAAAGGCAGCCCGGTCACGGCGCGTATCTGCATCTCGAACTGGCCGCAGGGGCAGGCATCCATGGTCCAGTGCCCGGAATTATGCGGGCGCGGGGCGATCTCGTTCACCAGCAGCCTGCCATCGGCGGTGACGAACATCTCCACGCCCAGAATACCGACCAGCTCCAGCTCCTCCGCCACGCGCTGGGCGATGTCCTGCGCCTCGGCCAGCAGATCCTGCGGCAGCGGCGCGGGGGCGAGCGTGAGGTCCAGGATATGGTGCTTGTGGCGGTTCTCCACCGCATCGTAGGTGACGACGGTTCCATCCACCCCGCGCGCCACCATCACCGAGACTTCCGCCGCGAAATCGACGAAACCTTCCAGCACCAGCGGCTTGGGGGCGAGGCGCGCATAGGCCGGGGCCAAATCCCCCGCCGCGCGCAGCAGCGCCTGGCCCTTGCCGTCATAGCCGAGGCGGGTGGTCTTCAGCACCGAAGGCAGGCCGAGCTTGGCCACCGCCGCGTCCAACTCCGCCTCGCTCTCCACCGCCGCCCAGGGCGCGGTGGCGATGCCGGCATTGTTGAGGAACTGCTTCTCCAGCAGCCGGTCCTGGCTGATGGCGAGAATGCGGGGACCTGGGCGCACCGGCTTCAGGCTCTCCAGCAAGGCGAGTGAGTCCGCGGGCAGGTTCTCGAACTCGAAGGTGATGACATCCACCGCATCGGCGAAGCGCCGCAGCGCCTCGAGATCGGCGTAATCCGCCACCGTGCTGGCGGCACTCACCTGCGCCGCCGGGCCGTCCGCCTCGGGCGAGAACACATGCACGCGGTAGCCGAGCCTTGCTGCCGCCATGGCGGACATGCGGCCAAGCTGCCCGCCGCCGATGATGCCGATGACCGCACCAGGAGCCAGGGCGCTCATTCCACCGTCTCCGGCACGCTGTCCGTCTGCGCGGCGCGGAACGCCGCCAGGCGGCTACGCAGCGCGTCGTCGGAGAGGGCCAGTATGGAGGCGGCGAGGATGCCCGCGTTGATCGCCCCGGGCTTGCCGATGGCGAGCGTGCCGACCGGAATGCCGCCCGGCATTTGCACGATGGAAAGCAGGGCGTCCTGCCCCTGCAACGCCGTGACCGCCACCGGTACGCCAAGCACCGGCAGGTTGGTCATGGACGCCGCCATGCCCGGCAGATGCGCAGCACCGCCCGCGCCCGCGATGATGATCTTCAGCCCCCGCGCCTCGGCGGAGGTGGCGTAGTCGTAAAGCCGCTTCGGCGTGCGGTGGGCTGACACCACCTTCGCCTCATAGGCCACGCCGAGCTTTTCCAGCATCTCGGCCGCATGCTGCATCACGGGCCAGTCCGAGCGGCTGCCCATGATAATCCCAACCAGCGGGGCGCTCACGCGGTGCGGTCCGGGATCAGCCGGCTTTCCAGCCGCGAGATTTCGTCCTTCAGCCCGAGCTTGCGCTTCTTCAGCCGCTGCACCTGCAGCTGGTCGATCGGCCCGATCTCGGTAATGCGGGCGATCACGGTATCAAGGTCCCGGTGCTCGCTGCGCAGCGCGTGCAGGCGGCGCAGAAGATTGTCTCTGTCAGTCAGCATGACCGAGCAATAATAGCATTTGCGCCGCACTGAAACCGGAATTTTTGCCCGTATTTTTCACGTGACAATTCCGTGGCAGCAGGATTAGCCTCGGCATCCTGGGCTTTGCCCGCGTAAGGCAATTGCCTGGGGACCATCGTTAAGAGCCTTAAGGAGGCACTATGAACCTGCAATCGCGTATCGATGCCCTGAAGGGGCGGCATGCCAGCCTGGAAAGCAAGATTTTGGCGGAAGACCGCCGACCCAGCCCGGATGCCACCGCTCTGGCCCGCATGAAGGTGGAAAAGTTGCGATTGAAGGAGGAGATGGAAAGATTGAAGACGCGCTAAGACGCGGAATGCGGAAAGGGGGCCGGAAGGCCCCCTTTTTTTATTACTCGGCGGCTTCCGAGGAGCTGGGCGGCGGCGGCGGGACCAGCCCTTCGCGGGCCAGGCGCTCATTGGCGGCGGCCACGGCGTCGTTCAGGTCGGATTGCTTGCACAGGCCCAGGATCACCGGGTCGCGCGGCTTGATATTGGCGCTGTTCCAGTGCGAGCGGTCGCGGATCTTCTGGATGGTGTCCTTGGTGGTGCCGAGCAGCTTGATGATCTGCGCGTCCGTGAGGTGCGGGTAGCTGCGCAGCAGGAAGGCGATGGCATCCGGCCGGTCGTTGCGCTTGGCCACGGGGGTGTAGCGCCCGCCTTTCGGCTTCTTCTGGTTCATCTCCGGCGTGGCCAGCAGCTTCAGGCGCAGAGCCGGGTTACGCTCGCACCGGGCGATGTCCTCCGCCGTGACCTGCTTGTTCGCCACTGGGTCGTAGCCGTTGATTCCCTGCGCCACCTCGCCATCGGCAATGGCCTGGACTTCCAGCGGGTGCATCCCGCAGAAATCGGCGATCTGCTCGAAGGTCAGCGCGGTCTTGTCAATCATCCAGACTGCGGTAGCTTTGGGCATCAGGGGTAGGGGCATGGATAGAGAACCTTGTTACCGTTTCAGGCGCGGCCGCCTGGAACGCAAATAGTTTCGCGCGTGGGCCACGCAAGTTAAACTTGCGCGGGGTATGGAACCCGCGCCACCCTTCGGTCAAGATCGTTTTATGACATTTCCAGAAGAAGATTCACCCCGTCCGGCCAAAAAATTGTTCTCCCCTCCCGTTTTGGACGCTCTGGGGGTGGAGGAGCTGACCGCCTATATCACCGCGTTGGAGGAGGAAATCACCCGCGTGCGCCAGGCGATCGCCGCCAAGCAGGCGCATGCCGCAGCGGCGGCCTCGTTTTTCAAGCCTAAGGATTAATGGCGCACCGCCAGAAGGACCAAAAATTTGCAAATCGCGATTGGCTACGAACTGATCTACCAACTGCCGCAAGCCACGCCGATGTTACTGGTGCTGAACGTGCACCACAGCCGGGTGGCGGATATTATCGTGCCGGACATCCTCACCACCACCCCGCAGGTGCCGGTCACCACCTACCGGGACGGGTTCGGCAATTGGTGCTCGCGGCTCGTGGCCCCGGCGGGGCGCTTCCGTCTCGCCAGCGCCGGCACGGTGTGGGATTCCGGATTGCCAGACCCGCAACACCCCAACGCACAGCAGCACGAGGTGCAGGACCTGCCTGTCGAGACGCTCGAATTCCTGCTGGGGAGCCGCTATTGCGAGACGGACGAACTGACCGAAACCGCCTGGGCGCTGTTCGGCCACACGCCGCCCGGCTGGGCGCGGGTGCAGGCGGTGTGCGACTTCGTGCACAAGCACATCAAATTCGACTACATGCAGGCGCGCGCCACCCGCACAGCGGCGCAGGCCTTCCGCGAGAGGGTGGGAGTGTGCCGGGATTACGCGCATCTGGCCGTGGCGTTCTGCCGCTGCCTGAACATTCCCGCCCGCTACTGCACCGGGTACTTAAGCGATATCGGCGAGCCTCCGCCCTATACGCCGGGGGATTTCGCCGGCTGGTTCGAGGCTTATCTCGGCGGCGCCTGGCATACGTTCGACCCGCGCAACAACAAGCCGCGCCAGGGACGGGTGCTCATCGCCTACGGGCGGGACGCCATGGATGTCGCCATCACCCACACATTCGGGCCGAACACGCTGGAGAGCTTTACGGTCTGGACCCATGAGGCGATCTGACTGAACAATGGCGCGGCGCAGGGGATTATCGGAGGAGGATCTTCGCCTCTGGGCGGCGTATGGCCGTACGCTCACCCGGCTTATGCCCGGGCTCGCCCGCCTGCCCCCGCCGCCGGAACTGCCCGCCGCGCCGCCCGAGGCAGCACCCCTGCCGCCTCAGGCGCCGAGGCCCAAGCTCGCGCATCCGCCACCTTATATAGGTGTGGATGCCGCCCCCGGAGGGCTGGACAAATCCACCTGGAAACACTTCCGCGCCGGCAAGATCCGCGCCGAGGCAAGACTGGACCTGCACGGCCACACCGCCGCCAAGGCGCATCGCGAGGTGCTGCACTTCCTGGAGCGGTCGCATGGGGCGCGGCTGCGCTGTGTCGAGATCATCACCGGCAATGGCGAGATCCTGGCGCGGGAACTGCCGCACTGGCTCAACACCCCGAGCCTGCGGCCGCTGATCCTGGCCATGGCGCATCCGCATGCGGCAAATCCTGGCTCGGTGCGCATCCTGCTGCGCCGGGTGCGGGGATGACGCCTTTCGGCGAAAGGCTCCGCCAGCTGCGCCTGGCGCGCGGCGTGACGCAGCGGGAAATGGCGGCGGCGCTTGAAATCTCGGCGGCCTATCTCTCGGCGCTGGAACATGGGCAGCGCGGCACCCCGTCCGCCGGGCTGATCCACCAGATCTGCCAGTATTTCGGGCTGATCTGGGACGATGCCGACGAGCTGGCAGCGCTGGCCAAAGTCTCGCGCCCGCGGCTGAAGCTGCATGCGGGCGGGCTCACCCCGGCGCAGACAGTGCTGGCCAACCGGCTGGCGCGCGAACTGCGCCACCTGGATGCCGAGACCGTGGAGAAGATGCAGGCGCTGCTGGACCAGGCCCAGCCGGTTACGCCGCCAGCACGCCCGCGCCGCGCAAGAAGCCGAGCAAAGGCAGCAGGCTGAGCCCGAGAATGGTGAAGTGGTCGCCCTCGATACGCGTGAAGAGCTGCGCGCCCAGCCCCTCCAGCCGGTAGGCGCCGACACAGCCCAGGACCTCCTTGCCCTCCGCTGCCAGATAGCGGGCGATGAACGCCTCGCTCAACTCGCGCACACTCAACGTGGCCCGCTCGACATGCGACCACGCGATCTCCCCGCCCGTTACCACGCAGGCCGCGGTGACAAGCTGGTGCGTGCGCCCGGAGAGACGGCGCAGATGCGCGGCGGCCTCGTCGAGGTCCGCAGGCTTGTCGAACACCGCGCCATCGCACACCAGAAGCTGGTCCGCCCCCAGCACCAGAGCGCCGGGATGCGACGCCCCCACCGCGCGGGCCTTGGCCGCCGCCAGAGCCAAAGCCAACTCCTCCGGCGTGCCGGCAAAGCCTTGCTTCAGCGCCGCCTCGTCCACGCCGGAGGGGATGGCGGCGAAATCCAGCCCGGCCTGGCGCAGCATGGCCTGGCGCGCGGCGGAGGTGCTGGCCAGGATCAAGCGCGGCGCGGCGCCACCCTTTATCAGGGCGAAAAATTCATCACCGTTAATCACAAACCGCCACCTGCATAGACAAATTGCACAAATTATTATCAGTCCGCGCTCAAAGCCAAGCTGGTTCTTCCAGCTGCGCTTATTTACGCTCTCCTTATTTATTTTACGTTCCTTTTATTTATCCGCCGGCAAGTCCGCGCAAGGGCGGGTGCGCCGCGGTGCTGACCATTCAGGCACGAGCTTTGCATTATCAGAAAAATCAGCCGTGCCCGCGGCGCCGCCTAACGTAAGGAGAAGATAAGCATGGTAGCCACCACAGATGTCGCCGCGCATGCCGCGCCCCAATTGCGGCAAGGCGCGCTCAGCCTGCCCGAGACCATCGGCCAGTCTATCGCCAATATCGCCCCGACCCTGACACCCGCGATCAACATCTCGGTCGTCGCCGGCATCGCCGGTGTCGGCTCGTGGATTTCCTATCTCATCGCCACCGTCGGTTGCGTGTTCGTCGGCAGTTGCATCTCCACCCTGGCCAAGCGCCACCCGGAGGCCGGCTCCTACTTTGTGTATATCGGCCGTAACTTCGGCCCCATCCCCGGCGCCCTGGCCGGCTGGCTGATGATCCTCGCCTATCTCTCTTGCGGCATCGCCGTGGCGTCCAGCGCGCCGCTCTTCCTCACCTCGATCCTGGCCTCCTTCGGTCTTGTCCTGCCCCATACCGGGCTGGCAATCTACATGGTCGCCTTCATCGGCCTGGTCGCCTACGCCGCTTACCGCGATATCCAGCTGTCCTCGCGCGTCGGGCTGATCCTGGAGGTCGTCTCGATCGGCATCGTCATCATCATCACCGCCATGGTTGTGGCCAAGCATGGCACGGTGGTGGACCCCACCCAGCTTGCCGTGTCCAAGCTGCCCGTCGGCGGCATCATGTCGGCCATGGCCTTCGCGGTGTTCAGCTTCGTCGGCTTCGAGAGCTCCGCCACCCTGGCCAAGGAAGCGCGCGACCCGCAGCGCGCCGTGCCCTTCGCCGTGATGGGCAGCGTCGCCGCCGCCGGCATCTTCTTCACCATAATCTGCTACTTCATGGTGCTGGGCATGAACGACAATGCCAGCGCCATCGGCAATTCCGGCTCCCCCTTCTCGGACATGACGGCCGCCGCGCACCTGCCCTGGGCCGCCGCGATCGTGTATTTCGCGGCCTCCATCAGCGCCTTTGCCTGCACGCTGGCCTGCGTCAATGCCGGCTCGCGCATGCTCTACTCCATGGGCCGCTACCAGTTCCTGCACGGCTCCATGGGTCTGGTCCACAAGAAGCACAAGACGCCCTATGCGGCCATCCTCACCAGCACCGCCCTGGTGCTTCTTGGCGCGCTGGCACTGCTGCCGCAGGGCTTCCTCAACGCCTTCGATGAAACCGGGACGCTCTGCACCTTCGGCTTCGTCATCGTGTATCTTGGCGTTGCGCTCACCTCCTCGGTGGATGTGTTCAAGGCCGGCATACTGAAGCCGTTCCATGTCGTCTCCACCGTCATTGGCGGGGCGCTCATGGTGTTCGTGATTTACAGCAGCATCTTCCCCTGGCCGGCCGCACCCTGCCAGTATCTGCCGCAGATCAGCCTTCCATGTCGTTGGCGATGCTCGTCAGCACCTGCGGGGACTTGAACTTCAGCACCAGGAACCAGGCCAGCCCGATGGCGACATAGGCGAGGAAGATCTGCGGCAGATACTGGCAGGGTGCGGCCGGCCAGGGGAAGATGCTGCTG
>NZ_JBKQJR010000212.1:0-7264 GCF_052326845.1 Acidocella sp. | reverse complement strand
TCGTCAAGCGCCGTGGCGGGGGCCGACTCCGGCGTGGCGGCGAACGCCGCCTGCACCAGGAAGAAACCCAGAGCCAGCAGCGAGGCCTTGATAGATGTCTTCATGTGACCCTCATTGAAAGGTGGTTTCATGCGATCCTTAATAAAGGATCACTGTGCCGGAATTGCGAACGCATCATGCATTGATTCGATGCCTAATGCCGAAATTGCGTGGGTCACGATGTGGCTGGCGGTCAGCCCGGCATCGATCAGCTGTGCCACCGGGGTGTTGTGGTCGATCAGCCGGTCCGGCAGGGTCATCGGACGGAACTTCAGCCCCTTGTCGAAGGCGCCGGTCCAGGCCAGGCGATGCGCCACGGCAGCGCCGAAGCCACCCGCCGCACCTTCCTCGATTGTGATCAGCACCTCGTGGTGGCGGGCGAGCTGGTCGATCATGGCCGTGTCGAGCGGCTTCATGAAACGGGCATCGGCCACGGTGCAGGGGAACCCGCGCGCGGCGAGCTCATCGGCGGCGATCCGGGCATCGGCCAAACGCGGGCCGAGGGCCAGGATGGCGATCTTGCCACCTTCCTGCAGGATGCGGCCCTTGCCGATCTCCCATACCGAGCCACGGGCCGGCAGTGCCACACCCAGCCCCTCGCCGCGCGGGTAGCGGAAGGCGGAGGGACGGTCGTCGATGGCGGCGGCGGTGGCCACGGCGTGCATCAGCTCGAGCTCGTCCGACGGCGCCATGATCACCATGTTCGGCATCGGGCCGAGGAAGCACATGTCGTAAGCGCCGGCATGGGTCGCGCCGTCGGCGCCCACCAGACCGGCACGGTCCATGGCGAAGCGGACGGGCAGGTTCTGCAGCACCACGTCATGCACCAGCTGGTCGTAACCGCGCTGCAGGAAGGTGGAATAGATGGCGCAGAACGGGGCCAGCCCTTCCGTCGCCATGCCGGCGGCGAAGGTCACCGCATGCTGCTCGGCGATGCCGACATCGAACATGCGGTTGGGGAATTTCGCCTCGAACTTGTCCAGCCCGGTGCCGGGAGACATGGCGGCCGTAACGGCGACGACGTTCGGATTCGCCTCCGCCTCGGCGATCAGCGCCTTGGCGAACACGGAGGTATAGGTCGGCGGGCCGGGCGGAGCCTTCTTCTGCTCGCCGGTGATGACGTTGAACTGGGAGACGCCGTGGTACATGTCCGCCGCCGCCTCGGCCGGGGCATAGCCCTTCCCCTTCTTGGTGACGACATGCAGCAGCACCGGCTCCTGCGAGTCCGAGTCACGCAGGTTGCGCAGCACCGGCAGCAAGTGGTCTAGATTATGGCCATCGATGGGCCCGACATAATAGAAGCCGAGCTCCTCAAACAGCGTGCCGCCGGTGAGGATGCCACGGGCGTATTCCTCGGCGCGGCGGGCAGTCTGCCCGATCTGGCGCGGGAAGTGCTTGGCCATCTTGGCGGCGAAATCCCGCAGGCTCATGAAGCTGCGCGACGAGATCAGCTTGGACAGATAGGCGCTCATCGCCCCCACGGGCGGGGCGATCGACATGTCGTTGTCGTTGAGGATGACGATCAGGCGGGACTTCATGGCCCCCGCGTTGTTCATCGCCTCATAGGCCATGCCAGCACTCATCGAGCCGTCGCCGATCACGGCGATGACGTTGCGCGGGTCCGGCTCCTGCTTCAGGTCGCGGGCCACGGCCATGCCGAGCCCGGCGGAGATGGAGGTGGAGGAATGGGCGGCGCCGAACGGGTCGTACTCGCTCTCGGAACGGCGGGTGAAGCCCGAGAGCCCGCCCGGCTGGCGCAGGGTGCGGATGCGGTCACGCCGGCCGGTGAGGATCTTGTGCGGGTAGCACTGGTGGCCGACGTCCCAGATCAGGCGGTCACGCGGGGTCTCGAACACCGCATGGATGGCGACCGTCAGCTCAACCACGCCAAGCGACGAGCCGAGATGCCCGCCGGTGGTGGAAACCGTGTCGATGGTCTCGGCGCGCAGTTCGTCAGCCAGCTGCTTCAGCTGGTCGGCGGAAAAATTACGCAGGTCGGCGGGAATCTTAACCCTGTCGAGAAGCGGTGTCCGCGGCGGCATCAGTGAGTTCCCCCAGTAAGCCGCGCCTCTTGATTCCGCATTATGGTTTCGTCCTTCGCTCTAACCAAAAAAACCCAGACTGCCTTTTCCGGCGGGCCGTCTGTTACTCCGAGATTCTCGGACACATAAGGGACCCCGAATAGAAAAGCCAGCCATGCTACCCCGCTCAAACCGGCGGGTAAGAAACTTCTTCATATCCCCAAGCTTGCGGATTATGGAAGCAATGACCTATTGCAGGCATGAGAAAGCCACGCAGCGTGACCCACAGGCAACAGGACGGACGATATGGACGGTGCCCAGACCACTAAGACGATACGAGTGATCCTCGCCCAGCCGCGCGGATTCTGCGCAGGCGTGGAGCGGGCGATCGACATCGTGGAGCGCGCCCTGACCAAATTCGGCCCGCCGATCTATGTCCGCCATGAAATCGTGCATAACCGTCATGTCGTGGAAGACCTCCGCGCCCGCGGCGCCGTGTTCGTGGACGAGCTGGACGAGGTGCCGGAAGGCGCCTGGACCGTGTTCTCCGCCCATGGCGTGGCCCGCAAGGTGGTGCAGGCCGCGGCCGACCGCACCCTGCCGGTGATCGACGCCACCTGCCCGCTGGTCGCCAAGGTGCATGCCGAAGGCCGACGCTACGCCGGCCAGGGCCGCGAGATTGTGCTGATTGGGCATGCCGGCCATGCCGAGGTTGAGGGCACGATCGGCCAGATCGATGGCACCGTGTACCTGGTGCAGACGGTCGAGGACGCTGAGACGCTGGAAGTCCAGGACCCGGACAAGCTGGCCTACATCACCCAGACCACCCTCTCGGTAGACGACACACGCGGCATCATCGCGGCGCTGCAGGCCCGCTTCCCCCAGATCACCGGGCCGGATGTGAAGGATATCTGCTACGCGACCCAGAACCGCCAGGAGGCGGTGCACCAGTTGGCCGAGCTGGTGGAAATGATCCTCGTCGTGGGCAGCAAAAACTCCTCCAATTCCAACCGCTTGCGCGAGATTGGCGCCGAGCTGGGCCACCCGGCCTATCTTATCGACGACGCCTCCGCCCTGAAGCCGGAATGGTTCCAGGGCGTGACCACCGTGGGGCTGACCGCCGGCGCTTCCGCGCCGGAAGTGCTGGTGCAGGGCGTGATCGAGGGGCTGAAGCAATTCGGCAACGTGAAGGTCGAACTCCTGGCGGGCACGCCGGAAGACGTTAAATTCAAACTGCCGGCCGAAGTGGCCAGCATATAAATATTATAAAGGACGGGGCTTAATATGGGTGTACCGTTGAACCAGGCGCTGCGTGTGGGCGCCTATGTCGTCAAGCAGCATCTCAAGGGCAACAAGCGCTACCCGCTGGTGCTGATGCTGGAGCCGCTATTCCGCTGCAACCTGGCCTGCCAGGGCTGCGGCAAGATCGACTATCCGAACGAGATCCTGAACCAGCGCATCTCGGTTGAGGACGCGATCAAGGCCGCCGAGGAATGCCCGGCGCCGATCATCGCCATCGCCGGCGGCGAGCCGCTGCTGCACAAGGAGATGCCGCAGATCGTGGAGGCCTATCTGAAGATGGGCAAGTTCGTGATCCTGTGCACCAACGCGCTGCTGCTGGAAAAGAAGATCGACCAATACAAGCCGCACAAGAATTTCTGCTGGGATATCCACCTGGACGGCGACAAGGAGATGCACGACCGCGCCGTGGACCAGGAAGGCGTGTACGAGCGCGCCGTGGCCGCGATCCAGCTCTCCAAGTCCAAGGGCTTCCGCACCAGCATCAACTGCACCCTGTTCGATGGCGCCGACCCGGACCGCGTGGCGAAGTTCTTCGACACCGTCGCGGACATGGACATCGAGGGCGTGATGACCTCCCCCGGCTACGCCTATGAGCGCGCGCCGGACCAGCAGCACTTCCTCAACCGCACCCGGACCAAGGAACTGTTCCGCGCCATCTTCCGCCGCGGCAAGGAGAGCGCCAAGCGTGGCAAGAAGTGGAAGTTCACGCAGTCCCCGCTGTTCCTGGACTTCCTAGCCGGCAACCAGACCTATGCCTGCACGCCCTGGGGCAACCCGACCCGCAACGTGTTCGGCTGGCAGCGCCCCTGCTACCTGCTCGGCGAAGGCTACGCCAAGAGCTTCAAGGAGCTGATGGAAACCACCGACTGGGATAAATACGGCGTCGGCAATTACGAGAAATGCGCCGACTGCATGGTGCACTCGGGCTTCGAGGCCACCGCCGTGATGGACTCCATCAAGAATCCTTGGAAGCTGGCGCAATTCGCCCTCACCGGCATCAAGACCGAAGGCGCGATGGCCAAGGACATCCCGCTGGACAACGCCCGCAAGGCGGATTTCAACGTGTTCTCCAAGCATGTCGAGACCAAGATGGCCGAGATCCACGAGAAGAAGGCCTCCGCCCTGCCGGCGGAGTGATGCAAAAAGGGGGCTTTAAGCCCCCTTTTCTTTGGGAAAAGCTAGAAAGTCCGCGCCGGGAGGGTTTTCACCCGGGCGATCAGCGCGGCGCGGGCCGCCTTGGCATCCTTGCCCAGGGCGATAAGAGCGGGAATCTGCTTCGGCTGCTTCAGCACCGCGATCAGCACCTTGCCCAGATCCACGCTGCCATCGTCCTTCAGCGCCACCATCGCGGCGAGCGGCAGGTCCAGTTCGGCCGGGTCAGTCACGGCACGCAATACCGCGAAGGGCAGCGCCTTCTCCGTCGCGACTCGGGCGACCGCGCCCGATTCGAGATCGATGGCGGCGGGGCGGCTGCGCTGGTACAGCAAGGCTTTGTCGTGCGTGGTGGCGGCGATCTTCTGCCCGGCGAGCACGGGCGTTCCCGTGGAACCGCCGAGGAATTCCATCAGCCTGAAATCGCAGACATAGGTGCGGCTGCCCTCAATCACGGCCGGAGGGACAAGGATACTGCCTGGCTTCAGCCCGGGCTTCAGCCCGCCCGCCAGGCCGAAGCTGATCAGCCCCTGGGCACCGGCCTTGGCCAGCGCCTCGGCCGCGCGCTGGGCCCCGTAAGGGGTACCGCCGCCCGCCTGGACCATGAAACCCGCCTCGCGCAGCCAGCGCGCTTCCGCGGTCAAACCTGTGATGATACCGATTTTGTCCCGTTCCATGCCACAACCATAGCACCTTCCAAAGGTTGTGCGAACAACATGAAAATCGCGTGGACGTTGAAACCTTGGTGAGCCCGGTGGGGGTCGAACCCACGGCCGTCCGATTAAAAGTCGGATGCTCTACCACTGAGCTACAGGCTCACAAGAGTTTAAAAGGGGTGCCGCGCGGACACCCCTCGTTGGGGGCAAGAACCATCTTTCCGCCCCCCAAGTCAAGAGACGGGTTAGAGGTTGTTTCAGAAGTCGCTCTGGCGTGCTGAATAGCTGTGATTTTCGAGCACCGGAGCGCAGAAAAACGCTGCTAGGCAGCCGCCAGAGTAGACTGTGATACAGCCTCTTAGACCACGACCATCTTGATGATGGAATCCGGGTCCTGCACCTGGCCGTTGGAGCCGGTGCCCTTCTTGATCTGCTGCACAGCATCCATGCCCGCCGTCACCTGGCCGACAATGGTGTACTGGCCGTCCAGGAAGGTGGACGGGGCGAAACAGATGAAGAACTGGGAGTTGGCGGAGTCGGGGTCCGAGGTGCGGGCCATGCCCACCGTGCCGGTGAGGAAGCTGGCATCCTGCGTGAACTCGGCGGGCAGGTTAGGAAGCTGCGAGCCGTTCATGCCGGTATTGGTCGGGTCGCCCGTCTGCGCCATGAATCCGGCGATGACGCGGAAGAACTTGCAGCCATCGTAGAAGCCCTGGGCCGCGAGGGTGCGCAGCCGCTCGGAGGCTTGCGGCGCGAGGTCCGGGCGCAGCTGAATCGTGACGTCGCCGTATTTCAGCGTCATCTTCAGCGTGGTGGAGGTGGAGGTGTCGGCTTGCGCTTCGCTCATGGAAACTCCGGTTGAAAGAGGAATTGCGGCGGCGGTGGTGAGAAATTTGCGGCGGTCGATCATGCTTCACCTTTCAGTTTCGCCATGGTTTTTTCGGCCGTCAGCTTCGGCACGAAACTCGTGATGTCACCGCCAAAGATGGCGATGTCCTTCACGAATCGCGAGGAGATGAACTGGTGCGTCTCGCTCGCCATCAGGAACACGGTCTCGATCTTGGAATCAAGCCGGTAATTCATCCCGGTCATCTGGAATTCATAGTCGAAATCGGAAACGGCGCGCAGGCCCCGCACGATCATCTGCGCCCCGACCTCGCGCGCGAAGGCGATCAGCAGCGTCGAGAACGGGCGGACCTCCACCGCGATACCGGCGCGCTTGGCAATGGGCCGCACCTCGGCTTCCACCAGCGCCACCCGCTCCTCCAGGCTGAAGATTGGCCCCTTGCCAGGATTCACCGCGACGCCGATCACCAGCTTGTCCACCAGCTTGGCGGCGCGGGTGATAATGTCGACATGCCCGTTGGTGATCGGGTCGAAGGTGCCAGGATAAAGCGCGATTCGCTCACGCATCCTCAGCCTCCTGCTCCAGCACCGGGAACACGCTGGTCACGCGCTCGTCCTCGTCCAGGCGGAACAGCGTGACACCCATGGAGGCGCGGCCGGTGATGCGCACCTGGTCCACCGGCACGCGGATGAGGCGCCCGCCATCGGTGACGAGCATGATGTCATCACCCGGGCGCACGGCGAAGCTGGCCGCCACCGCATTGCCGTTACGGCGCGCATTCAGCGTGATGTTGGCGATGCCCTGCCCGCCGCGGCCGGTGACGCGGTATTCATAGGCCGAGGAGCGCTTGCCAAAGCCCGAGTCGGTGACGGTGAGCAGAACCTCCTCCGCCGCTGCCAACTCGGCGATCCGCGCCTCGGAGAGGGCGACGTCCGCCACGCTTTCCTCGGCCTCGGTGGCTTCGGCCTCTTCATCCGCGCTGCGGCGCTGCTTCAGATACGCGGCGCGCTCCTCCACGCTGGCCTCGACATGGCGCAGCACGGAGAGGCTCATCACCTCATCCCCCGCGCCGAGCCTGACGCCGCGCACGCCAGTGGAGTCGCGCCCAGAGAACACACGCAGATTCTCATCGGTGATCTGGAAGCGGATGCAGCGGCCAAGCTTTGTGGCAAGGAACACATCATCCCCGTCACGGCAGGTGGCAACACCGATCAGATGATCGTCCTCATCCAGCTTCATTGCGATCA
>NZ_JBKQJR010000211.1:0-10274 GCF_052326845.1 Acidocella sp. | reverse complement strand
CGGCTACCAGGAGACGCTGACCGACCCCTCCTATGCCGGGCAGATCATCACCTTCACCTTCCCGCATATCGGCAATGTCGGCACCAATGCCGAGGATATGGAAGCCGGGCGGATCTTCGCCCGCGGCCTGGTAGTGAAGGAGGATTTCACCGCACCCTCCAATTACCGCTCGGAGGCTGATCTCGGCGCGTGGCTGAAGAAGATGGGCATCCCCGGCATTTCCGGGGTGGATACGCGGGCTCTGACCTTGCGGATCAGGGATTTGGGGGCTCCGAACGCCGTGCTGGCCTATCCGGAGGAGCAGAAATTCGACCTCAAGGCCCTCGCCGCGCAGGCCGCCGCCTGGAGCGGGCTGGAAGGGCTGGACCTGGCCAAGGAAGTCTCCTGCACGCAGTCCTACGAATGGACCGGCGGGACCTGGAACTGGGAGCATGGCTTCTCCTCCCCCGAGCCGCAGTTCAACGTCGTGGCGGTGGATTTCGGCGCCAAGCGCAACATCCTGCGCAGCCTGGCTTCCGCTGGCTGCAAGGTGACAGTGGTGCCCGCATCTTCCACCGCCGAGGATATCCTGCGCCACAAGCCCGATGGCGTGTTCCTCTCCAACGGCCCCGGCGACCCGGCGGCGACGGCTACCTATGCCGTGCCGGCCATCCAGGGCGTGATGGCGGCGGGCGTGCCGATTTTCGGCATCTGCCTCGGCCACCAGTTGCTGGCCACCGCGCTTGGCGGCAAGACCTTTAAGCTGGAACGCGGCCACCGTGGCGCCAACCAGCCGGTGAAGGACCTCACCACTGGCAAGGTCGAGATCACCTCGCAGAACCATGGCTTCGCGGTGGATGAGACCTCCCTCCCGGAGGGCGTGGAGGTCACGCATGTCTCGCTGTTCGACGGCTCGAACGAAGGCATCGCCTGCAAGGCCAAGCGCGTGTTCTCGGTGCAGTACCACCCCGAGGCGTCGCCGGGGCCGTCTGACTCCGCGTATCTGTTCAAGCGCTTTGTCGAGATGCTGGGCTGACGCCCCCCGTCATTGCGAGGCCGCAAAGGCGGCCGCGGCAATCCATCTTCGCGGCGGGAAAGATGGATTGCTTCGCTCCGCTCGCAATGACGATTTGAAGTCTTTCATTCCTCGCCGGATAAAATTTCGGATCGGACATCTACCTATGCCCAAACGCACAGACATCAAGAGCATCATGATCATCGGCGCCGGGCCGATCGTCATCGGCCAGGCCTGCGAGTTCGACTATTCCGGTGCGCAGGCCTGCAAGGCGCTGCGCGAGGAAGGCTACCGCGTCATTCTCGTCAACTCCAACCCGGCGACGATCATGACCGATCCGTCCCTGGCGGATGCGACGTATATCGAGCCCATCACCCCGGAGATGGTCGAGAAGATCATCATCAAGGAGAAGCCGGACGCGCTGCTCCCCACCATGGGCGGGCAGACGGCGCTGAACACCGCCATGGCGCTCGCCAAGTCCGGCGCGCTGGAGCGGCTCGGCGTGGAGCTGATCGGCGCCAAGGCCGAAGTCATCGACCGTGCCGAGGACCGGCTGAAATTCCGCGACGCCATGGCGGAGATTGGCGTGATGGGCCCGCGCAGCGCCATCGCGCACAACAAGGAAGAAGCCGCGGCAGCGCTGGAAGTCGTCGGCCTGCCGGCGGTCATCCGCCCCTCCTTCACCCTCGGCGGCACGGGCGGCGGCATCGCCTATAACCGCGAGGAATTCTTTGAGATCTGCGCCTCCGGCATCGATGCTTCGCCCACCAACGAAGTGCTGGTGGAAGAATCCGTACTCGGCTGGAAAGAGTATGAGTTCGAGGTGGTCCGCGATTCCGCTGACAACTGCATCATCATCTGCTCCATCGAGAATATCGACCCGATGGGCGTGCACACGGGCGATTCCGTTACCGTCGCCCCGGCGCTGACGCTGACGGACAAAGAATTCCAGATCATGCGCGATGCTTCCATCGCGTGCCTGCGCCGCATCGGCGTGGACACCGGGGGCTCCAACGTGCAGTTCGGCATCAACCCGGTGGATGGCCGCATGGTCGTCATCGAGATGAACCCGCGCGTGTCCCGCTCCTCGGCGCTCGCCTCCAAGGCCACAGGCTTCCCCATAGCGAAGATCGCCGCCAAGCTCGCCGTGGGCTACACGCTCGATGAGCTGAAGAACGACATCACCAAGGCCACGCCTGCGAGCTTCGAGCCGGTGATCGACTATGTGGTGATCAAGATCCCCCGCTTCACCTTCGAGAAGTTCCCCGGCACCCCGGCGCTGCTCTCCACCTCGATGAAGTCGGTCGGCGAGGCGATGGCCATCGGCCGCAACTTCGCAGAAGCCTTGCAGAAGGGCCTGCGCTCGTTGGAGACCGGCCTCTCCGGGCTGGATGAAATCGACGCGCCCGGCGACGGCACGCCGGACGCCTTCAAAGCCGCACTTTCCACGCCCCGCCCGGACCGCCTCCTCATCGCGGGGCAGGCTTTGCGCGCGGGCCTCTCCGTTGAGGACATCCACGCCACCTGCAAGTTCGACCCCTGGTATCTGCGCCAGATGCAGCAGATCATCGAGGCCGAGCGCGAGGTGAAGACGCTTGGCCTGCCGCGTGACACCCACGGCTTGCGCCGCCTCAAGGCGCTGGGCTTTGCCGACAAGCGTCTGGCCGAACTCACTGGCCAGAAGGAAAGCGCCGTCACCACCGCGCGGCTCAAGCTCGGCGTCACCCCGGTGTACAAGCGCATCGACACCTGCGCCGGCGAGTTCGCCTCCGCCACCTCCTACATGTACAGCACATATGAGGGCTCCTTCGGCGCGCCGCTCTGCGAGGCCGACCCCTCGGAGAAGCAGAAAGTCGTCATCCTCGGTGGCGGGCCGAACCGCATCGGCCAGGGCATCGAGTTCGACTATTGCTGCGTCCATGCCGCCTATGCGCTGCACGAGGCCGGGTACGAGACCATCATGGTCAACTGCAACCCGGAGACTGTTTCCACCGACTACGACACCTCGGACCGGCTATATTTTGAGCCGCTTTTCGCCGAGGACGTGCTCTCCCTGCTGCGCAAGGAGCAGGAAAAGGGCACGCTTCTGGGCTGCATCGTGCAATACGGCGGGCAGACGCCGCTAAAGCTCTCCCAGGCGCTGGAGAGCGCGGGTATCCCCATCCTCGGCACCTCCGCCGATGCCATCGACGTGGCCGAGGACCGTGAGCGCTTCCAGGCTCTGCTGAAGCGCCTTGGCCTGCGCCAGCCGGAGAACGGCATCGCCCGCTCCGTCGAGCAGGCCGAGGCCATCGCGGAACGCATCGGCTACCCCATCATCATCCGCCCCTCCTACGTGCTGGGCGGGCGCGCCATGGAGATCGTGTATGACCGCACCGGGCTGAACCGCTACATGCGCGAGGCTGTGCGCGTCTCCGGTGAGAACCCCGTGCTCATCGACCGCTACCTGAACGAAGCCTCCGAAGTGGATGTGGACTGCATCTGCGACGGCGAGACCGTGTATGTCGCCGGGGTGATGGAGCATATCGAGGAGGCCGGTATCCATTCCGGCGACTCCGCCTGTTCCATCCCGCCCTACTCGCTCTCCCCCGCCATCGTTGCCGAGCTGCGCGCCGAGACGGTGGCCATGGCCAAGGCGCTCAACGTCGTCGGCCTGATGAACGTGCAATACGCCATCCAGAACGACACGATCTACGTGCTGGAGGTGAACCCGCGCGCGTCGCGCACCGTGCCGTTCGTCGCCAAGGCGACCGGCGTACCGGTGGCGAAAATCGGCGCGCTGGTCATGGCGGGCGCCAAGCTCGCCAGCTTCAACCTCGATGATTCCATCTCGCCGCGCCACGTGGCGGTGAAGGAGGCGGTGTTCCCCTTCGCGCGCTTCCCCAATGTGGACACGCTGCTCGGGCCCGAGATGAAATCCACCGGCGAGGTGATGGGCCTGGACACCAACTTCGCCCGCGCCTTCGCCAAGGCGCAGCTCGGCGCCGGGGTCTCCCTGCCGCTCAAGGGCACGGCTTTCGTCTCGGTGAAGGATAGCGACAAGGCCGCCATCTTGCCCATCGCCCGCCGCCTCTCGGAGCTGGGCTTCACCATCATGGCGACCAGCGGCACCGCCAAGTGCATCGCTGATGCCGGTATCCCGGTGAAGCGGGTGAACAAAGTGCTGGAAGGCCGCCCACATTGCGTGGACGCCATCCGCTCCGGCGAGATCCAGCTCATCGTCAACACCGCCTCGGGCGCGCAGTCGGTGGCGGACAGCTTCGACATCCGCCGCTCGGCGCTGACCCATGGCGTGCCGAATTTCACCACCATCGCGGGAGCACGGGCGGCGGCACATGCCATCGCGGCGCTGAAGGCTGATACTCTTGATGTTGCGCCGCTTCAGTCGTACTTTGCCAAGCCTTTCTAAAACCTCGCCGGCTATCGGCCGGCGGGGGGCTTCCTGTTGACCCTTAACACCATCGGGGGCTGCGGCCCTTGAGGAGAAAAAGTGCAGAAATTCCCCATGACCGCGGCAGGTCTCGCGGCGCTCGAAGATGAACTGCGGCACCTGAAGGCGGTAGAGCGCCCGGCGATCATCCGTGCCATCGCCGAGGCCCGTGCCCATGGCGATCTCTCCGAGAACGCGGAATACCACGCCGCGCGCGAGCGCCAGTCCTTCATCGAGGGCCGCATCGCCGAGCTGGAGGAGATCACCTCCGCCGCCGAAGTCATCGACCCCGCCTCCCTCTCCGGGGACACCGTGAAGTTCGGCGCCACCATTCTGCTGGTTGACGAGGATACCGAGACCGAGGTCACGTATCAGATCGTCGGCATGCACGAGGCCGACATCAAGCGCGCGCGCCTGTCCATTACCTCGCCCCTGGCCAAGGCGCTTATCTCCAAGCGCGTGGGCGACACCGTGGCCGTGCCTGCCCCCGGTGGCGACCGATCCTACGAAATCCTGAAGATCACCTACGGTTAATCTGCCATGATCACCTTTGACGACGTCCAGGCCGCGGCCTCGCGGATCCAGGGCGCGGTGCTGCGGTCGCCCTTCCTGCGCTCGGACGGGATTTCCCGCCTCACCGGTGCGGAGGTGTACATCAAGTACGACCATCTGCAGGCCACCGGCGCATTCAAGGAGCGCGGGGCGGCCAACCGCATCGCCCTGCTCACGCCGGAGGAGCGCAAGGCTGGCGTCGTGGCCATGTCCGCCGGCAACCACGCCCAGGCGGTGGCGCGGCACGCCGCCCTCTCGGGCATCAAGGCGACCATCGTCATGCCCCGCCACACGCCCGCCACCAAGGTAACGCGCACCGCCTCCTGGGGCGCCAACGTGGTGTTGCACGGCGAGACGCTGGCGGAAGCCGCCGCCGAGGCGCACCGGCTGGAGGAGGAGGACGGGCTGTTCTTCCTGCACCCGTATGACGACCCTGGCGTGATCGCCGGCCAGGCCACCATGGCGCTGGAGATGTTCGAGGACCAGCCGGACCTGGACGCGATCATCGCGGCCACCGGCGGCGGCGGTCTGCTCGCGGGCACAGCCGTGGTGGCGCGGCATTTGCGCCCGGAATGCGAGGTGCTGGGCGTCGAGGTGGAAAACTACGCCGCTTTCGCCCAGGCGCTGGCGGGCGAGCCCATCCATGTCGGCGGCCCGACCGTGGCGGAAGGCATCGCCGTGCGCGATATCGGCCAGCGCCCGCTGGCCATCCTGAAGGCGCTGAACGTGCCGGTGCTGGTGGTGAGCGAACATGCCGTCGAGCGCGGCATCGCCACCTTCGTCGAGAACGCCAAGCAGGTGACGGAAGGTGCTGGCGCCGCCGGCCTCGCCGCCCTGCTCTCCTTCCCCGAGCGCTTCAAGGGCAAGAAGGTCGGCATCTCCATCTGCGGCGGCAATATCGACCCGCGCATTCTCGCCAACACGCTGATGCGCAACCTGCTGCGCGACGGCCGCCTGCTCCGCGTGGTGCTGGAAATGCCGGACCGCCCGGGCATGCTGGCGGAAGTCGCCACGCGCATCGGCGCGCTCGGCGGCAATATCATCGAGGTCGCGCATCACCGCCTGTTCTCCAGCCCCTCCGTGCAGGACGCGCAGCTGGAGATCATGATCGAGGCACGCGACGCCAATCACGGCGCGGCCATCGAGGCGTCTCTGGCGGAAGTGTTCACGCTGCGGCGGGTTTAATCCCGCCGCCGCCCCAACTCCGAGATAATCCCGTGCAGGGTGTTCAGCTCCTGCCGCGTCACCTCGCCACGGGTGAAGAAATGCCGAAGGTTGCGCACCATGCCGGGGCGTTTCTGCTCGTTGCGCAGAAAGCCTGACTCGTCGCAGGCGCGGACGAGATGCGCCATGAAATTGTCCAACTCGCCCTTGGTGGCCGGGCGCGTCTCGTTCACTTGCAGCTCACGCGGCGGCAGTTCCGGCGTGCGCGCCAGCCACCATTCATAGCCGAACACCATCACCGCCTGGGCGAGGTTGAGGGACATGAAATCAGGATTGAGATCGTAACGGATCAGGCTGTCCGCGCAGGCGATGTCCTCGTTATCCAGCCCCGTGCGCTCCGGCCCGAACAGCACGCCGGTTTTCAATCCACGCTGGCCAGCAGCCACGGTTTCCGCAGCGCCGCCGCGCGCGGTGAGCACGGGCTTGATGATATGGCGCGGGCGCGGACATGTGGCGAAGACGCGGTGCAAATCCGCCACCGCTTCCGGCACGGTGTCGAACACCTTGGCGTTGTCCAGGATGCGATGCGCGCCGGAGCCGGTGACCCAGGCCCGCTGCAGCGGCCAGCCATCGCGTGGCGCCACAATGCGAAGGTGGAACAAGCCGCCATTGCCCATGGCCCGCGCCACCGCGCCGATATTCTCGGCCAGTTGCGGGCGCACGAGAATCACCACCGGCGAGGGCTCGATAGGGTGCAGTTCCGCACCACCGTCACGGCCGGTCATTTAGGCTTTCCTCAGCTTGTAGGTGCCGCCCGGGCCATCCTCGATGATCACGCCATGCTTGGCGATTTCATCGCGCAGACGGTCGGATTCCGCGAAATCCTTGCGCTTGCGGGCCTCGACGCGCTGCATGATCAGATCATCTATGGCTGACTGATCGATACCGCCTCTGAACCATTCTTCTGGAGTCGCGTTGAATAATCCAAGGAAACGTCCGGCGGACAAAAGTTCTGCCGCGGATTGTCTAACGCCATGAAGCGCAGACGTCGCCAGCATATGCAACACCGAAATCGCGCTCGGTGTATTCAAATCGTCGCAAATTGCATCGAATACAGATTCGTGAATTTCCTTGGATGGCTCAAGGTCCGGAAAAAGCGCTAACGCCCGATAAAACCTGTCCAGTTCCGCCTTCGCCTCGATCAGCCCGGCATCGGAGAAATCCAACGTCGAGCGGTAATGGGAGCGCATCAGCAGCAGGCGCACCGCCTCGCCCGGCGCAGTCTCCAGCACATCATGCAGGACTTTAAAATTGCCGAGAGACTTGCTCATCTTCTCGCCATTCACCAGCAGCATGCGGTTATGCACCCACACCTTGGCGAAATGCGAGCCGGGGAAGGCGCAGCAGGACTGCGCGATCTCGTTCTCATGGTGCGGGAAAATCAGATCATCGCCGCCGCCATGGATATCGAAATCCGGCCCCAGAAGCTTCCAGCTCATCGCCGAGCATTCGATATGCCAGCCCGGCCGGCCTCGGCCCCAGGGGCTGTCCCAACCCGGCAGGTCCGGCGTGGAGGGCTTCCACAGCACGAAGTCCCCGGCGTCGCGCTTATACGGCGCCACATCCACCCGCGCACCGGCGATCAACTCATCCGGCGTGCGGCCGGAGAACTTGCCGTAATCCGGGTCGGAGGCCACGGAAAACAGCACATGCCCATCCGCCACATAGGCATGGCCGTTGGCGATCAGGCGCTCGATGATGTCGATGATCTCGGGCAGATGCTCGGTGGCGCGCGGCTCGATATCGGGGGGCAGCGTGTACAGCGCGCCCATATCCTCGTGGTACCAGCGGATCGGGCCCTCGGTGACCTGCTCGATGGGCAGGCCACGCTCCTTGGCCCGCGCATTGATCTTGTCGTCAATGTCCGTGATGTTCCGGACATACGTGACCTTCGGGTAGAGCCGGCGCAGCAGGCGGATCAGGATATCGAAGATTACCACATTGCGCGCGTTGCCGATATGCGCGCGGTCATACACGGTCGGCCCGCAGAGATAGGCCCGCACATTGGCGGGGTCGATCGGGGTGAAAACCTCTTTGGTCCGGGTCCTGGTATTGTAGAGCGTCAACTGAGTCATGGCGGCTCTTTTGGCCTGTTTCCGGGGTAAATCAAGCCATGTTGCTTTTTTCGGCTGCCGCGTCCCAAATGCCGTCATGCAAAAGATTCTCGACACCGTGGACGCTCAGCTCGAAACCTCTCTGGAGCGGCTGTTCGCCTTCCTGCGCATCCCCAGCATCAGCGCCCAGCCCGCGCATGCGGCGGATTGCCGCAAGGCCGCCGAGTGGGCGCGCGACACACTGGCGGGCATGGGCTTCGCCGCGCGGCTGTCGGAAACCTCAGGCCTGCCCGGCGTGATCGCCACCAACCACGAGGCCGGACCCAGCGCGCCCCATGTGCTGTTCTACGGCCATTACGACGTGCAGCCCGCCGACCCGCTGGAACTGTGGCACTCCCCGCCCTTCGACCCGCAACTTGTCGATGGCCCGCGCGGCAAACGCATCGTCGCCCGCGGCGCGGTTGACGACAAAGGTCAGGTGGTCAGCTTCCTGGAGGCGGTGCGCGCGCATCTGGCAGTGAACGGCAAGCTGCCCGTGCGCCTGACGGTGCTGCTGGAGGGCGAGGAGGAAAACGGCAGTCCCTCGCTGGCCGAGCTGCTGACGAATGAGCGCGAGACGCTGGCCGCGGATTTCGTCTATGTCGCCGACACCAATATGTGGGATTTCCAGACCCCCGCCATCACCACCTCGCTGCGCGGCTTGGCGGCCATTGAGGTCCGGCTGCACGGGCCAAAGCGCGACCTGCATTCGGGCCTGTTCGGCGGCATCGCGCTGAACCCGATCCAGGCGCTGGTCACCATACTCGGCCAGCTCAAGGACGGCACCGGCCGCATCCAGATCCCCGGCTTCTACGACGGAATCGCCCCCGTCTCCCCGGCACAGGCGGAAAACTGGGCCGGGCTTGGCTTCGACGCTGCAGCGTTCCTCGGCGATGTCGGCCTTTCCACCCCGGCTGGCGAGGCCAACGAACTCCCCCTCGCCCAGCTCTGGGCGCGTCCGACGGCGGAACTGAACGGTATCTATGGCGGCTATCAGGGCGAGGGCAGCAAGACGGTCATTCCCGCCCATGCCACGGCCAAGCTCACCTTCCGCCTCGTCGCCGGGCAGGACCCGCACAAGGTGCTGGAGAATTTCGAACGCTTTGTTACCGAACGCCTGCCCCCCGATGCCCGGGCCGAGTTCCACCGTGGCGGCGCCGCTCCCGGCTTCAGCCTGAGCCCGGACGCCCCCTTCCTGCGCGCCGCCCAGGCCGCGCTGGCGGCCGAGTTCGGCAAGCCTGCGGCGCTGATCGGCTCAGGCGCGTCCATCCCGGTGGTGGAGGCCTTCAAGACGCATCTGGGGCTGGACACGCTGCTCGCCGGTTTTGGGCTGGATGACGATTGCATCCACTCCCCGAACGAGAAATTCGAACTGGCCTGCTTCCATCGCGGCACCCGGGCCCACGCCCGGCTGCTCGCCGCCTTCGCCGGTCAGCTGTAGCGGATCGCGTCCTCGATCATCTGCACCGCCCCGCCGGCGACCAGCGCCACGTCAAAGCGCATCTCCTCGCGCGCCCATTCCGGGTGCATGGCCAGCGCCACACCGGCGGCCGCCAGCAATCGGGCCTGTTGCCGGGCAGAGACGGCATAGGCGGCTTCCGTAAAGCACGGCCGTGCCTTTACCTCGACAAAGATCAGGCGCCGCGCGTCCGCCGCGACCAGATCGATCTCTCCGGCCTTGGTCCGCAGCCGCTGTGCCAGGATGGTGTACCCGCCGGCCACCAGTTGTTCCGCCACCAGATCCTCGGAACCACGGCCCAGCGCCTGCGCGGCCCGGCGCCGGGCGAGTGTGTTAAGCGGGGATAAATTCGGGGCCAGTGGCGCTGCTCTCATGCGCCGATCTTTACTCCAAATTTAGAGCGTATTCCCATCTGATTGAATCGGATGGGATTCCCAAAACGGCTTTGATCTGATTCAAGATGTGTGCTGGCGAAGGGGGCCGGCATGCATGGCCAAACCGATTTCCATTGATCTTCGGCGC
>NZ_JBKQJR010000210.1:0-12195 GCF_052326845.1 Acidocella sp. | reverse complement strand
TGACGAACAGCACCCAGCGCCAGCTCAGGCCGCTGGTCAGGATCCCGCCGAGCAGCACGCCGGCCGCGCCGCCGGCGCCGGCGACCGCGCCCCAGATCCCGAGAGCGCGGTTGCGCTCGGCGCCCTCGCTGAACGTGACTGTGAGGATCGACAGCGCGGCCGGCGCGACCATCGCCGCGCCCAGGCCCTGGACCGCGCGGGCGGCGATCAGCCAGCCTGCGGACTGCGCGATCCCGCCGGCGAACGAGGCCCCTGCTGCGCGTCCTCAACCGCATGTACGACCTCTACCCCGGCCAACGCGCCGAGGGCGAGGTGCTGATGAACGGGGAGAACATCATCTCCCCCGGTCAGGACCTCAACCAGCTGCGCCGCCGCGTCGGCATGGTGTTCCAGAAGCCGACCCCCTTCCCCAAATCCATCTACGAGAACGTACTCTTCGGCGTGCGCCTGCACGAGAAGCTCTCCAGGGCCGAGATGGATGAGCGCGTGGAATGGGCGCTGACCCGCGCCGCGCTGTGGAACGAGGTGAAGGACCGCCTGCACACCTCCGCGCTCGGCCTCTCCGGCGGCCAGCAGCAGCGCCTTTGTATCGCCCGCTCCATCGCCGTCCGCCCAGATGTGCTGCTGCTCGACGAACCGACCTCCGCGCTCGACCCGATCAGCACGCTGAAGATCGAGGAGCTGGTGGACGAGCTGAAGCGCGATTTCTGCATCATCATCGTCACCCACAACATGCAGCAGGCCGGCCGCTGCGCCGACCAGGTGGCGTTCTTCTATCTCGGCGAGCTGGTCGAAGTCGGGCCCTCGAGCCAGATCTTCACCGCCCCGCGCGAGCGCAAAACGCAAGAATACATCACCGGCCGCTTCGGCTAAGTTAAGGAATCCGGATCATGGCCGAAGAGCCCAAGCACATTATTTCCAGCTTCGAAGCGGATCTGAAGAAGCTGCATGACATGATCGCGATGATGGGCGGGCTGGTCGAGCGCGCCGTCGCCGACGCGTCCTCCGCGCTGCTGAACCACGATCAGGAGCTGGCCTCGCGGGTGATCGAGCATGAACCCAAGATCAACACCGAGCAGCATAATGTCGAGCAGTTCGCCGTCCGCCTGCTCGCCCTGCGCCAGCCGGTGGCCGATGACCTGCGCCAGATCATCCAGGCGCTGAAGGTCGTCACCGATCTCGAGCGCATCGGCGACTATGCCGCTAATATCGCCAAGCGCAGCATCGTCATCAACCAGGTGGCCAGCACCTTCTCGCTCTCCAGCCTCGGCCAGATGGCGATGATGGTGCAGCAGAACCTGAAATCCTGCATCGACACGGTGAGCGAAGGCAACCCGCAGAAGGCCGTCGCCGTGTGGCGCGCCGACCAAGCGGTGGACGACCTCTACAACGCCATCTTCCGCGAGCTGATCACCTACATGATGGAAGACGCGCGCAACATCACCGCCTGCACGCATCTGCTGTTCATTGCCAAGAACCTGGAGCGCATCGGCGACCATACCACCAACATCGCCGAGCTGGCCTATTACGCCGTCACCGGCGAGGACCTGCCGGATTTCCGCCCCAAGGGCGACAACACCGCCACATATATGCCCGCCACCACCGGTTAAGATGTCCGATCTGAACAAGCCTTACATCCTCATCGTCGAGGACGAAGCGCCGCTCGTCACACTGCTGCGCTATAATCTGGAGAAACAGGGCTTCCGCGTGGAAGACACTGGCGACGGTGGCGAGGCCCTGACGCGCATCACCGAAGCCCCGCCCGACCTGCTGCTGCTGGACTGGATGCTGCCGACCATGTCGGGCATCGAGCTCTGCCGCCAGCTGCGCCGCCGCCCGGCCACGCGCGCGCTGCCCATCATCATGCTCACCGCCCGCGCCGAGGAGCAGGACGCGGTGCGCGGCCTGGATACCGGGGCGGATGATTATATCACCAAGCCCTTTTCCACCGAGGCGCTGATCGCCCGCGTCCGCGCTTTGCTGCGCCGCGCCGGCTCGGTGCCGCAGAAGCTCAAGCTGAACTTCCACGACATTTCGCTGGACCCGGCCTCGCATCGCGTCATCCGCAACGGCCGCGCTTTGCATCTCGGCCCCACGGAATTCCGCCTGCTTGAATTCTTCCTCCGCCACCCCAAGCGCGTCTTCTCGCGCGAGGATGTGCTGAATGCCGTCTGGGGGCGGGACATCCATGTCGAGCCGCGCACCGTGGACGTGCATATCCGCCGCCTGCGCAAGGCCATCAACGGCCCGGGCGAGATCGACATCGTCCGCACCGTGCGCGCCGCCGGCTACGCGCTGGACCTGGACCTGGATGAGGTCGCTTAAACGTCCCACTCCCAGGTCGCTGAAACCTTCCCCGGACCCCGTAGAAATGCTTGTATCCGGGCATAAAAATCCGGAGCGGCCAGCATGAAGACGAATATCGCCGGTACCACCATGCCCGTGTTGCAGGTCGGGCTCGACCCGGGTGAGACCATCATCGCCGAGCCCGGCGAATTCTCCTGGATGACCGACAACATCCAGCTCAACACCACAACGCAGACCGCAGGCGCGCGCGGCCTGTTCGGCGCCATCGGCCGGGCCCTCTCGGGCGGCGGGTTGTTCATGACCGAGTACACCGCCGCCGGCGGGCCGGGCCTTGTGGCCTTTGCTGCCAAGGTGCCCGGCACCATCCATCAGGTAGATGTCCCCGCCGGACATTCCTACATGATCCACAAGCACGGCTTCCTCTGCGCCACGCCGGGCGTGCAGCTTTCCATCGGCTTCCAGCGCCAGCTCGGCGCCGGGCTGTTCGGCGGCAACGGCTTCATGCTCCAGCGCCTCTCCGGGCCATGCACCGCGTTCGTCGAGCTGGGCGGGGAGAGCGTGGTCTACGATCTGCGCCCGGGCGAATCCATCCGGGTGCATCCGGGCCATATCGGTATGTTCCAGGAGACGGTGAATTTCGACATCGTCTTCATGCGCGGCATCAAGAACGCCATTTTCGGCGGCGACGGGCTGTTCATCGCCCGGCTCACCGGTCCCGGGAAAGTCTGGCTGCAGAGCCTCACCGTGCCCGGCCTGGCCCATGCCGTCGGCCCCTATCTCAGCGGCGAGGTTCCCGCCAGTCCGCAGCAGATCGGCGGCGCGGCCATCGCCGGCGGCATACTCGGGGATATTTTCGGCAGCCGCTGACGCCGCGGAGCCGCTCCAACTCGTAGCCCGCGCCTTCGCTCACATGCAGCCGCTTGCCATCCGGCAGCCAAGCCACGCGCGGCGGCTGCGTCATTGCCGGGCCTGCGCGCCACGCTCTCCCGGCCGGCCGATATTTGAAAACCATTCGTGGAACATCGCCCTGCATGAAAGCCGAACCGTAACTCGGCAACAATAACCGCACATGGCCGCTCCCGCGTCCGCGGCTGGGCCGTTTGAACCATGCATTGTTCCAACCGTTTATTTATGTAAACAACGCATTAACATCTCGCTTATCATTAGGATTCATATGCTGCTCGGCGAATTTCTCGTCGTCGCGAAACTGGTCACCAGCGACGAAGTCAACCAGGCATTGCGGCTGCAACAGGAGCGCGGTGGGCGGCTTGGCGACAATCTCATCGCCCTCCTGCCCGAGAAGGCGAAGGCCCTACGCGCCTTCCTTGAGCGCATGCCGGACGAGCCGAAGAATGTCGACGATGTCGGCATCCACCCGAGCGAACTGCTCACCCTGCTACTCAAGCAGATCTACGCGCTGCGCCTCGAAACCCCGCCGCAATTCGCCGACAAGATCAAACTCCCGCCACATATTGTGGATGAGCTGGTGCAGATGGGCATCGCCCGCAACCTGCTCTCGGCCCTGGGCACGATGCACAACACCATGCGCTACGAACTCTCCGAGCAAGGGCGGCGCTGGGCGCAGGAAGCGCTGAAGACCTCGCAATATCTCGGCCCCGCTCCGGTCACGCTGGAGCAGTTCTGCGCCCGCGTGAAGCTGCAAAAGGTCAACAGCGATGCCATCACCTTCGAACAGATCCGCGCCGCGCTCGCGGGCTACGAAGTCACCGACGATTTCATCAATCGCATCGGCCCAGCCCTGAATGCCGGGCGCTCGCTGCTCATGTACGGCCCGCCCGGCAACGGCAAAACCTCGGTGGCCCTAAGCTTCGCCAATGTCTTCAGCACCATCATCTACATGCCCCATGCGGTGGTCATCGAGGGCCAGATCATGCGCGTCTTCGACCCCAGCCTGCATGCACCGCTGACGCCGGAGCCGGACCAGCGCGACAGCGCCTTCACCAGCCTGCGGCGCGAGGCATTCGACGCCCGCTGGGTGCCAATGCGCCGCCCCTTCGTCGTCACTGGCGGCGAGTTGACGCTGGAGATGCTCGACCTCAACTACGACCATGCCTCCGGCTTCTACGAGGCGCCGCTGCACATCAAGGCGCTCGGCGGCTGCTTCGTCATCGACGATTTCGGCCGCCAGATCGTGCCGCCAGCAGTGCTGCTCAACCGCTGGATCGTACCGATGGAAAGCCATGTCGATTACCTCAAGCTGCATACCGGCAAGAGCTTCTCCATCCCATTCGAGGCACTGGTGATCTTCTCCACCAACCTCAACCCGCAAGAACTCATGGATGCCGCGTTTCTGCGC
This sequence comes from Acidocella sp., assembly GCF_052326845.1. Lineage (GTDB taxonomy): Bacteria > Pseudomonadota > Alphaproteobacteria > Acetobacterales > Acetobacteraceae > Acidocella. The sequence continues at coordinate 7,571 of NZ_JBKQJR010000210.1, read as the reverse complement.
CGCCTGCCCTACAAGATCGAAATCGGCGCTCCGAGCAGGCAGACCTACCGCAGCATCTTCGAGAAAGTCTGCGCCAAGGCCGAGGTCGAGTTCAACGACACCATTTTCGAAATCATCCTGCACAAGGTGACGCAAGAAAAGCGCCTGGAACTCGCCGCCTTCCATGCCCGTTTCATCGTTGATCAGGTGCTGGCCATCTCGCGCTTCCTCGGCCGCCCGCCACGCTTCGATCTCTTCGCCATCGACTACGCGCTGAATAATCTCGCGGTAAACACACAGAAATAAATTTGTCTGCCACGAAACAACTGGCGGCACCTGCTGCGGAGGGCCAGGGGGCGGAGCCTCCTGGGAACACCACCCTCCATGCAGAGGCTATTTTCGGAAGCGCATCGGGTCGATGGCGGGGATGATGACACCGGCAGGGCCAGGGTCTTCGCCCTTCACCATCGCGGTCACCAGCGCGCTGGCGGCAGGCGCCGTCTGGATGCCGTAGCCCCCCTGCCCCACGCACCAGAAGAATCCCGACGCGGCATTATCCCAGCCGAAGGCCAGTGAGCGGTCCGGGGTGAATGTGCGCAGCCCGGCCCAGGAATGTTCCACCCGGCGGACCTCGATGTTAAGCGCGTGCTGCATGCGGTCAATGCCAATCGCCACATCCAACTCGTCGGGCTGCACATCGTGGGGGGTGTCCGGCGTCTCGTCGCAAGGCGTTACCATCAGCTTGGTCCGCGCCTCGGTGCGCACGTACCAGTCATGTCCGGCCGACTGCACCATCGGCCAATGCTCCACCTGATAGGGCGCGGGATCGATAATCGCGGCGGTGCGCCGGCAGGGTACCAGCCCGATCGGGGGCAGCCCCGCGATTTTGGCGACCTCGTCGCCCCAGGCTCCGGCGGCGTTGATCACCACCGGCGCGGTGATGACGGCACCGCCCGAGGTCTCCACCTCCCACACGCCGTTCTTGCGCTCGATCCGCCCGGCCCGGTGGCGCAGCAGCAATTGTCCACCCGCCGCGCGCGCCCGGCGCAGATAAAACTGGTGCAGCGCGGCCACATCCATGTCGAATCCATCGGATTCCAGCCCCGCGCGCACGGCGTAGCCGTCGATGATCGCCGGGCAGAGCGCCTTGGCCTCGGCCAGGGAAATCTCCTTGATCCCCAGCCCCTGGCCGATCAGCGCGTCCAGGTGATGCGTCTGGTCTTCCGGCGCCAAATAGAGGATCTCGCGCCCCACGGCGAGCTTGTCCGTGCCGATATCGGCGGGCGGGTTGTGGTAGAACTCCTCGGAGAGCCCGGTGAGCACCCGCACATCAGGCGGGCCGTAGTTGAGGATCCAGATCGCCGCCGAGCGCCCGGTGGTATGAAAGCCCGCCTGCTCCTCCTGCTCCAGCAGCGCCACCTTGTGCGTGGCCCCCAGCCCGGCGGCGGCGGAGGCGCCGACAATCCCGGCGCCGATGACGATGACATCGAAATTCCCGCTCATAGCCCGAAAAACTCCTGCAAACTGTCCAGCACCTCGGCCGGCTTGTCGGCGTGCAGCCAATGCGCCGCCCCGGCAATCTCCTGGCGCACCGCGTTGGGGAACAAGCGCCTGATCGCCCCATCCGCCTCCGGCCCCACATAGCGGGAGTCCGCCCCGGTCAGGAACAGCGCCGGGCCGGTAAAGGGCTGCGCGCCCGGCGGGTCCACCCAGTCCAGCATATCCGGCATCGCGGCCTGAATCTCCCGTAACCCCACGCGCCAGTGCGGATTGGCGCCGAGCACCAGGTTGTTGAGCAGGAAGGCGCGCATCGGCGCCGCCTTCACCGTCTGCGCCAATGCCTGCTCGGCCTCGGCGCGGGTCAGGCCGGGATGCAGTTCAATCGCCAGCATCGCCGCGACGTAATCGTCGTAGTCATGGTCATAGCGGATGGGCGCGATATCCATCACCGCCACCCGTTCGATCATCTCCGGGCGGGTCAGCGCCAGGGCCATGGCGGTCTTGCCCCCCAGCGAGTGCCCAGCCAGCTTCACGCGCCCAATCCCCAGGCTCTCCAGCGTCTCCGCTACATCCGCCGCCATGGTGCCGAAGTCCATGGGCAGCCCATGCGGGCTCTCTCCGTGGTTGCGCAAATCCATGGCAACAACACGGGCCTTGCCGCTTAAGCCCCGGCTCAGCACGCCGAGATTCCGCGCCGCCCCGAACAGCCCGTGCAGCAGCACGAGCGGCTCACCGTCACCCATCTGGGTCGTGTTTAATATCATAGACACAGTTCATCACCTGCCCACGCAAAAATCTCAAGCGCCATGGCGCGAATCCAGCTATGAGCGCAGCATGGTTCTCGTTTTGGTTGTAATTTCAGCCTTGTGCTTCCTGGGGTTGATTTTCCACTTCCCCGAGGCCGCCGCCGTCATCTGGGTCCTCACGCTGGAAACCTCGCCCGACGCCTGGCTGGCGCAGTTGATCGGCGGGCATGAGACGATCATCGCCCTGGTGAAGGCGTCCGGGATCGGGCTTGCCGCGATGCTCGCCATCCGCCAGGGCCTGCGCTGGGACCGCTTCAACCCCGCCTTCGCCTTCGCCGCCATGTTCCTCATCGGGCTGATGCACGGGCTCTACCCTGGCCTCACGCCGCTGGACTCGCTGCGCTCACTCATCGGCTCCACCGCACCGTTCCTGTTTTCCTTTGTCCGCCTGCCGCGGAACATCATCCGCGCCGTCATCCGCGCTGCCATCTGGGGACCGCTCTGCACGATCGGCTTCGGCGCCCTGCTGGTGCTGGCCGGGCTCGGGCATATGTACGTGGTCGAGCAGGGGGCGCTGCGCCTCGGCGCCTCGGGCGAGCCGCCCTTTCTCGCCGGTTTCGCGCTCATCGGCATCTATGCCGGGCTGATGGAAAGCCTCGCCGCCCCCGGCATTGGGGACGCGCTCATGGTCGCGGTCAATCTCGCCATCATCCTGCTCACCGGCGCCCGCGTCCCACTTTTCCTCGCGGCACTCAACATCCTGGCCGTGCTAGTCATGCAGCGCCGCATCTATCTGCTGGCGCTGGCCGGCGCGCTGGGGTGTGTCGTCATCCTCTTCGCCAAGGGCCTCACCTTCATCCGCGTCGTCGGCCTGACCGAGCTGGGCGAAGCCGCCAACCTCTCCAACCGCGGCCTCGTCTGGCCCTATTTCCAGAAGGCCCTGCTCGCCTCACCCGTCTTCGGCTGGGGGGTGGGGGCCGGCAAGGTCATCATCCCCATCACCTCGATCCTCAGCGGCATCATCGGCACCAACGCCGCGCATGACGAATATCTGCGCATCGGCGCGGAAGGCGGCTTCTTCGGACTGGCTTTGCTCATCGGCCTCATCACGCTCTGGGCGCTGCACGGCACGGCCAATCTGCCACGGCCGCAACGCTGGCTTATGCGACTGATTTTTATTAGCTTTGCGGTCCATTCTACCACGGACAACACCCTCATCGCCACCACCAGTTCGGTATTCTTCCTTTGGGTTAGCTGCATCTTCGCAAGCGCGGAAAATGGGACTACACCGGCAGCATGATCACGCGCCGCACCGCCCTCGCCCTTCCCTTCGGCCTGCTTGCCCCCGCCGCCTATGGCGAAACCGCACCACCGATCTGCATGGTGATGAACTCGGCCGGCGCCTCCGTCAGCGTCATCGACATGAACACGCGCCAGGTTATCGACACGCTGCCAACCTACCGCGAGCCAAGCCATTGGGCGCTGACCCCGGACCGCAAGACGATGTATGTCTGCGATGCCGGTGGCAACGCCTTCTTCGCCTTCGACCCCGTCACCGCCGCCCCCAAGGGCCATTTCAAAATCGCCGACCCGTACCAGCTCGCCTATACGCCAGACGCCAAATACCTCGTCGTCAACGCCCTGCGCCTGGACCATGTGGATGTTTACGACGCCGCGAGCCTGTCTCTGGTGAAGCGCTTCAAGCCGGGCGAATGGCCGAGCCATCTCGATTTCTCGCCGGACAGCCGCTGGAGTTTCAACTCCATGCAGAAGTCCAACACCCTCGTTTCGCTGGACCTCACCACCATGACCCCGCGCTGGTCCGTCCCCATCGGCAATACCCCGGCCGGCGTGTTGTGGCTCAACGGCAAGATCATCGTCTGCATCATGGGCGAGAATGGCATCGTCGAGGTTGATCCCGTGGACGGCCACATCACCCGCCGCCAGGCGACCGGCCCCGGCGCGCATAACGTGTTCCTCGATGAGGACAAGCAGATCCTCTACATCTCCAATCGCGGCCCGGGCGACACCTCGCTCTCCGCGCTCGATCCGGTGACGCTGGAAGTCAAGCGCACCTACCCCATCCCCGGCGGGCCGGACGATATCGGCATCGCGCCGGACGGCAAAATCTGGATCGCGTTGCGCTTCGCCGAGGCCGTGGCCGTAATGGACCCGGTGACCGGCAATTACGACACCATCCCCGTCGGCCGCTCGCCGCACGGGCTTTACCTCAGCACCTGCCTCACGCGGAAAGGCAAGCTGACCGCGCAGATCATCTAACCGCCGAGAACTGCTCGCAATTCGCCCCGGCGCGGCAAAGCGGCTATACTCCGCGTTGCGCCGGCCCCCCTATCGCCCCGGCTGCATTGACCAAGCAACAGGCGCCATCAATGAGTCTTGACCGTATTTTCTCCATCCTCGCCGGTTACATGGACCAGTATGCCGTGTTGCCCGTCCTCTACCATTTCCACTGGATGGAATGGGACGACCTCGCCTTCGACTGGTGCCTGGTCTGCATCTATGGCCTGTTCGCGGTCATCGTCACCTACGCCGTGTGCTGGCCGCTGGAACTCTGGCGCCCGGTGGAACACTGGCCCAGCAAAAAGGCCGTGCTGGTGGACGTGTTCTACACGCTGCTCAACCGTGTCGGCGTCATCCCCGTCGTCTCCTTCGTGCTGTTCTACCAGGTGCAAACCGTTACCACCGGCTGGCTGGTGGATGCGGGCTTCATCCCGCCGACGCTGGATTCGCTCATCCCCGGCCTGTTCGGACACCCGGTTCTCACCTTCTGGATCTACGCCCTCATCCTCGACTGCGCCGATTATTGGCGCCACCGGCTCTCCCACGTCTTCAATGCCTGGTATGCGCTGCACGCGCTGCACCACGCCCAGCGGCAGATGAGCTTCTGGTCCGACGACCGCAACCATTTCTTCGACGACCTCGTCTCCTTCCTCTGGTTCTTCGCCATCGGCCTCGCCATCGGCATCCCGCCGCTGCAGTTCCCGCTGCTCATGCTGCTGCTCAGGTTTATCGAGAGCCTGTCACACGCGAATATCAGGCTCTCCTTCGGCCCGTTTGAGTGGCTGCTGGTCTCGCCACGCTTCCACCGCCTGCACCACGCGCTGCGCGCGGCCGGGTACAATTCCTGCAACTATGCCGGCGTGTTCTCGATCTGGGACGTCATCTTCCGCACCGCGGACTTCTCCCCCGTGTACCTGCCCACGGGCGACGCCACAGCGCCCGAGGCCCTGGCCACGGGCGGCTATATGGCGCAGCAGATCTGCGGGGCTAAAATGTTCTGCAAGGCCCTGTTCGCACCGCGCCGGCCTCTTGGCGGCAACCAGCCAACGTAATACGAGGCTTCATCATGGACAAAAGCATCAAAAAAGTCGTCCTGGCCTATTCCGGCGGGCTGGACACTTCCGTCATTCTTCGCTGGCTGCAGAACACCTATAACTGCGAGGTGGTCACCTTCACGGCCGATCTCGGCCAGGGGGAGGAGCTGGAGCCGGCCCGCAAGAAGGCCGAGATGTTAGGCATCAAGCAGATCTTCATCGAGGACCTGCGCGAGACCTTCGTGAAGGATTTCGTCTTCCCGATGTTCCGCGCCAACGCGCTGTATGAGGGCCAGTACCTCCTCGGCACCTCCATCGCCCGCCCGCTCATCGCCCAGCGGCAGATCGAGATCGCCGAGATGGTCGGCGCCGACGCCGTGGCCCATGGCGCCACCGGCAAGGGCAACGACCAGGTGCGCTTCGAGCTTGGCTATTACGCGCTGAACCCGAACATCCGCGTAATCGCCCCCTGGCGCGAATGGGACCTCACCTCCCGCACCAAGCTCATCGAGTACGCGGAGCAGAACCAGATCCCCATCACCAAGGACAAGCGCGGCGAGGCCCCGTTCTCGGTAGACGCGAACCTGCTGCACTCCTCCTCCGAGGGCAAGCTGCTGGAAGACCCGGCGGTTGAACCCGATGAGATCGTCTATCAGCGCACCATCAGCCCGGAAGCGGCGCCGGACGTGGCGACCGAGATCAGCATCGACTTCCTGCACGGCGATGCCGTCGGCCTGAACGGCGAGCCGCTCTCGCCCGCGACGCTGCTCACCCGCCTGAACGAGTACGGCAAGGCGAACGGCATCGGCCGTCTGGACCTCGTCGAGAACCGCTTCGTGGGCATGAAGTCCCGCGGCGTGTACGAGACGCCGGGCGGCACCATCCTGCTCGCCGCGCACCGGGGCATCGAGTCCATCACGCTCGACCGCGAAGCCGGGCACCTGAAGGACAGCATCATGCCGCGCTACGCGGAGCTGATCTATAACGGCTTCTGGTTCAGCCCCGAGCGCCGGATGCTGCAGGCGCTCATCGACACCTCGCAGGCCTCCGTCACCGGCAGGGTGATGCTGAAACTGTACAAGGGCAATGTCATCGTCACTGGGCGCGAGAGCCCGCATTCGCTGTACAACACCCGCATGGTCACGTTCGAAGACGATGCCGGCGCCTATAACCAGCAGGACGCGGCAGGCTTCATCAAGCTGAACTCGCTCCGCCTGCGCCTGGGTGCCGCCATCGGGCGGCGCGGCGGCGCGCTGTAATCCCTGGCACCAGCCGGGCAGCGAGGGCGGGGTGGCATGCCATCCCGCCCTTTTTTCATGCGTAAAACTTTTGCCCGCCAACACGAATACAGGTAAAAAGCCCAAGCGCGAACAAAAAACGAACAAATGGTTAACAAAGGCGTTGCCATTTTGTTCTCATCATGCCAGCGTCATTCTTAACGAATCACTCTGGCCTTTGAGGATAAACACGCTATGGTTGTAGCCACCACAACTAAAAAGCCGCGTTTGACAGCGCTCGAGTCGATGTTGGACGCTCCCGAGGCAACCCCAATGGCAGCAACAATGGCAAAACCGGATCTGGAAAAAAACAAGGCGCTGGACGCCGCAATGGCGCAAATCGAGCGCGCCTTCGGCAAAGGCTCGATCATGCGCATGGGCGCCAAGGGCGGCACCGAAGCCATCGAGGTCATCCCCTCCGGCTCGCTCGGGCTCGACCTCGCGCTGGGCATCGGTGGCCTGCCCCGCGGCCGCGTGATCGAGATCTACGGCCCGGAAAGCTCGGGCAAGACCACCCTGGCCCTGCACGCCATCGCCGAGGCGCAGAAGCGCGGCGGCGTCTGCGCCTTCATCGACGCCGAGCACGCTCTCGACCCCGTCTATGCCCGCAAGCTGGGCGTTGATGTCGATAACCTGCTGATCTCCCAGCCTGATACCGGCGAGCAGGGGCTCGAAATCGCGGATACGCTGGTCCGCTCCGGCTCCATCGACGTGCTGGTGATCGACTCCGTGGC
>NZ_JBKQJR010000209.1:0-17853 GCF_052326845.1 Acidocella sp. | reverse complement strand
CCAGCTTGCGCATGGGGCGGGAGAGCCAGGGACCAGGCTCAGCCGGAGCGGGCCACACGCCCTCCACCAGCCCGCCGAACACCGCCACGTCCACGTTTTGCAGCGCCGCTTCCTGGATGCCCCAGATGGCGATGCGCGGATGTCCGTCCTTGGCGCGGGGGCGGCGCACCACCGCGCCCTGCAGCAATTCGTCCAGCAGCTCCGCCAGCTCGTTGCTGCGAATATCGGGCATGTCCTCCAGCGCGCCGAGCATCTCCAGAAGCAGTTCGGAGAGTGCCAGCCCCGCCTCGCCGGACCATAAGGCGGCGGCGCCCTCGGCCTCGTTGGTGGCGGTCAGCGCCTCGGCGGCGGTGATCAACTGGCGCAGCGCGGTGGCTGGGTGGATTAGTTCCGGCAGGGCCAGTGGTTGCAGCAGGCGCTCCAGCCGGTTGAGGAAATCCCGTTCCTCCTGCCGTTCGTCCTTGAGACGGAATTTGATGCCGCTGAATCCCGGCGCCGGGCGCGGCCCGCGCAAGGCGTGGATTTCCAGCCGCCGCGCCAGGTCGCGGAAATTCTGCGGCGGCAGCCCCCCGGCGGTGAGCGGGTGCTTCAGCAGGGCCAGCAGCGGCAGCGGCGCGTAATCGGCCACGGCGGCGCGGGCGAGCAGGCGCAGGAAGATGGCGGGCGGGGTCTGGGCCAGGGGCTCCCCAGCGCTGTCATCGGCGGTAATGCCGAAGCGCTTCAACGCCGCCGCCACCAGTGCCGCCAAGCCACGGTCCGGCGTGATCAATGCTGCCGTGGTGCCGGGCACTTCCAGCGCCCCGCGCAGGATCATGGCGATGGCCGTGGCGTTCTGCGATTCCTCGGGCGTTTCCAGCCGGGCGAGGCCGGTGATGTTGAGTGCCGCCGTTTCCTGCCAAGCGGAGAGCGACTCGGCGGGCAGCAGCGCGCGCGAGATGACAGCCCCACGCCCGATGGGAACGGTGGAGACTGGGGCAGGCAGGGGCAGGACCTCGTCCCGCCGCGCCCCGATGGACAGCAGCAGCCCCGCGATGCCGCCTTGCGCGTGGCTGTCGTCCAGCGCGTCCCAGGCGTCATCCGGCAAAGCCGGGTCGAACCCCGGCAGGACCAGCATGCCCTGCGGCAGCCCGGCCACCACGCGCGCCATGCGGCAGATGGCGGGCGTGCCCTCGGCGGCGACCATCCAGACCCGGTGCGGCGGCGGCGCGGCACGCCAAGCCTTGGCCTGGGCGTCGATCAGCTTCACCAGCCGCTGCGCCGGGTTCAGCAGCCCGTTGTCCGCGAGGTAGTCTGGCCAGGCATGGGTGACGATACTCAGAAATTTCAGCGTCTTCTGCCAATGCGTGGCGAGATCGGCCTCCACCACGTTGGGCAGGGTGGTGGCGAGGTCGATTTCCGCATGGTCGGCCTCATCCAGCAGCGAGGCCAGCTCCGCCGCCAAAGCCCAGGCGGCACCGAGCCGCGCCGGCGCGCCGCTCTCGCCGTTGAGGGCGAGGATGAGCTTGGCAAGAAGGGCCTGACGGCGCGTTCCGGGAATGGCGGGGGGCAGGGAAAACCCGGTGCTGAGCAGCAGCCCGGCTTCGTCGATATTGCCCAGCGCGACGATGCGCGGCAGCAGCAGCGCCCGGCCGTTATTGGCTTCCAGAAACGCCCCCGCCAGCGCCTGGGCCGCGCGGCGGCTGGGCAGGATGATCAGCCCGTCATGCGGGGTGCCGCCCTGGGCCAGCCAGAGGCGCGCGAGGGCGGGCAGAAACGGCGCCTCCGGGGAAAAGGCGCCGATTTTTAGTTTGCGCGCGGCCGCCCCACCATCCCCGCGCGCGGTCAAGTCGTATTCCCGACTTCCCGCGCCTGCAGCACGGCTTCGGCACGGTCCAGGTCGTCCGGCGTGGAGAGATGGAACCACACGCCGTCATGCACGATGGCATTCAGCCGCCCGGCTTCCAGCGCCTTGTCCCAGAGCAGATTCAGGCTGAACGCCCCTTCCGGCGCGCCTGCGAACAGGGAAGGGGTGGCGAGCTGCACCCCGGCATAGACGAAGGGCGCCACGTCCCGCTCGCCACGCCGGGCCAGGGCGCCATCGCGCGGCCAGATGAAATCTCCCCGGCCGGTTTCCGCCACCGCCCCGGCGGCGCAGGCCAGGAGCAGCATCGTGTCCATGCGCGCTGGGTCGAAGGCGTTGGCCATCCGGGCCAGAGTCGGGCAGGGGCCGTCCACCCAGTAGCTGTCGCCGTTCACGATATAGAACGGCGCCTCCGGCAGCAGCCCCTTAACTGCCATGGCCGCCACGGCGCCGCCCGTGTCCAGCAGCGCGTCCTCATGGGTGATGGTCACCTCCGGATACGGGCGCAGGAATTCCCCGACCTGCGCCGCCAGATAATGCGTGTTGACGATGCAGCGTTTGACGCCCGCCTCACGCAACTGCACCAAGGTGTGGGCCAGGATCGGCTCCCCGTCCAACGCCAGCAGGGGCTTGGGCGTGGTAAGGGTGAGGGGGCGCATGCGCGTGCCAAGCCCCGCGCACAGAATTACCGCCGTATCAGGATGCATCGAACCACCTTTCATCGCCGGACATGTCTATCATACGTCCGGCACCGTCATGCGAGAGGATTAGGCGCAGAGCATGGCGCGGGGCGAGCGGCCCCAGCCGGTCCGGCCATTCCACAAGTACGATTCCCGCCTGCGCCTCGTCCCAGCCCAACTCCTCCAGCCCCGCCGGCCCATCCAGCCGCCACAGATCGTAATGCCAGATCTCGGTGCCGTCCGGCGTGGTGTAGCTCTGCACCAGAGTGAAGGTCGGGCTTGGCACGGTCAGGCGCTCATCGCGCACCAGGGCGCGGATGAAGGCCCGCGCCAGCGTGGATTTGCCAGCGCCGAGCGGGCCTTCCAGCAGCAGCACGTCGCCCGGCTTGGCCATGCCCGCCAGGCGGCGGCCAAGATCCTGGGTGGCTGTGTCATCGGGCAGGCAGAGTCTCATGGCGCCCGTTTTGCCCGCCCGCGCTTGATTGTGGAAGGGCGCTGCGGCAGACCAGCGTCCATGGAACAGATTTCTACCGATGTCGCGATTATTGGCGCCGGCCCGGCTGGCATGTTTGCGGTGTTCGAATGCGGGATGCTGAAAATGTCCTGCGTACTCATCGACGCGCTGGATGAGCTGGGCGGGCAGTGCGTGGCGCTGTATCCGGAAAAGCCGATCTACGACATTCCTGCCCACCCGGCGATCGAGGGGGCGGCGTTGATTGCACAGCTCGAACAGCAGATCGCGCCGTTCGGCTGCGTCAAGCTGCTCGGCCGGCAGGTGACCGGGCTGGCCGGCGAGGCGGGCAATTTCACCCTCACCACCAGCATGGGCGACAAGATTAGCGCCAAGGCTGTGGTCCTGGCCGCGGGGGCTGGCGCCTTTGGGCCGAACCGGCCGCCGCTGGACGGGCTCTCCGCGTACGAGGCCAGCGGCGCGGTGCGCTATTACGTGAAGCGGCGTGAGGATCTGCGCGGCAAGCGCGTGGTCATCGCTGGAGGTGGTGACTCCGCTGTGGACTGGGCGCTGGCCCTGCAAGGCGTGGCCGCGCATATCGCCGTGGTGCACCGCCGGCCGAAATTCCGCGCCGCCCCGGAGAGCACCGCGCAGCTCGACGCGCTGGCCGCCGAGGGCAAGGTGGAAATGGTGATCCCCTACCAGCTGCACGCGCTGCATGGGCAGGATGGGGTGCTCCAGGCGGTTGAAGTCGTGGATTTGGACGGCGCCCCCCGCAAGCTGGAAACCGATGTGCTGCTGCCCTTCTTCGGGCTGGCGACGGAACTCGGGCCGATCGCTGAATGGGGGCTGGACCTGGCGCAGCACCATGTGACGGTGACGCCCGCGACGATGGAAACCTCCATTTCCGGCATATTCGCGGTGGGTGACATCGCCTCATATCCCGGCAAGCTGAAGCTGATCCTGCAGGGTTTTGCCGAAGCGGCGATGGCCGCGCATGCGATCTACGGGCTCGTGAATCCTGGCATGGCGCTGCATTTCGAACACTCGACGACCAAGGGCGTGCCGGGCTGAAGCGCCGCGCTAACTATAGGTTAGATAATAAAAAAGCCGCCCGTACGGGCGGCTTTTTTTATGGCTGGCGATGTAGCTCAGATTGCCATTTCGATTTCCGGCATGCTGCTGCGCGCCTTGGTCAGCGCCATGCCGAGGTTGACCGTCTTGCGGCAAAGAAAGCACACCACATAGTCCTGGTTGCGGCGGCCGCGGATGAACACGTGCAGCAAGTTCTTGCTGTTCACAATGATTTCTTCAAAATAGTGTTCGTTGGTCTCGATGCCACGGGATTTCTTGAAGAGATTTTCGACGGCGACGACATTCGGCCCCTGGAACAGATCGGAGGTGGCGGCGGCGAGCAGGTCGATCACTTCGTTGGGGTGGGAATCAACGGTCTTGATGTCGAGCAGCAGGCCTGAGGCAACATCGACAACGCCGGCGGCGAGGCATTCGGGGATGGTGGTGATGGCTTTGCTGATGGTGGTGGCGAGATCGGCCATGGTCGAGGGCTCCTGATATAATTAAAAAGGCCAGGAAGCTTCACGCTTCCTAACCTATGTTACAATATTGTTACACCTCTTTAAGGTGGGTGAATAGTGCAGATTTTGTGCCGCATTTTGAGATTATCGCGTAATTGCTATGCTGCTTTCACAGCTTGCACGGCGCGAAGGAAACAAAACCGCGGGTTGTTGTTCCTGACCGTTAACGAAACGGCGCTAGATCGGCAGCGCGCCGTCTTTCATCCGCTCCATGGCGAAGCGCGAGGAGACATTGCGTAGCGGCACGGCGGCAATGAGCTTGCGGTAGAACGCGTCATACGCGGCGATGTCCGCGACCACGACATGCAGCAGGTAATCGACATCGCCGCTCATGCGCCAGGCGCCGACGATTTCCGGCGTCTCCGCGATGGCCTTGGCGAAACGGGCGAGCCACTCCGCCGAATGGTCGGAGGTTTCCACCGAGACGAAGACCGAAACCGGCAGGCCGAGCTTGTCGGCATCCAGCACCGCGATGCGGCCCTTGATGATGCCCAGCTCCTCCATGCGCTTGATGCGCTTCCAGCACGGGGTGGCGGTAAGGCCGACCTTGTCCGCGATTTCGTTCAGGGAGAGAGAAGCGTCAGCCGCCAGAAGGCGGAGGATGGCGCGGTCGATATTGTCGAGGTCGGGCATGGCTGTCTCAGAAAGAAGTTGCGGCGGCGGAGGAATTGGGCTAGAGGGCTGTCCGGGTCACGCCCCCCCACCGGGGCGCTTTTCTTCTGTAAGGGAGAGTTTTTATGGCAGATTTTTCTCTTGCCGCCAAGCCTGCGGCGCGTCCACAAAATCCTAATTTCTCGTCCGGCCCGTGCGCCAAGCGCCCCGGCTTTAGCCTGGCAGCACTTGAAGGTGCCATGCTGGGCCGCAGCCATCGCGCCAAGGGGCCGAAGGCGAAGCTCGCCGAGGTCATCACCCGCTCCAAGGACATTCTCGGCATGCCCGCCGATTGGCGGCTTGGCATCGTGCCCGCCTCCGATACCGGCGCGGTGGAGATGGCCCTGTGGTCGCTGCTTGGCGCGCGCCCCGTAGACGTGCTGGCGCATGAGAGCTTCTCCGAAGCCTGGGCGACCGACGTGGTGAAGCAGCTGAAACTCGCCGATGCCCGCGTGCTGAAGGCCCCCTATGGCCAGCTGCCGGACCTCACCCAGATCGACTTTTCCCACGACGTGGTACTGGCCTGGAACGGCACGACCTCCGGCGTGCGCTTCCCCAATGGCGATTTCATCCCGGCCGGCCGCGAAGGTCTGGTGATCGCCGACAGCACCTCCGCTGCCTTCGCTATGGACCTGCCCTGGGACAAGCTCGATGTTGTCACCTGGTCCTGGCAGAAGGTGCTGGGCGGCGAAGGCGGCCACGGCATGCTGGCCCTCTCGCCGCGCGCGGTTGAGCGTCTGCTTACCTACAAGCCGGCCTGGCCGCTGCCGAAGATCTTCCGCCTGACTTCCGGCGGCAAACTCTCCGAGGGCATCTTCGCGGGCGAGACGATCAACACGCCGTCCATGCTCTGCGTCGAAGACGCGCTGGACGGTCTGCGTTGGGCCGAGACCGTGGGCGGCCTCAAGGGGCTCATCGCCCGGTCCGAAGCCAACCTGAAGGCCGTGGCCGACTGGGTTGAGGGCAACGAGCGCGTGCGCTTCCTGGCCGAGACGGTCGAGACCCGCTCCTGCACCTCCATCTGCCTCGCCATTGACGCCCCCTGGTTTACGGCGCTGGACGCCGAGGCCCAGGCCAAGGCCGCCAAGGCTGTCGCCGCGCTGCTGGAGAAGGAAAACGTGGCGCTCGATGCCGGTGCCTACCGTGACGCCCCTCCGGGCCTGCGGATCTGGGGCGGTGCGACGGTGGAGACGGCGGATATCGCCGCGCTGCTGCCGTGGATCAACTACGCCATCGATGCCGTGGCCAAAGAGTTTTAATCCGGACGCTGTTGGCCTGGAGATGGATTGCTTCGCTGCGCTTGCAATGACGGCGCGGCGGAGCACCCCAGGCGGAAAGTCTTATCGAACAAATTCCTCAAGGAATCCCGCACATGGTTAAAGTTCTCATCAGCGATAAATTGTCGCCCGCCGCCATCGCCATCTTTAAGGATCGCGGCGTCGAGGTAGATGTGAAGACCGGCCTGACTCCGGCCGAGCTGCGCGAGATCATCGGGCAGTATGACGGCCTGGCCATCCGCTCCGCCACCAAGGTGACGAAAGAGGTGCTCGACGTCGCCCCCAACCTGAAGGTCGTGGGCCGCGCCGGTATCGGCGTGGACAATGTGGACGTGAAGTCCGCCACCTCGCGCGGCGTGGTGGTGATGAACACCCCGAACGGCAACGCCATCACCACCGCCGAGCATGCCGTCGCCATGATGTTCGCGCTCGCCCGCCAGCTGCCGGAGGCCACCGCCTCCACCAAGGCCGGCAAGTGGGAGAAGAACCGCTTCATGGGCGTGGAAGTCAGCGGCAAGACGCTTGGCCTGATCGGCTGCGGCAATATTGGTTCCATTGTGGCCGACCGCGCCGTGGGGCTGAAGATGAAGGTGCTGGCCTATGACCCGTACCTGACCGAGGCGCGCGCTGTGGAGCTGGGCGTGGAGAAGGCCGAGCTGGACACCGTGCTGGCCAAGGCCGATTTCATCACCTTGCACACGCCACTGATCGAGGCCACCCGCAACATCATCTCGCGCGAGGCGATCGCCAAGATGAAGAAGGGCGTGCGCGTCATCAACTGCGCGCGCGGCGGTCTGGTGGACGAGGCGGCGCTGTACGACGCGCTGAAGTCCGGCCATGTCGCCGGTGCGGCGCTGGACGTGTTCGAGGTTGAGCCCGCCATTGCCTCCCCGCTGTTCGAGCTGGAGAACGTGGTGTGCACGCCGCATCTCGGCGCTTCCACCAGCGAGGCGCAGGAGAACGTGGCGCTGCAGGTGGCCGAGCAGATCTCCGACTTCCTGCTCACCGGCTCCGTGACCAATGCGCTCAACATGCCGAGCGTCTCCGCCGAGGAAGCGCCGCGCCTGCGCCCGTACATGGATCTGTGCCGCCTGCTGGGCGCCTTCGCCGGCCAGCTCACCCGCGCACAGGATGGCGTGATCAAGCGCGTGCTCGTCGAGTACGAAGGGGCCGCAGCACCGCTCAACCATCGTCCGCTGAACGCCGCTGCACTGGCCGGGCTGCTTGGCCCGGTGATGGAAGGCGTGAACATGGTTAACGCCCCGGTGCTGGCGCGCGATCATGGCATCGAAGTTGCCGAGGGCTCGAACGACCGCATCGGAGACTACCAGACGCTGGTGCGCATCACCGTGACCACCGACAAGCTGACCCGCTCCGTGGCGGGCTCGCTGATCGGCAATGGCCGTCCGCGCCTGGTGGAGATCAAGGGCATCAAGGTGGAGGCGGATTTCGCGCCGCACATGCTGTACGTGACCAACAAGGACAAGCCGGGCTTCATCGGCCGCTTCGGCATGCTGCTGGCCGATGCGGGCGTGAACATCGCCACCTTCCACCTCGGCCGCGCCGCCGAGGGCGAGGATGCGATCTGCCTGGTCTCCACCGATGGCGAAACGCCGGATGACGTGTTGGCGCAGGTGCGGGCGCTGCCGCTGGTGACGCAGGCCACCACGCTGGCGTTCTGAGGCTTAGATTCCTCCGTTAAGCGGAAGGCCGGCGGGCGCTGCCCTCCGGCCGTCTTTCTTTTTTGACTATACGGTGGTGGAACGTGTCGCTGTCCGCGCAAGCCGGGACGCGGGCAATTCCATAACATTGATCACATCAAGGCTGATTTGGTGCTGTGCCGATCTGGGTTATAACGATGCCGGCGACGATCAGCGCGATGCCGAACCAGAAACCCGGACGTACCCGCTCGCCGAACACGAGCATCGAGGCTAGTGGCACGAGCACGACGCCGAACGCCATGTAGGGGTAGGCCCGGCTCAGCGGCACCCGCGAGAGGAGCCAGATCCATAGCAGCGTCGCCGCGCCATAGAGTGCCAGCGCCGCATAGAGCGCGGGGGTGACAAGCACCCGCAATACACCGGTGCCGAGCGGCACGCCGCGCAGGTTCAGCCCCACTTTTTTGAACAAAAGCTGCCCGGCGGCCATCACCAGCGTGAAACCGAGCAGTGAGAGCATGTTGGTCATGATGTTTCACCAGGAGTTGCCAGCAGCGGATGGATTGGCTGTTGCGGCACTGCCGCGATGTCGTAGCCAAGGAAAGAAAGCAGCAATTGCAGGCCAAGAATGACCGGCAGCGCCGCCAGCATCACGGTACCCGAGGTCGTGACCACGCCATGCGTCGCGTTGACGAGCCAGTGCCATAGCCCGAAGGTTGCGCCGAAGCCCAGCAGGGCGAGCCCGGCGATCAACTCGGCCGAGGCGACCGAGAAATCCCGCAGGAAATAATTGTAGATCAGCCGCTTGCCAAAATTATGCGCATGCCCCTTGAGAAAACGCGGTACTACCTTGCCTATCCGCATATGGCTGGTCTCATCGGCATAGATAGCGGCCATGGGGATGTCGAGAACCATGGCACGGATGGTGTTTAGGCGGAACAGCATATCGGATTCAAAGAAATAACGCGTTGATATCCGTTCGAGCGGCAGCTGCGCTGTCACCTTGGCATGGATGGCGGTATAGCCGTTGGTGGGGTCGAACAATGTCCAGTAGCCGGAGGATAGCTTGGTCATGAAGGACAGCGCGGCATTGCCGAACAGCCTGATGGGCGGCATCGCACGCACATCCTCCGGATTAAAGAAGCGGTTGCCCTTGGTGTAGTCTGCCTGTCCGGCGAGGATAGGCCGCACGAAACGCGGCAGCAGGCGAGGGTCCATCTGCCCGTCGCCGTCGATTTTTACGATCACGTCACAATCATCGGCCAGCGCCGCGCGGTAGCCGGTGATGGTCGCCGCGCCCACGCCGCCATTGCGCTCACGCCGCACCACGCGGACGCGCGGATCACGCGTGTGCGTCTCGACGAACGTGCCGGAGGCGTCTGGGCAGCAATCGTCGACCACATAGATGCGCGCGACCTCCGGCCCGATGGCGGCGAGGACGCCGAGAATATGTGCGGTTACGCGGTAGCTGGGAATCACGATGCCGATTCTGGGCGTGTCGTGAGCTTCCTGCTGCTCCACCTGCTCGGCCTTCATCCGCTCCGCTTCGATCACCCAGACCTCCGATTGTCAGTAAGTTGAATGATCATATTCTAACCGAACCGTGCGTGCATGAGGGCAGGCAGCGCGGTGATATCGTAACAGGCCAGCACAACAGCCGGTAACACCGATGCAATCTCGATAAGTGCTGCGCTCTGTGCGAGCCATTTATGCCCCTGCACCAAGGCGCCAAGCCGCGGCAAGATGAGCGGCAGGAACGGCACCAGCGGCAGTAGATAGCGCGCTTGAACGCCCTCGATCATGGTTGCGCCGACGGCTGTCCAGGACAGATACACCGCCAAGCAGATGGCGATGACCGTGGCGGCGATGATTGCCAGCACGAACAGCGCATCGGACATCCGCCAGCGCCGTGCCCCTTGTCCCTGCCCGAACAATGCGCCGGCCAGTGCGGCGATGATCGCCATGCTCCAGTTGTTGTACTGGGAGGCGGTCAATGGCGCATCCAGCCAGGCCATGTTGCCGATAAACTCGGCTCGCAACTCCGGATACCAGTAGGCAAAAAAATCATACGGCAAGGTAACGATCAAGGCGGGCGCATGCAGCAGGACTTTGATATTGGCACCCGCATCCGTGCTGTTGAAAATAACACTCGGATCTCCCGGCCAGAGCGGACCAGGATGATAGGGGGGAAGCCCACGTGGGATGAAGCTCGTGTGCATCATCAGAACGACCCACAACAATGCCGGCAGGCCGAACAAACCGGCGAGCACCAGCCTGCGCATTCCGCCGCGCGCCACGATCGGAAGCGCGGCGGGAAACAGCAACAGCCCATAAGGCGGCTTCGAGCTGATCACCACCCCTATGATGGCTGCGGCGATCCACCGTGCTTTTGGATGTTCCCGCTCATCGCGCGTCAACAGCGCGCCGGCGAGCGCGCAGGACGCGATGATCAGGCCGTCCTGATTGAATGAGGCGGCGAGGGACATCGTCATCGGCAGGCTGAGCAGCGTGAAGAAGATCCCCTGTCCGGTGCGGGCAACCCACAGGCACGTTGTGCCGATCAGCACAAACGCCATCAACATGAAGGCGCGGCCTAGATATAACGACAGCAACGGGCCGAGGCCGATAAGGCCGCCGGTGCCAATGCCGAGCGCCCCAGGCGTGTACAGGATTGGGAAATAGGGAACGGTGCCAATGGCAGGGTCGAATAGTTGCTGGTTCGTCCATGGGATTGCACGCGCCTGTTCACGGTCAGCTTTCGTCAGCCGTGGATACCCGTTGTTGTGAAACTCGGCGAACGTGGCGCTGACAATACCCCGGTCGACACTGACCCCGGCTTCAGGCATGGTCCCGAAAAATGTTTTCGAACCGAGAATTTGGCCATGCAGCAGCGCCGCCGCCCGCACCGCGTGGGATGGTTCGTCGGCGACCTGACTCATGGGGGTCGCGTAAACGAGCCGCAACCCGGAGATGAGCCCGACCACCAGGAACAAAATGGCGAGCCAGCGCTGGCTGGCCCATTTTATGCCGGACGCCAGCTTCAAGGTGGCGACTATCTGATCGGGCAGTAACTGTCCGATCGGGCGGGTTACGCGGATACTTATCGACATGCCAATGTTTCTACAGCGCGTGCATTATTAGTAAAGTTGGCGGTAAGCATATAATAATTCAGACTTCTGAGTCGGCGGCCGGTGCGGCCGCACCGGAACCACGGATAATGCTTGTGTGGATTCGTGGCGTGCATTAGCCACGCAGCATGACCACGCCGCGCATCGCTGTGCTGATCCCCTGCTTCAACGAGGAAGTCGCCATTGGCAAGGTGGTGGGAGGTTTCCGCGCCGTGCTGCCGGGGGCGGAGATTTTTGTCTACGACAATAACTCGCGCGATGGCACGGTTGCGGCGGCACTGGCCGCCGGAGCGCTGGTGCGGCGCGAGGTGTTGCAGGGCAAGGGGCATGTCATTCGCCGGATGTTCGCGGATATCGAGGCTGACGCCTATGTGTTGGTGGATGGCGACGATACCTACGAGGCCAGCGCCGCGCCGGAGATGGTGCGGCTTCTGCTGGACGAACAGTTGGACATGGTGAACGGCCAGCGCATGGAGCAGGCGGGAGGCGCCTACCGGCGTGGTCACCGCACCGGTAACTTCGTGCTCTCCGGCTTGGTGCGCACCGTGTTCGGCGACCGCATCCAGGACATGCTCTCCGGCTACCGCGTATTTTCGCGCCGCTTCGTGAAGACCTTCCCGGCGCTGGCATCTGGATTCGAGACCGAGACGGAATTCACCATCCACGCGCTGGACCTGATGATGCCGCTGGCGGAGGTTCCGGTGGCCTACCGCGAGCGCCCCGCCGGATCAGCCTCCAAGTTGCGCACTTATTCCGACGGCCTGCGCATCCTGCGCACCATCGTCGCCCTGGTGAAGGAGGAGCGGCCACTGCAATTCTTCACCCTGGCCGGCCTGGCGCTGCTGGCGCTGGGGATCGGGTTCGGCGTGCCGGTGGTGGTCACCTACTTGCATACAGGACTGGTGCCGCGCCTGCCCACGGCCGTCCTGGCCACGGGCATCATTATGATTGCGATGCTGAGCTTCACCTGCGGGTTGATTCTGGACTCCGTCGCCCGCGCCCGCAAGGAAGCCAAGCGCCTCGCCTACCTTGCCATCCCGCGCTGGCCGGGTTGATCCTGAACAAGATGGATTGCCGCGCCGGCTTCGCCGGCTCGCAATGACGGCGTGGGACAGGGGGACGGGGGTCCCCCTGCGGCACGTTCCGCGACGAGCGACTACTTGCCCCCGATCGCGGCGCGGATGGCGTCTAGCGCCGCACGCCATTGGTTGCCGTCCGGCCCACCAGCTTGGGCAAATTCAGCCGAGCCACCACCACCGGTACCACCGACGGCTTTAGCTGAGGCAGCCACCAAGTCTTTTGCGCTATACGTGGTGGAAAGGCTGCCGGAAACTGCAACAACGTTGGCGGACTTACCGCCTGTTGTGGAAATTAGGGCCACGATGCCATGGTCGCCCAGCGTCTTGTTGAGCAAGTCAGTGGCGATAGGCTTAAGCTCTTTTGCGGGCACGTCGTTGACATGGTAAAATAAAGTTTGGATTCCGTTGATGGTTTCCACGCTCTCTTTAGCCTCGGCCAGCACCAGCTTCTTCTGCAGCTCGGCCACCTGGCGTTCCAGGCGCTTCTTGTCCTCCTGCAACTGGGTGATGCGGCCGGGCAGCTCGGCGGGCTGGGCCTTCAGCGTGGCGGCGGCTTCTGCCAGCAGGCGGGATTCATCCTCGATGGCGGCGACGGCGGCCTCGCCAGCCAGCGCCTCGATGCGGCGGATGCCGGCCGAGACGGCGCCTTCGGAGACGATGCGGAACAGGCCGATATCACCCGTGCGGGAGACATGCGTGCCGCCGCACAGCTCGATCGACCAGGCGGATTTGTCCTCCTGCGGATCGCCCATGGAAACGACGCGGACCTCATCGCCGTATTTTTCGCCGAACAGCGCCATGGCGCCGAGCTTCACGGCTTCCTCCGGCGTCATCAGCCGGGTGGCGACATCCGTGTTCTCGCGGATGCGGGCGTTCACGTCCCGCTCCACCTCGGCCAGTTCCTCGGCCGTGATCGGCCGGGGCTGGGAGATGTCGAAGCGCAGGCGGTCCGGCGCGTTCAGCGAGCCTTTCTGCGTGACATGCGCGCCCAGGGTGCGGCGCAGCGCCTCGTGCAGCAGATGCGCGGCGGAGTGGTGGGCGCGGATCTTGGTCCGGCGGTCATGGTCCACCTCGGCCAGCACGGGCTGGCCGACGCGGGCGGTGCCGGCCTCGACCACGCCGACATGCACGAACAGGCCGCCGAGCTTCTTCTGCGTGTCGGTGATGCGGATGCGCAGGTTATCCGGGCCGGTGATGAAGCCGGTATCGCCCACCTGGCCGCCGCTCTCAGCATAGAAGGGCGTCTGGTTGAGCAGCAGGTAGACAGTTTGCTCCAGCAGCGCTTCATCGCGGGGCTGGCCGTCCACGACCAGGGCGGTGATCGTCGCCTCGGCGGCCTCGGTGCTGTAGCCCAGGAACTCGGTGGCGCCGAGCGTTTCGTTCAGCTCGAACCATACGGACTCGGTCGCGGCCTCGCCGGAGCCGGCCCAGGCGGCGCGGGCACGGGCTTTTTGCGCCGCCATGGCTTCGTTGAAGCCATCCACATCCACGGTTTTTTTCTCTTCGCGCAGGGCGTCCTGCGTGAGGTCAAGCGGGAAACCATAAGTGTCGTACAGCTTGAATGCGACCTCACCAGGCAATGCGCCGCCGACCGGGATATTCTCGGATTCGTCGCGCAGGAGTGAAATTCCGCGTTCCAGCATGGCGCGGAAGCGGTTCTCCTCCAGTTGCAGCGTCTCGATGATGAGCGCCTCAGCCTGGTTCAGCTCCGGATAGGCCTGGCCCATCTGGCGGGTGAGCGCCGGCACGAGCCGGTACATTAGCGGCTCCTTGGCGCCCATCAGGTGCGCGTGGCGCATGGCGCGGCGCATGATGCGGCGGAGCACATAGCCGCGGCCCTCGTTGGAGGGCAGCACGCCATCGGCCATCAGGAAGGCTGACGAGCGCAGATGATCCGCCACCACGCGGTGGCTGATCCGGAACTTGCCGTCCGGGTCCTGTCCGGTTTCCTCGGCCGAGGCGAGGATCAGGGCGCGCAGCGTGTCAGTGTCGTAATTGTCGTGCTTGCCCTGCAGGATGGCGGCGAAGCGCTCCAGGCCCATGCCCGTGTCGATGGACGGGTGCGGCAGCGGGGTGCGCGCGCCGGGCGGGCCTTCCTCGTACTGCATGAACACGAGGTTCCAGATCTCGATGAAACGGTCGCCGTCCTCGTCCGGGGAGCCGGGCGGACCGCCGGCAATGGAAGGGCCGTGGTCGTAGAAGATTTCCGAGCACGGGCCGCAGGGGCCGGTATCGCCCATGCGCCAGAAATTATCGTCGGTCGGGATGCGGATGATCTTCTCGTCCGGCAGGCCGCCGATCTTCTTCCAAAGCTGCGCCGCCTCGTCATCCGTGTGGTACACGGTGACCAGCAGCTTGTCCTTGGGCAGGGCAAAATCCTTGGTCAGCAGGGTCCAGGCATGGAGGATCGCCTGGTCCTTAAAATAGTCGCCGAAGGAGAAATTCCCCAGCATCTCGAAGAAGGTGTGGTGGCGGGCGGTGTAGCCCACGTTATCCAGGTCGTTATGCTTGCCGCCGGCGCGCACGCATTTCTGCGCGGAGGTGGCGCGCACGTAAGGCCGCTTCTCCTGCCCGGTGAAGACGCTCTTGAACGGCACCATGCCGGCGTTTGTGAAGAGCAGCGTCGGGTCGTTGCGCGGCACAAGGGGCGCGCTCGGCACGATCTGGTGCCCGTTGCGGGCGAAGTAGTTGAGGAAGGTGGCGCGGATATCGTTACTGGTGACCATGCGGGCTGAATTACAGGGCCGCAGGGTTTTCGCCAAGTATGGGCGTTGCCAGCATTTCGTCCACCAGCGGGGGCAGGGCGGCCATGGCGAAGGGCTTGTTGAGGACGCGCGTGCCCGGAAGGAGGTTTTTCGCCCTAAGGGGTGCG
The DNA here is from genome assembly GCF_052326845.1 of Acidocella sp. Classification (GTDB taxonomy): domain Bacteria; phylum Pseudomonadota; class Alphaproteobacteria; order Acetobacterales; family Acetobacteraceae; genus Acidocella. Next base: position 2,622 of record NZ_JBKQJR010000209.1, on the reverse strand, counting down.
CTTTCCGCATAGCCGGTCATGAACAGGATTTTGAGGTCCGGGCGCAGGGTGCGGGCGGTGCCGGCGAGTTCATGGCCGCTCATGCCGGGCAGGCGGATGTCGGTGATCAGCAGTTTGACCGGCGTGCCGGCGCGCAGGAGATCGAGCGCGCTGCGGGCGTCCGCAGCCTGCTCGATGGTGTAGCCCTGGTCCTGCAGCACCTCGGCCACGAGGGCGCGGATACCGGCCTCGTCGTCGGCGATAAGGATGCAGCCGCACGCCCGCCGGGGCTGTGGTACTGGCAGGGCGGCATCGGGGGATGGCAGCTTCTCGGCGGCACCGTCATGCCGGGGCAGGTACAGCGTGACCGTGGTGCCGTCGCCCGGGGTAGATTGAATGGCGACATGGCCGCCGGACTGCCGGGCGAAGCCGTAGAGCATCGACAAGCCAAGCCCGGTGCCCCTGCCGGGTGGTTTGGTGGTGAAGAATGGCTGAAAGGCGCGTGCCAGAACTTCGGGCGGCATGCCGGTGCCGGTGTCGGTGACCGCAAGGGTAACGTAGTCGCCGGGCGGCAAGTCTAGCGCCACGGCCTCGGCGGGGCAGAGGGCGAGGTTGCGCGTGGCGATGGTGAGAGTGCCGCCCTGGGGCATGGCATCCGAGGCGTTGATGCAGAGATTGAGCAGTGCGTGTTCCATCTGGTTGGGGTCCACCAGCGTGGTGTGAAGGTCCGGCGCGCATGCCAGCTTCCGCGCCACGCCCGGGGCGATGGTCTCGGCGATCAGCTCCTCCATGTCGGCGATCAGCAGATTGATGTCGGTGACATGCGGTTCCAGCGGGTGATCCCGGGAAAAGTCGAGCAGCCGGTGCGTGAGGCGGGTGGCGCGGTTGGCAGAGTGACGCGCGGCGGCGATATGGCGCTCCAGCTCGTCCAGCCTTCCTTCCTGCAGGCGCAGTTGCACCATGTCCAGGCTACCCGTGATGCTGATGAGCAGGTTGCCGAAATCATGCGCGATGCCGCCGATGAGGTGGCCGATGGCCTCCATTTTCCGCGCCTGGCGCAATTGCTGTTCCGTGTCCATCAGCTCCGCCGTGCGGGCCGCGATGCGCGTCTCCAGCGCCTCATTGGCGGTGCGCAACTGCTCCGAGAGGTGGCCTAAACGGACGCTGACACGCATCGTCAGCTCGGTGAGGGTGATGATGAGGGCCGACAGGACCAGAAAGACGAGGATCATCATCAGCGGGCTCGGCCAGTAGATGCCGTAGCGGGCCAGAGGCTGTAGGAAATAGCCCACCATGACCGCGGCGAGGACAGAGCAGAGCAGGCCGGGCCCGAAGCCGCCGGCCAGTGTAGAAATGATGACGGCCGGGATGAAGGTAAAAAAAGGCGCGGGGAGAAGGTGCCCTATGGCAAGGCGTATGACCATGGCCAGCAGGGACGTACAGACCGCAATGCTGTAGCCGGCCCAGGCGCGTCCACGCAGGCGCAACAGCAGGTTGTACATTAAAGCGGCATATCCCCCGGTTGTCGGTCGCCGTAATCTAGAGGCCAGCCAACGCCGGGGGTCAAGCAAATTTACGTGAACGGCCCAATGGGCCCGGAGTTTGGCTAGAGCAATATGCGTTTAGCTTGAGCCGGCGTGGTCAAGCTAAACGCATGAAATTGCTCGCTCAAACTTAAAGCTAGAGCATTCAGCCAAAAGCTGAATGCTCTAGTCGTCGCCGCCGTCACCCTCGCTGGCATCAGAAGCCATCAGCGCGTCGGCGATGGCGGAGGATTGCTCACGGATTTTCTTCTCGATGGCCTCGGCCACTTTCGGGTTGTCGCGCAGGAACTGCTTGGCGTTCTCGCGGCCCTGGCCGATGCGCTGGCTGTCATGGGAGAACCAGGCACCGGATTTCTCCACCACGCCGGCCTTCACGCCGAGATCGACCAGCTCGCCAGCCTTGGAGATGCCCTCGCCGAACATGATGTCGAACTCGACTTGCCGGAAGGGCGGGGCGAGCTTGTTTTTCACAACCTTGACGCGCGTATGGTTGCCGGTGACCTCGTCGCGGTCCTTGATGGAGCCGGTGCGGCGGATCTCCATGCGGATGGAGGCGTAGAACTTGAGCGCGTTGCCGCCGGTGGTGGTTTCCGGATTGCCGAACATCACGCCGATCTTCAGGCGGATCTGGTTGAGGAAGATCAGCATGGTGTTGCTGCGCGCCACCGAGCCGGTGATCTTGCGCAGCGCCTGGCTCATCAGGCGGGCATGCAGGCCCACATGGCTGTCGCCCATCTCGCCCTCTAGCTCGGCGCGGGGGACCAGGGCGGCCACGGAGTCGATCACCAGCACGTCGATGGAGCCGGAGCGGACTAGCGTATCCGCGATTTCGAGCCCCTGTTCGCCGGTATCAGGCTGGGAAATCAGCAGGTTGTCCACATCCACGCCCAGCTTCCGGGCATAGATGGGGTCGAGCGCGTGCTCGGCGTCGATGAAGGCGCAGACGCCGCCGCGCTTCTGCGCCTCGGCAATGGCGTGCAGGGCCAGGGTGGTCTTTCCCGAGGCAACCCCAATGGCAGCAACAATGGCAAAACCGGATCTGGAAAAAAACAAGGCGCTGGACGCCGCAATGGCGCAAATCGAGCGCGCCTTCGGCAAA
>NZ_JBKQJR010000208.1:0-4374 GCF_052326845.1 Acidocella sp. | reverse complement strand
TGGCGGGGATGTTCTACCTGCCGCGGCTCTACGTGTATCACTGCCAGACCACGCCCGGCACGGCGGAATCCGAGCGCTTCAAGGTGACGCAGGTGAGCTTGGTCCACCACCAGGGGGCGTGCCAGTCCACGGCGCCGGGGGTGAGGATGAGCAGGATGCCGAAGACCCAGGTCGCGATCATCGCCGGGTTGATGATCAGGCGCAGGAGCTTCACCTCCATCACCTTGAAGCGCTCGGATTCCGCCGTGCCGGGCGTGGTCTGGCAGTGATACACGTAGAGCCGCGGCAGGTAGAACATCCCCGCCATCCAGGCCGTGAAGCTGATGATGTGGAACGCCAGCAGCCAGTGGAAGGCCGGCGCCAAGGCGGGGATGATCATGCCAGGACTCCAAAAATCTCGTGCAGGTCCGCAAACACGGCTTTGGCCCCGGCGGCAAGCAGGGGCTCACCCCCGCCATGCGGGGCGAAGCCGTAGCAGGTCATGCCCGCGGCCACGGCGCCGGTCACGCCCAGGCGGCTATCCTCCAGCACGATGCAACGCGCCGGATCGGCCTTGGCGGAGGACGCGGCGGCGAGGAACACATCCGGCGCGGGTTTGGCCCGGCCGCCACGCGCGATCACGCTGGCGGCGGAATGAGTCCGTCCCGCGGTAAGGTGCGCGATGCCGGTGCGGGAAAATTTCACGGCCATTTCCTCGTCGGAGGAATTGCTGGCCACGCGCCACTCGATGCCAAAGGCGTTGACGCGTTCCAGCATCGTATCCGCACCGGGGATCAGCTCCACCTCCTCGCCCAGCGCCACCACCAGCTTTTCCGCCAGTTCCGGCCGCCAGGTGGCATGCAGCGCGCGGTTCAGCCGCTCCTCAATCATCGGCACCATGTCGGCAATCGACATGCCAATGAAGGTCCGCATCGCCTCGTCAGCGTCCATGGGCCAGCCCATGCCGGTGAGTTCACGCGCGATCACGGAGGAAGCAACACCCTCACTGTCGATTAGCACGCCGTCGCAGTCGAAAATAATGAGCTCAGGAGGCATTCCAGGGGCAGTCCTTATGTTGGCCGCAGAGTGAGCCGCCCCGGCACAGGCCAGGGGCATCAGAGCGGCTTACAATGCCCGCCAGGGCGGTGATGAACGCCGGGTCGGCATTCTGGGCGCGGGCGCGGAAATAACCCTTCACCCCGGCTTTCCCGGCGAGGTGGCGGTTCTCGATATCCAGCTCCACCAGGGTCTCGATATGGTCGGAGACAAAGGCGATCGGCACCACAACCACGGCCACGGCATCGCGTCCGGCCTGCTCGATGGCGGCGATGGTGCTCGGCTCCAGCCATTTCTGCGGCGTGGCGCGGGACTGGTAGCACACCAGATGCTCCACGGCCTGGTCCTTCAGCCGCGCCTGCACGGCGGCGGCGGTCGCCTCGACCTCGGCCTGGTACGGGTCCCCGGCCTTCACGATGCTCTCTGGCAGGCCGTGGGCGGAGTACAGCACACGGATCTTCGTGTCCGGCAGCTTTGCCTTGGCCTCGGCGATGGCCTCATCCACCAGAACGGCGGTGGCGGCGCAGTAATCCGGGTCGTCATGCCAGCAGCACAGCGTGGTGGTGGGCTTGGCGAGGCCCGCCTTGGCCGCGGCCTCGCGCCAATCGTTCAGCGAGGACCCGGTGGTGGTGGTGGAAAACTGCGGATAAAGCGGCAGGAGCAGAATCCTGTCGGGATTCCAGGCTTTCACCTCCCGCGCCACATCCCGTGCAAAGGGGTGCCAATAGCGCATGGCGATGAAGCATTTATGCTCCCCGCCCAAAACCTGTTCCAACGCCGCCGCCTGCTGGCGGGTGAGGTCCAGTAGCGGTGATTTGCCGCCCATCAGCGCGTAATTCTGCTCCGCCGCCTTGGCCGAGGACGCGGCGATGAGCCGCGCCAGCCAGAAGCGGATGAAAATGGGGGCGCGGATGATCGCCTTGTCAGAGAACAGATTGATCCGGAAGGGTTTGACCGCCTCCAGGCTGTCCGGCCCGCCCAGATTGAACAGAACAACCGCCGTCTTCATGCGCCCCGGATGATCTCCATGAGCCGCGCCACGTTCGCCTCCGGCACGTCCGGGGTGATGCCATGGCCCAGATTGAAGATATGCGGGCGGTTTTTCACCTTGGCGAGCAGCTTGAGAACCGCCTCCTCCATCGCCTTGCCGCCCAGTTTCAGCAGCAGCGGGTCCAGATTGCCCTGGAACACCGTGCCCGGCGGACAGGCGGCGATGGCGTTCTCGATATCGGTGACCGTATCCAGCCCGATGGCGTCCATCCCGGCCTCGCGCGCATATTCGCCCAGCATCAGCCCGGCGAGGCGCGGAAAGCCGATGATCTTGATGCCCGGGTGCTTCGCCTTGAGCGCCGCGGTGATGCGCTTGTTCGGGCCGATGACCAGCTCGCGGAATTGCGGCGCGGGGAAAATCCCGGCCCAGCTCTCGAACAGCATGACGCAATCCGCCCCTGCCTCGATTTGGGCCGAGAGATAGGCGGTCGTGGCCTCTGTTAGTAAATTCAGCACGTCACTAACAAAGCCGGGTTGCTCATAAGCCAATCGGCGCGTGCGCGGAAAATCGCCCCCGCCTTCGCCGTCCAGCATGTAGCAGGCCACCGTCGCTGGGCCGCCGGCAAAGCCGATGAGCGCCGTTTGCGGCGGAAGTTCAGCACGCAGGCGGCGCACGGTTTCCATTACAGGGCCGTAAATCGCCGGCGCGCGGGCCGGGTCGAGATCTGCACTATATTGCAGTGGCGGTAGGCGTGGGCCCTCACCCTCGGCAAAGCGCAGGCCCTGCCCCAGAGCCATGGGCAAGATCAGAATGTCCGAGAACAAGATTGCCGCATCGAACCCGAATTTGCGGATCGGTTGCAGTGTCACTTCCGTTGCCAGGGCCGGGTTCAGGCACAGCCTGATGAAATCTCCGGCCTGGGCGCGGGTGGCCCGGTATTCCGGCAGATAACGCCCGGCTTGGCGCATGAGCCACACCGGCGGCGGCCACACCGGCTCGCCGTTCAACGCTTGGAGCAATTTCATACACACCGCCTAAACTGAATCCTCTTTTCTTTAAAGGTTAAGGGGAGGGGTAGATGTACTGTGGATAACGGGGGTTAACCCAATTCATTCGTAAATCCACAAAGTTATCCACATCCAAAAACAAGCTGTAACCTGCTGATTTTTACATATCCACCGTGGTTATTCACAGGACACGGATAAACTCGTCAGAACTTATCCCGTGTTCGCGGATCTTTGATTTTATCCCCGGCTTTCCAAAATAAGGGGACGCGGCGGCAAACAATCCACGCTATTAACAGTCTTATGGACAGTGATAAGCTCAATATACACCTGATATCCGACGCTACCGGGGATACCTTGAACAGCCTGGCCCGGGCCGCCGTGGCGCAGTTCGATGAGTCACAGGTGAATTATCATCGCTGGTCGCTGATCCGCTCCCGGCTGCAGCTGCACCGGGTGCTGGAGGGCATCCAGGCCGAGCCCGGCCCGGTGCTGTGCTCGCTTGTGGATGACGCGCTGCGGCACGAACTGGACGAAGCCTGCGCGCGGCTCGGCGTGCCGCTGCTGCATGTGCTGGACCCGGTGCTGGAGATGCTGCAGGCGCAGTTCGGCGCCCCGGCCAAGCATAAGCCTGGCCGCCAATATGTGCTGGACGCCGATTATTTCCGCCGGATCGACGCCATGCACTACGTCATCAGCCATGATGACGGCCAGGCGACGCGCGGCATCCGGGAAGCGGATGTGGTGCTGGTGGGCGTCTCCCGCTCCTCCAAGACTCCGACCTGCTTTTATCTGGCGAACCGCGGCATCAAGGCGCTGAACGTGCCGCTGGTGCCGGGGATTGAGCCAACCGAGCTGCTGGCCGACCCGCCCTGCCCCGTGATCGGCCTGACCATCGACCCGAAATCGCTGATCGATATCCGCCGCCACCGGCTGAAGCTGATCGGCAGCGGGGCCGATACCGGCTTCGTGCGGACCGATAACACTGCTTACGTGGATTATGAGGCTGTGGAAAAGGAACTGCTCTGGGCAAGGCGGCTGTGCAATGAGCGCGGCTGGCCGACCATCGACGTGACACGCCGCTCCATCGAGGAAACCTCCGCCACCGTGCTGAAACTCATGGAGAACTGGCACGCCAAGCGCGAGAAGCCGGAACACGGCGCTTAGGCGTAGCGGCGCGCGGCTGGGTGCCCCTTGGCGCGGCCTGGGCGCGCGACTAAAGACGGGGCCATGTCAGACACCGAAACCACCCGCTACGATTTCTCCCTCTCCGAGCCGCATTGGCAGCAGCAATGGGAGACGGCCGGCTGCTTCAAGGCCGAAGACGTGCCCGCCGGCGACAAG
>NZ_JBKQJR010000207.1:0-3077 GCF_052326845.1 Acidocella sp. | reverse complement strand
TGAGAACATCTGGCCAAGCTTGAGGCCCGGCGTGTTGACCGGGACATAAAAGCCAGAGTTTCTATGGAGTTGTGCGTGCGGTGGCTGGGGGACCTGGATTCGAACCAAGGCTACCCGGGTCAGAGCCAGGTGTTCTACCGCTAAACTATCCCCCAGCGGCGGTGCGGAGGCTGGCTACCATTGCTTGAAGCGTTCGGCAAGCCTTGTAGCGTCACCTTCTCGTCATAAATTTAACCATACGGCCCCCGAGTGGCCAATTCCAGCTTGCCCACACCACATAAAGCGCGATTATATTAAGACAAACGGGTAGTAACTAGGACGATGGGCAGCCAATTTTTCACTTCGAGCCATGCCAAATCGGCCGATTCGCGCCGTGCTTGGCGTCGGCCGGTGTTTGGCAGCATCGATCTCGGCACAAATAACTGCCGCATGCTTGTTGGCACCCCCTCGGCCAATGGCTTTCACGTGCTGGACAGTTTTTCCCGCGTCGTACGCCTGGGCGAGGGGCTGTACGAAACCGGCCGGCTCTCATCATCCGCCATGGACCGGGCTATCGCCTCGCTGAATATCTGCGCCGAGCGTGTCCGCCGCTGGGCGGGCGAGGACAATACCGGGCCGCTGAAGCTGCGCGCCATCGCCACCGAGGCCTGCCGCCAAGCAGAGAACGGCGCGGAGTTCATCTCCCGCGCCCGCGAGGCCACAGGCCTGCCGCTGGAGATCATCAACCCGCGCGAGGAAGCCGAGCTGGCGATGGAGAGCTGCGCCTCCCTGTTGTCCAGGGACGGGCGTCGCGCCCTGCTGTTCGACATCGGCGGCGGCTCGACGGAAATCGCCTGGGTGCGGATCAACGAGTGCGCCCCGCCGGAGCTTGTCGGCTATGTCTCCTTGCCGGTCGGCGTGGTCACCCTGTCCGAGCGCTCGGCCAGCAGCTGCTATAGCCCTGACGGCTTCTCCCGGCTGGTGGATGACATCGCCGCCATGTTGCGCCCCTTCGAGGAGGTGCACCGCATCGGCGAGGAAATCCGCCGCGGCGGGGTCCTCATGATCGGCACCTCCGGCACCGTGACGACCCTGGCCGGTGTGTCGCTGAAGCTGGAACGCTACCGGCGCGGCCTGGTGGATGGCATCTCGCTGACCCGCGATGCGGTGGATGACGCCCTGGCCGAAGCCCGCGCCCTGGGGCGCGAGGGGCTGAGCCGCCACCCCTGCATCGGCCAGGAACGGGTGGACTTCGTCCTGCCCGGCTGCGCCATCTTCGCCGCCATCCATGAACTCTGGCAGGTGCCGGAACTCGTTGTCGCCGATCGCGGTCTGCGCGAAGGCATGCTAATGAGGCTGATGCGCACTGTCTCCACGCCTAAACGGAATCTTTTTCACGCATGACCACCGGTTCTTCCCTGCCGCCACGCCGCGATGCGGTGCGGCTTAAAAATGCGCGCAAGCTCTCCACCTCGTCGCAGCGCTGGCTGCAACGTCAGCTTAACGACCCCTATGTAACGGCGGCAAAGGCACAGGGCTGGCGCTCGCGCGCGGCCTTCAAGCTCATCGAGCTGGACGAGAAATACCATCTCATCACCAAGGGCGCGCGTGTGCTGGACCTTGGCGCGGCGCCGGGCGGCTGGTCCCAGGTGGCGCTGGCCCGAGGTGCTGCCAGTGTCGTCGGCATCGATCTGCTGCCCATCGAGCCCGTAACCGGGGCGGAGTTCATCCAGGGCGACTTCCTGGAGGAGGGCATGGAGCAGCGGCTGGAGGAACTGCTCGGCGGCAAGGCCGACCTCGTGCTCTCGGACATGGCGCCCAACACCTACGGCCATGTCGCCACCGACCATATTCGCATCATGGCCCTGGCCGAGACGGCGCTGGCCTTTGCCTGCGATATCCTGGCCCCTGACGGCGCCTTTGTGTGCAAGCTGTTCCAGGGCGGGGCGGAGAAGAACATGCTGGACACGCTCAAGCAGCGCTTCCGCGTGGTGCGCCACGCCAAGCCCCCGGCCAGCCGCAAGGACTCGAAAGAGATGTACGTGGTGGCGACAGGTTTCCGCCCCGCATAGTTGCGCCCTTGCCCCGCGCGCCGGGTCCGGTTATTGGGAACCGCCAAGGTCTTAAATTTGAAAGCGCGGCCATGGCATCCGACACTCCTTTCCAGCTGGATTTTTCCGATCGCATCATGGATGCGCTCGCGTTCGACGATGTCTTGCTGGTTCCCGCTTATTCCCAGGTTCTGCCTAATGCGGTGAGCACCGCCACGCGGCTGACGCGCGAGATTTCGCTGAACATCCCGCTCATCTCCGCCGCCATGGACACGGTGACCGAGGCTGCGATGGCCATCGCCATGGCGCAGCAGGGCGGTATCGGCGTGATTCACAAGAATTTCACCATCGAGCAGCAGGCCGCCGAGGTCCGCCGGGTAAAGAAGTTCGAGAGCGGCATGGTGGTGAACCCGCTGACCATCTACCCTGACCAGACGCTCGCCGATGCCCGCGCGCTGATGCAGATCCACAACATCTCCGGCTTCCCGGTGGTGGAGCGCGACGGCAAGCTGGTCGGCATTCTCACCCACCGTGACGTGCGCTTCGCCACCGACCCCGGCGCCAAAATCTACGAGCTGATGACCCGCGAGAACCTCGCCGTGGTGAAGCCGGGCGTCTCGCCCGAGGAGGCGCGGGCGATCCTGCACAAGCGCCGGCTGGAGCGGCTGCTGGTGGTGGACGATAACTACCATTGCATCGGCCTGCTTACCGTGAAGGACATGGACAAGGCCGAGGCCCACCCGCTGGCCAACAAGGATGAGCTGGGCCGCCTGCGCGTGGCCGCCGCCACCGGCGTGGGCAATGACGGCGCCGAGCGTGCCGCCGCCCTGGTGGATGCCGGGGTGGACGTGGTGGTGGTGGACACCGCCCATGGCCATTCAGAAGGCGTGCTGCAGGCCGTCACCCGCATCAAGAAGGCCTCCAACAACGTGCAGATCATCGCCGGCAACGTCGCCACGCCCGATGGCGCGAAGGCGCTGATCGACGCTGGCGCCGACGCGGTGAAGATCGGCATCGGCCCGGGCTCCATCTGCACCACCCGCGTTG
>NZ_JBKQJR010000206.1:0-18759 GCF_052326845.1 Acidocella sp. | reverse complement strand
CCGGTGCTCACGTACTTCAACGTACGCTCCGCTCCGGTGCTCGAAATTACGGTACCACTCGGCTCGGCGTAGCGGGTTTTGTAAGGGACTCTTAGTCCGGAGCGTGGTCCAGCTCCGGATAATGCCTGAAAATGCCCGATTCGTTGAAGGCGATGCGCCGCGCCGAGCCGAGATAGCCGGCGATGTTTTTCCTGCGCCGCACGGCGCGGTGCAGCGCCTCCAGCGCCGGATAATCGTTGCTCCACCCCCGCATGGCCTTGGGGAAGGCGTACAGCAGGCCATCCGCGAGCTGGAACAGGGAAGTATCCACGTAGGACAGCGCGCCGCCCACCGCATGGGCCGAACCGTCCGGGTTCTGCTGCAGCACACGCTCGAAATAGGAGAGAAATTTCGGCAAACGGTCGCGCAGAAACGCCGTGGCCCGCGCCAGCGCGGCCTCCTTCTGGTCCTCGTAATACAGGCTGCTGGCAATCGGGTGGTGGGTGTCGTGAATCTCCGCCACCATGTCCGTAATGGTGAGCTGCAGCCCATGCGCGAAATACCGGCCGGCTTCATCCGCCGGGGCGAGGCCGAGCCGGGGCCCAAGATAGAGCAGAATGTTCGCGACATGGGAGACGATCACCTCCCCATGCTTCAGAAATGGCGGCGCGAAGGGGATATGCGGGGTTTTCCGGCTCTCCAGGAACTTTATCATTTTTTCGGTGCCATCTGGCTGCCGCGCCATGTCGGTATAGTCCGCCCCTGCGGCTTCCAGGGCTAGCCGGACGAATTCGCCGCGCCCCTGCAACCCGTCCCAGTAGTACAGCTCGTAGGTCATGGCCGTCCTCCTGGCTCCGAGGTGAGCCTGGCGGCGCGGCGGTTCAAGATGCGTGGCCGAACCTGGCTTTTGCCGCAGCCGGGTCGGGCAGGGCGCAGCGCCGGGCCAGCGCCAGGATCAGCACGCTGAACACCGCGATGGCAGCAGCACCACTGCCCTGGCCGAGCCAGCCCAGCCCGTGCAGCGGGCCGAGCCAGGTGATCAGCCATAGTCCCGCGAAGTAGGGGAGCAACCATGCGGCACCCCGCCACTGCAAATGCCGCAGCGTTTTGCGCGTAGCCAGTTGCCAGCCGCAATAGGCCAGGAACGCCGCCAGCAGCGCGCCGAACAGATGGTTCGTCACCGCTGCTCCGGCCCAGAACACCACGAGATTGCCGACGATGAACGCCGCAGGGGCGAGCACTCGCGCGGCGGCGAGGCGGAATGGCCTGGGGAACTGCGCCTCCGGCAGCGTGGCGCGGAAGCAGGCCAGCACCACCGGCCCGGTGCCGTAGGCCAGCACGCCGATGGAGGAAATATACGTCACCAGCTGCCGCCAGGAGGGCAAGGGCAGCAGGAACAGCAGCCCAGCGGCAAAGGCGAGGCCGAGGCTTGCGAGCGGCACGCCGCTGCCGGAGAGCCGGGTGAGCCGGCGCGGCATCAGCCCGCCATGCGCGCTGGCATAGATCACCCGCGCCGCCGTGGTGTTGTAGATGATCCCGGCGCCGCTGGGGGAGATCGCCGCGTCGGCATACAAGGCCGCCGCCAGCCAGGGCAGGCCGAGCGTGGCCGCCAGCCCGGCGAACGGGCCGGAGACGCCCGGGAATTTCAGCTCCGCCCAGCCATGCGCCAGGGCTTGCGGCGGCAGCGCGGCGATGAAGGCCAGTTGCAGCCCGGCATAGAGCAGGATGCAGAACAGCACAGAGCCGATAATCGCGAAGGGCAGGTTGCGGTGCGGATTGCCGGATTCGCCCGCAAGCTCGATGGCCTGACGGAAGCCGAGATAGGTGAAGATGATGCCCGAGCCCGAGACGGCGGCGAGCACGCCCCCGGCGCCCGCGGGGGCGAAGCCGAACTGGGTAAAATTCTGCGCCCGGAAATGCACTGCCATCAGCGCCGCCACGGTCCCCGCCGGCACGGCGAGCTTCCACCAGGTGATGGCATTGTTCACCGCCAGCACCAGCCGGATGGCGAACATGTTGATGACAACGAACAGCGCCATGAGCGCCACCGCGGCGGCCAGCCCCGGTCCGGTCAGCACGCCCGCCTGCGCCAGCCCCGGCCAGAAATTCGCGGCGTAGGAGACCACCGCCACGGCCTCGACCGGAGACACCGCGACATAGGCGAGGAAGTTGACCCAGCTCATGATCTGCGCCGCGAGGTCGCCGAAGCAGAGTTGAGGAAACAGGATCACCGCCCCAGGGCGCGGGAACATGGTGGACAGCTCGGCATAGACAAACGCCAGCAGCAGCACGGCGAGCCCGCCGATCACCCAGGAGATCATCGCCGCCGGCCCCGCGATCTTGGCGGCGTTGAGCGCGCCGAACAGCCAGCCGGAGCCGACCATGCCGCCGATGCTGGCGAAGAGCAGGCCGAGAGGGCCGGCTTCCCGGCGCAGTGTAATTCCTGTCATGCCAATAGGATTATGGGGTTTGCGTGGCGCTGCCAACCGTTTGACCTTCGCGCGGTTCGGCCTAAATCTGTGGGACGGATAAAGGAGCGGATTGAGCGATGACCGAGACCAGGATCGTGCGGCACCCCGAAGGCTTGGCGGGCGGCGTGGAGGGCTCCCTGCCAGACTGGGATTTGCGCGATCTGTACGAAAGCCCGGAAGACCCGCGCATCGCGGCGGACCTCAAGGCCACGCAGGAGCGGGCCGAGGCGTTCTCCGCCCGCTATGCCGGCAAGCTGGCGGCGCTCTGCGGCGCGGAGCTGGCCGAGGCTGTGGGTGAATACGAGGCGCTGCAGGAGGCCATGGGCAGGCTCTCCTCCTACGCGCAACTGCTGTTTGCGGCCGATTCGTCCAACCCGGCCAACGGCAAGTTCTATCAGACGATCTCAGAGCGCGTCACCGTCATCAGCACGCATACGCTGTTCTTCTCGCTGGAGCTGAACCGGATCGAGGAAGCGGCGCTGAACGACAAGCTGCGCGACCCGGCGCTGGCCCGCTACGCTCCCTGGTTCCGCGATCTGCGCGTGTTCCTGCCGCACCAGCTTTCCGACGAGGTGGAGAAGCTGCTGCTGGAGAAGGACGTGACCGGCCAAGCCGCCTGGAGCCGGCTGTTCGACGAGACCATCGCCGCAATGCGGGTGAACGTGAAGGGCGAGGAGCTGACGCTCTCCGCCGCGCTGAACAAGCTCTCCAATGCCGACCGCGCCGTGCGCGAGGCCGCAGGCAAGGCGGTGGGTGAGGGCATGGCCCGGCAGGAGAAGCTGTTCTCGCTGATCACCAACACCCTCGCCAAGGACAAGGAGATCGACGACCAGTGGCGGCACTACCCGGCGCCCACCTCGTTCCGCAACCGCGCGAACATGGTGGAGGACGAGGTGGTGGACGCGCTGGTCTCCGCGGTGAAATCCTCCTACGCCCGGCTGTCGCACCGCTATTACGGCATGAAGGCGGAATGGCTTGGGCTGGAAAAGCTGGAGCACTGGGACCGCAACGCCCCGCTGCCCGGCGATGCGGACAAGCCCATCGCCTGGACCGAGGCGAAGGCCCTGGTGCTGGACGCCTACGCTGCCTTCAGCCCGGAACTTGCTGACACCATCAAGCCGTTCTTCGAGAAGAACTGGATCGACGCCGCCCCGCGCGAGGGCAAATCCGGCGGCGCCTTCGCCCACCCCACTGTGCCCTCGGCGCACCCTTACGTGCTGATGAATTACCATGGCCGCACGCGCGATGTCATGACGCTGGCGCATGAGCTTGGCCATGGCGCGCATCAGCGCCTTGCGGCCCCCCAGGGCTACCTGATGTCCGGCACGCCGCTGACACTTGCTGAAACCGCCAGCGTGTTCGGCGAGATGCTCACCTTCCGCGCCCTGCTGAACGCCGAGAGCGACCCGGCGCGGCGCAAGATCATGCTCGCCTCAAAGGTTGAGGATATGCTCAACACCGTGGTGCGGCAGATCGCCTTCTACGAGTTCGAGCGCAAGGTGCATAACGAGCGCTGCAATGGCGAGCTGCTGCCCGAGCGCATCGGCGAGATCTGGCTGGAGGTGCAGACGGAAAGCCTCGGCCCGGTCTTCCATTTCGACGAGGAATACCGGCTGTTCTGGGCCTATGTGCCGCATTTCATCCACTCGCCGTTCTACGTCTACGCCTATGCTTTCGGCGACTGCCTGGTGAACGCGCTCTACGCGGTGTACCAGGAGAGCGCGGACAAGCCCGGCTTCGTCGCCAAGTACCAGCAGATGCTCGCCGCTGGCGGCACCAAGCGGCACAAGGAGCTGCTTGCCCCCTTCGGGCTGGATGCTGCAGACCCACAATTCTGGAATAAAGGTCTTAACGTGATCGCCGGTTTCATCGACGAGCTTGCCGCGCAATGAGCGACCGCGAAGGCAGCAGCCTGTTTGGCGAAGTTCGCCGCATGGCCCGCACCTCGGGCGCGGTGGGCGGCATCGCCGCGCGCATCGCGGGCGAGAGGGTGTTTGGCATCAAAACGGACCAGGCCCGCCATGCCGAGGATCTGAAAGCCCTGCTCGGCAACCTCAAGGGGCCGATGATGAAGGTGGCGCAGTTTCTCTCCACCGTGCCGGATGCGCTGCCCCCGGAATACGCCGCACAGCTGGCCGAGTTGCAGGCTAACGCCCCCGCCATGGGCTGGGCCTTCGTGCGCCGGCGCATGGCGGGCGAGCTGGGGCCGGACTGGGAGAAAAAGTTCAAGAGCTTCAGCCATGAGGCTCTGGCCGCCGCCAGCCTGGGGCAGGTGCACCGCGCCACCCTGCCGGATGGCCGCGATGTGGCGGTGAAGCTGCAATACCCGGACATGGCCTCGGTGATTGAGGCTGACCTGCGCCAGGTGAAGCTGGCCATGGCCCTGTATAAGCGCATGGACAACGCCATCAACCAGGATGAGATCTACGTGGAGCTTTCCGAGCGCCTGCGCGAGGAGCTGGACTACACGCGCGAAGCCGCGCAGATGCGCCTCTACGGCCTGATGCTGAAGGACGTGCCGGATGTGAGCGTGCCGGTGCCGGTGGAGGGCTACTCCACCAAGCGCCTGCTCACCATGAACTGGCTGCACGGCATGGGCTTCAAGGCGTGGCTGGAGCAGAACCCCACCCAGGAGCAGCGCAACGCGCTCGCCACCGCTTTGTTCCGGGCCTGGTACATCCCGTTCTACCGCTACGGCATCATCCATGGCGACCCGCATCTGGGCAATTACCAGGTGAACGAAGCGGGCGGGCTGAACCTGCTGGATTACGGCTCGATCCGCGTGTTCGAGGCGAAATTCGTCGCCGGCGTGCTGGAGCTCTACGCCGCGGTGCGCGACAAGGACATCGCCCGCGCCAAGCACGCCTATGACATCTGGGGCTTCACGGGCATCACCGATGAGCAGATCGAGGTGCTCAACGACTGGGCGAACTTCCTCTACGGCCCGCTGATCGACGACCGCGTGCGGCCGATCCAGGAAGGCGGCGGCACCGATTACGGGCGGGAAGTGGCGCAGAAAGTTCATGCCGGGCTGCAGCGCACCGGGGGCGTGAAGCCGCCGCGGGAGTTCGTGCTCATGGACCGCTCGGCCATCGGTCTGGGTGCGGTGTTCCTGCGCCTCGGCGCGGAGCTGAACTGGGCGCGGCTGTTCGAGGAGACCATCGCCGGGTTCGACGAGGCGGCCTTGACCGCGCGTCAGCAGGAGGCCCTGCTTGCCGCGGGTGTGCCGCAGGCTAAATAGGCGCCCAGAACAAGGGAGCGGAGGCAAACGATGGCCATTCTGAAGCGGGGCTTTTTGCTCGAGGGCATGCTCGGCCGGACCTACCGCAAGCTGCTGCACACGCTCTATGTGAATGATTTGTGGCTTGACCTGCGCCTGCACGCCAAGAAGGAGGCGGTTGAGTACATCATCGCCAACATGCCGGAGGCGATGGTCCTGGCTGACCGTGACGAATTGATGAAATTTTCCTTCGGCCAGGCGCCAAAGGAGGGGCTGGTGGTGGAGTTTGGCGTCGCCAACGGCGCCTCGCTGCGCCACCTTGCCGGGCTCACGCCGCGCCAGGTGCATGGGTTCGACAGTTTCGGCGGACTGCCTGAGGACTGGCGCGGCACCAAGGAAAAAACCGGCGCCTTTACCCAGCGCGGCAGGCTGCCCAAGGTTCCAGCCAATGCCACTCTGCATCCGGGCTGGTTCAACGAGACTCTGCCGGGCTTCATTGCCGCGAATCCTGGTCCGGCGGCGTTCATCCATGTCGATTGCGATATCTATTCAAGCACGGTGACGATCTTCTCTGAACTGCGCGAGCGCATCGGGCCGGGCACGGTCATTCTGTTCGATGAATATTTCAATTATCCCGGCTGGCGGGCGCACGAATACAAGGCGTTCCAGGAGTTCATTGCCAGCACCGGGCTTTCCTACAAATATATCGGCGTTTCGGCGGAAAAGGGCCACGTCGCCGTCGTCATCACGTAAGGCGCGGGCAGGGGGGAACAACTGCCCAGCGAAACAAAAGCTATTGCGTTGGCGGTCATTCCCTGTCTTTGGTGCGCGATCGTAGCATGTGGTATGTGTTAAGGCCTGGGCAGGCTTGAATAATTGTTCGGGCTCCTGCATGCTGCAGTGCAATTGGGTAATAAACAAGGGATTGGTAGATGCGTCTCGCGGTATTGAAGGAACGTCGTGCGGGAGAAGCCCGTGTCGCGGCAACGCCCGATACAGTGAAAAAACTTCTGGCTCTGGGCCTGACTGTCGTCGTGGAAGCTGGCGCCGGCATTGGGGCGGCCATTTCGGACCAGGAATTCGCTGCCGCGGGCGCGGAGATCGTGGCCGATGCCGCTGCCGCCCTGGCCGGGGCTGGCATTGTGTTCGCCGTGAACGCGCCGGATGAGGCCGTGCGCGCGCTGATCGCCCCGGGCACGCTGGTCGTCGCCACGCTGGGTGCTGCGTCCGACCCGGCTCTGGCCCCGGCGCTGGCCGCCGCCAAGATCGATGCGGTCGGCCTTGAGCTGCTGCCGCGCATCACCCGTGCCCAGAGCATGGACGTGCTGTCCTCCCAGGCGAACCTCGCCGGTTTCCGGGGTGTGATCGAGGCAGCCGGCGCCTTCACGCGCGGCTTCCCCATGATGATGACCGCCGCCGGCACAGTGCCGCCCGCGCGCGTTTTCGTCATCGGCGCCGGTGTGGCGGGCCTGCAGGCCATCGCCACCGCCCGCCGCCTGGGCGGTATCGTCTCCGCCACCGATGTCCGCCCCGCCGCCAAGGAGGAGATCAAGTCCCTCGGCGCCACCTATGTTGGTGTGGATGACGACGAATCGGCCAAGCAGACCGGCCCCTATGCCGGGCAGATGTCCGACGAATTCCGCAAGAAGCAGGCGGATCTGATGGCCGCCACCGTGGCCAAGAACGACATCGTCGTTTGCACCGCGCTGGTGCAGGGCCGCAAGGCGCCGGTCATCGTCACCTCCGAGATGGTGGCCTCGATGAAGGCGGGCAGCATCATCGTGGACCTCGCGGCCGAGGCGGGCGGCAATTGCGCCGAGACCGTGCCGGGCGAGGTGATCACCACCCCGAACGGCGTGACCATTCTCGGCCATCGCAACTGGCCGGCCCGCATCGCCGTGGCGGCGAGCGCGCTCTACGCGCGCAACCTGCTCACCTTCCTCACCACCTTCTGGGACAAGGACGCCAAGGCGCCGAAGCTCACCGAGACCGACGACATCATCAAGGGCGCGCTGCTCACCAAGGGCGGCGAGATTGTTCACCCCAACTTCAAGCCCGCCGCTTAAGGGAGGAAGAATACATGACACCCGCAGATCTGGCCGCACAGGCGGCTGACCTTGCCCACCAGGCATCCATCCTGGCGCAGAACGCCGCTGGCGTGGCTGCCATCGCGGCGCAGAACGCGCCGCCGGCCGCACCTTTCGTGTACCTGTTCAGCATCTTCGTGCTGGCCATCTTCGTAGGCTATTACGTGGTGTGGAGCGTCACCCCGGCGCTGCACTCGCCGCTGATGGCCGTCACCAACGCCATTTCCTCGGTCATCATCGTCGGCGCCATGCTCGCCACTGGGCTGCATGGCAGCCTTATCGCCCATCTCTTCGGCTTCCTCGCCGTGGTGCTGGTCAGCGTCAACATCTTTGGCGGCTTCGCGGTGACCAACCGCATGCTGGCCATGTTCAAGAAGAAGTGAGGCGCCCCCGATGAACCAGTCTCTTACCTCATTCGCGTATCTCGTCGCGGCGGTCCTGTTTATCCTGGCGCTGCGCGGCCTCTCGCACCCCACCACGTCGCGCCGGGGCAACCAGCTCGGCATCACCGGCATGGTCATCGCCATCGTTGCCACCTTCCTGAACGGGGGCATGAGCTTCGGCTGGGGGCTGACCATCCTGCTCGGCATCGCCATTGGCGGCAGCATCGGCCTCGTCGTGGCGCAGAAGATCAAGATGACGGCGCTGCCGCAGCTGGTCGCGGCCTTCCACTCGCTGGTCGGTCTCGCCGCCGTGTTCGTCGCCGCCTCGGCGCTGAACGCGCCGCAGAGCTTCGGCATCGGCACGCCGCACCACATCCATATCGAAAGCCTGATCGAGATGTCGCTGGGTCTCGCGATCGGCGCCATCACCTTCACGGGGTCGCTGATCGCCTTCGCCAAGCTGCAGGCGCTGATGAGCGGCACGCCGATCACCTTCAAGGGCCAGCATCAGCTGAATGCGGGCATCGGCATCCTCATCCTGCTGCTGATCATCGCCTTCGTGTTCTCCGGCGGCAGCTTCATCCTGTTCACGCTGATCGCTCTTGCGGCGCTGGCCCTGGGCTTCCTGCTGATCATCCCGATCGGCGGCGCGGACATGCCGGTCGTGGTGTCGATGCTGAACTCCTACTCCGGCTGGGCAGCCTCGGGCATCGGCTTCACCATTGGCAACCTGGCGCTCATCGTCACCGGCGCGCTGGTCGGCTCCTCTGGTGCGATCCTGTCCTACATCATGTGCAAGGGCATGAACCGCTCGATCATCAACGTCATCGCTGGCGGGTTTGGCACGACCGGCGAAGCCGCTGCGGCTGGCCCGGGCGGGGGCGACAAGGCGGTGAAGATCGGCTCCGCGGAAGATGCCGCCTTCATCATGAAGAACGCCTCGAAGGTCATCGTCGTGCCGGGTTACGGCATGGCCGTGGCGCACGCGCAGCACGCGCTGCGCGAGATGGCGGATATTCTGAAGGAAGACAATGTCGAGGTGAAATACGCCATTCACCCTGTCGCCGGCCGCATGCCCGGGCACATGAACGTGCTGCTGGCCGAAGCCAGCGTGCCGTATGACGATGTGTTCGAGCTTGAGCAGATCAACAACGAGTTCGCCACCGCGGACGTGGTGTACGTGATCGGCGCCAACGACGTGACCAACCCCGCGGCCAAGACCAACCCGGCCAGCCCGATCTTCGGCATGCCGATCCTGGAAGTGGACAAGGCCAAGACCGTGCTGTTCGTGAAGCGCTCGATGGCTTCCGGTTACGCGGGCGTGGATAACGAGCTGTTCTTCCGCGACAACACGATGATGCTCTTCGGCGACGCCAAGAAGATGACGGAAGAAATCGTCATGGCGCTGGGCAAATAAGACGAAAAAGGCCGGGGAATTTCCCCGGCCTTTTTTATTTCACCCCGGCTTGCGAAGCGTCAGGATCGACCAAGCGCCATCCACGATTCGGTGTTCCAGCACCAGCCCCGCCCGGCGATGCGCGGAAAGCACCCAGTTCACCTGCGTATTCAGCAACCCGGCGAGAATCGCCACCCCGCCCGGGGCCAGCTTGTCGCCGAGCTGATGCGCCATGGCGCAGAGCGGCCGGGCCAGGATGTTGGCGAACACGAGATCATAAGGCGCGGTGCGGGTGATGATCTTGTCCACCCAGCCATCGGCGCGGATGGCGTGAACCAGCCCCGCCACGCCGTTCAGCTTGGCGTTGGCGTTGGCGACACGCGCGGCGCGGAAGTCGATATCCGAGGCCAGCACCTTCTGGTGCAGCAGCTTCGCCGCCGCGATGGCCAGAATGCCTGAGCCCGTCCCCAAATCCAAAATCCGGCGCGGATGGTGGTATTTGGCCAAGCGCTCAAGGGCCAGCAGGCAGCCGCGCGTGGAGTTATGCTCGCCGGTGCCGAAGGCCAGTCCGGCATCCAGCGTGAGGGTGATGCGCCCGGGGATGGGCGGGTCGGAAATATGCGTGCCGCGCACCACGAAGCGGCTGCCAATGAGCTGCTCGGGGAAGGCCATCTGCGTGCGCGCCAGCCAGCCGGCCACCGGCACCAGCGTGCGGGTCACCTCCGGCTCCAGCCCCGAGACGATCCGTGCCACCAGCAGGGCGGATTCCAGCTCGTCCTCGTATTCGCCGCGCTCCTTCACGCCCTGGATGTCCCACTCGTCCACGTCTTCGTCGTGGTAGAAGGAAACCGCGCGGCAGACGCTGGAGAGCGCCGCCTCGAAGGTTTCCAGCGCCTCGGCGGGCACGCGGATGGTGATGCAGTCCAGCAATTCAGGTGTCATGTCGTTCCACGAAGCGGTCCAGCACGCGCTTCTCTCCAGAGGTCTCGAAATCAATATCCAGCCGGTCGTCCTCCACGGCGATGACCCGGCCATAGCCGAATTTCTGGTGGAAGACCCGCGCTCCGACGGGGATCTTGCTTGGCGCCGTGGCCGGGCGCTTGGCCAGCACCGGGAAGCCTGCCGAAATATGCGGCTGGCGCGAGGGCTGTGTCTGCGCCGAGCCGGAATGGCGCACCATGTCCTCCGGCAGCTCGTCGATAAACCGGCTGGGGATGGCGTCCTGCCAGCCGGCATAGCTCTTGCGCCGCGCGGCGTGGCTGATGATGGCCCGATGCCGCGCGCGGGTGATGCCCACGTAAGCGAGGCGCCGCTCCTCCTCCTGGCTCTTGTTGCCGCCTTCGTCCAGCGCGCGCTGGTTGGGGAACAGGCCTTCCTCCCAGCCGGGCAGGAACACGGTGTCGAACTCTAGCCCCTTGGCGCCGTGCAGCGTCATCATCGAGAGCTTGTCGTCCCCGGCCTGGTCCTCGGTCTCCGTCACCAGCGAGACGTGTTCGAGGAATTGCGGCAGGGTCGCGAAATCCGCCAAAGCGCGGACGAGTTCCTTCAGGTTCTCCAGTCGCCCTGGCGCGTCGGGCGATTTATCGGCCTTCCACATGGCGAGATAGCCCGACTCGTCGAGCAGCGCCTCCAGCGCCACCACCGGGCCGCGCAGGGCCAGCGCCTCGCGCCAGCTCTCGAAGCCTTCCAGCAGCCCGCGCAGCGTGTCGCGCAGCTTGCCCTTGAAGCCACCCTCGGCCACCAACCTCTCGGTGGCCGCATAGAGCGAAATGTTCGCCGCCCGCGCCGTCTCGTGCAGGGTGCGTAGCGCGCCCTCGCCCACGCCGCGCTTGGGCAGGTTGACGATGCGCTCGAAGGCGAGGTCGTCCGACGGCTGCACCAGCATGCGCAAGTAAGCGATGGCGTCGCGGATTTCCGCGCGCTCGTAGAAGCGTAAGCCCCCGACGATGCGGTAGGGGATGCCGAGCACCATCAGCCGCTCTTCGAAGGCGCGGGTCTGGAACCCGGCGCGTACCAGTATGGCGGCTTCCGCGAGCTTATGCCCGCCGCGCCGGAGCGACTCGACGCGCGAGGCGATCATGCGGGCCTCTTCCTCCGAGTCCCACACCGCCACCACTTCTACCGGCTCACCATCGGCATCATTCCGCCCGGCGTGGAGCGTCTTGCCCAGCCGCCCTTCGTTATGGGCGATGAGATGCGAGGCCGCGGCCAGAATCGGCGCGGTGGAGCGGTAATTCGCCTCCAGCCGGATGACCTTGGCGCCGGGGAAGTCCCGCTCGAATTTCAGGATGTTCTCGATCTCGGCGCCGCGCCAGGAATAGATGCTCTGGTCGTCATCGCCCACGCAGCAGATGTTCTTGTGCCCCTGCGCCAGCAGCCGCAGCCAGTAATACTGCACCAGGTTGGTGTCCTGGTATTCGTCCACCAATATGTAGCGGAACATGCGGTGATAGGTGGACAGCACTTCCGCGTCGGTCTTCAGCAGATGCACGGTGAGCAGCAGCAGATCGCCGAAATCCGTGGCGTTGAGCGCGCGCAGCCGGTCCTGATAGGCCTTGTACAGTGCTTCTGCCTTGCCGTTCGCGAACTCGCTCGATTCGGTGGCCGGGATCTCACCCGGCAGGTAGCCCTTGTCCTTCCAGCGCTGGATCTGCGCCATCAGCGCGTTCGCGGGCCAGCGCTTGATGTCCACCCGCGCCGCTTCCATGACCTGCTTCAGCAGGCGCATCTGATCGTCGGTATCCAGGATCGAGAACGTGCTCGTCAGCCCCACGCGCTCGGCGAAGCGCCGCAGCATGCGCGCGCACAGGGCGTGGAACGTGCCGAGCCACAGTCCCTCCACCGGCTGGCCGAGCAGTTTCGCCAGACGCTCGCGCATCTCCCGCGCCGCCTTGTTGGTGAAGGTGACGGTGAGGATCTGGTTGGGGAAGGCCCGCTTGGTGAGAAGCACATGCGCGAAGCGGGTGGTCAGCACCCGCGTCTTGCCGGTGCCGGCGCCGGCCAGCACCAGCACCGGCCCCTCGGTGGTCTCCACGGCCTCGCGCTGGGCCGGGTTTAACCCGGCGAGATAATCGCTCATTCGGCTGTGGGCTGCGGCTTCACGCCCAGGATGCGGGCGATGGCATAGGTCAGGTCCGGCCGGTTGAGGGTGTAGAAGTGGAATTCGTCGATGCCATTGGCCTGCAGCAGCCGCACCTGTTCGGCCGCGACCGCCGCCGCCACCATGCGCCGCGTCTCCACGTCGTCATCCAGCCCCTCGAACATCCCTGCCATCCATTTCGGCACGGAGGTGCCGCAGGCGGCGCAGAATTTTTCCGCCTGGGTAAAGTTGGTCACCGGCATGATGCCCGGCACGATCGGCGCCTTGATCCCGGCGGCGAGCGCGCGGTCGAGGAAGCGCAGGAAGACGCCGTTATCGAAGAACACCTGGCTGATCGCCCGCGTCGCCCCGGCATCGAGTTTGCGCTTGAGGTTGTCGAGGTCTGCTTCCGGGCTCAGTGCCTGCGGGTGCGTCTCCGGATAGGCGGCGACGGTGATCTCGAAATCCGCGACCTTCCTCAGCCCGGCCACCAGATCGGCGGCGAAGGCGTAGCCGCCCGGATGCGGCGCGTAGGCCTCGCCGCTCGGCGGGTCGCCGCGCAGGGCCACGATGTGCCGTACCCCTGCCGCCCAGTAGCGCCGGGCGACATCGTCCACAGCCTCGCGCGGAGCGCCGACGCAGGTGATATGCGCCGCCGGGGTCAGCTCGGTCTCCTGCACGATGCGTACCACAGTGGAATGGGTGCGCTCCTGCGTGCTGCCGCCCGCGCCGTAGGTGACTGAGACGAAATTCGGGCGTAATGTGGCCAGACGCTCGATGCAGGCCCAGAGTTGGGTTTCCAGCGCCGGGGTCTTGGGCGGGAAGAATTCAAAGGAAATGGCTGGCGGCGCCAAGCCTTCACGCGCCGGCAGCGGGGCGATGCGCGTGCCTGAGGCCCAGCGTTCCAGCGTATCGGGGTGAGGGGAATGGGGCATGTCTATATATAACTCCGTCGGACCCGTGTCGTGGCAGCACCGCCACATTTACGCAAGGTCTAGCGTGCATGCAGGGCTGGAGGTAGCATCCCTATTGAAGGCGGGTTAATGAACATCACATAACATTGGCTATGCCGCTCCCCGGGGCGTGCCAAGAAGGAGACAGGACAGGTGCAGGTGAATTACGTGAAGGGCTTTAAACGCCGGCTTGGGCAGGTTCTTGGTCTTGGTACGTCGCTGCTGGCGATAGGCCTGTCCGGCTGCGCCACGCCGCCACCGAAATCGGACACCGCTGATTACCAGGCCTATCAGCAGCTCAACGATCCGCTGGAGCCGACCAATCGCGTCTTTTTCCGGGTCAACAACACGCTGGACCGCTACGCCATGAAGCCGGTGGCCAAGGGGTATGTGGACATCACCACCCAGCCCATCCGCAACCATGTCGGCTACTTCGCCAGCAATATCAACGAGCCGGCGCGCACCATCAACTTCATGGCGGAAGGCATGCCGACCGACGCCGGCACCTCGTTCATGCGCTTCCTGATCAACTCCACCATCGGCATTGGCGGCATTTTCGACCCCGCGAGCGCGCTTGGCTACAAGGAAACGGACACCGATGTGGGCCTTACCTTGGCCATGTGGGGCGTACCGCCCGGCCCTTACCTGTACCTGCCGGTGTTCGGCCCGTCCGGCGTGCGCGATGCCTCGAACATCCCCGCCGAATTGTACGGCACGCCGATGGAACTGGCGCCCGCGAGCGATGCGCTCAGCGATTTCGGCTATGCCGAGGGCGGTATTCACCTGATCAACACCCGCGCTGGCCTGCTCGACACAATCGACCAGATCAACGCCACGGCGCTGGATCCGTATGCCACATTCCGGAGCCTTTATCGCCAATCTCGTGACTCACAGATCCAGTTGATTAAGCAGCACGACTTGCATGGGGCAAATGGCGCTCCCGGCACGCCGTACTACGTTCACTGACGCTTAGAACACGAGGACAGACATGCATTTCCGCCGCTTTATTCTGGGCGCCGCCATGGCCGCGCCGCTTCTGGGCATGATGGCGACCGCCACCCGGGCGCAAACCTTGAGCACCGATACCGCCAAGGCCTTCATCGATCAGTCCGGTCAGCAACTGGTGACCATCGTCAATGGCGGCGGCTCGCCGACTGACAGGGCCACGCAGCTGCGCACGCTGGTGAACCAGATCGTCGCCGTGGATCAGGTGGGGGACTACGTGCTTGGGCGCTACATCAATATCGCCACCCCGGCGCAGCACGACAAGTTCCAGCAGCTCTTCCACCAGCTGCTCTCGTATAACATCACCTACCAGATCAAGGCGTATCAGGGTGTCAGCTTCACCGTGAACGACGCCACGCCGCAGGGCGACGGCATGCTGGTGGACACCACCATCACCACCCCGGGCAAGGCCCCGGCCGATGTCGGCTGGGATGTGGAGGAGGTCGGCGGCAAGCCGCAGATCGTAGACGTGATCGTGGCGGGGACCTCGATGCGCATCACCACGCGCAACGACTACGCCTCCGTCATCACCGATAATGGCGGCAATGTCTCGGCCCTGCTCACCGCCATGCAGAACCAGATCGACAAGGCTGCCTCGGCCGATCAGTAACCGCGTCCCGGCGCGGCGGGCGATTCTGGGTCGGGTTTGATCTAATCGCTTGACCGCGCCCTTGTCTTTGGCATCATGGCCACGCCGTGACAGGAAGGTCCTGTTCGCGGCGTGGCCTTGTCGCATGAGGGCATCATGACATTCGCGCGCGAACCTCGGCTGGTTCCCGTCCAGATAAAGCATTTACGGCCGACGCAGCTCACCGTCGGCCTGCGCGAGGTGGCGCAGAAGCGCGAGGAGTGGCGCACCCGCGCAATGGAGGACAAGGCGGAATATCTGGGCAAGCACCTTATCCCCGTGGTGCTGGGGCCGAAGGGCAAGCCCTATATCATCGATCATCACCATCTCGCCCGCGCCCTGCATGAGGAGGGGGTGGAGGAGGTGGCGACCACCGTGGTGGCGGATCTCTCAGTGCTGGAGCCCGAGGCCTTCTGGATATACCTCGACAACCGCGCCTGGATGCATCTTTACAACGCCGCGGGCGAGCGGTGCGACCCGAAGCGCCTGCCCAAGCATGTTAGCGAGATGGCGGATGACCCGTATCGCAGCCTCTCCGGGGTGCTGCGCCGGGCCGGCGGCTTCGCCAAGGACACGACACCCTTCAGCGAGTTCCTGTGGGCCGATTATCTGCGCCGGCGCGTCAAGCCCGATCTGCTGGACTCGGACCCGGACAAGGCCCTGGCGGATGCGCTGAGCCTCGCCAAGGGGCAGGAGGCCGCCTATCTCCCGGGCTGGTGCGGCCCCATTACCTCCGAGTAGGAGGCTACTGCCCGGCAGCAGCGCCCGATCCATCGCCCGGCGCCTGGGCCGGGGGCGGGCTGGTCAGAAGGTTCCAATCCAGCGGCGGCATATCCGCGACCTTCTTCCCATTCACCATCACCCCGCCGCTGCCGTAGGTGGCGTGGATATTCAGTTCCTGCCCCCCAGCGCTGCTGGCGGAGAGATACGGCGCCAGCCGCGCCTCGGCTTGGTTGATGTCATCCTGCGTCTGCGGATAGGCGGTGGTGACCGCGCTGGTCAGCGCGTCCAGATGGTTGGCGGTGACATCGGCGGTGCCGGTGGGCTGGGCGTTGGCGCCAAACTTCACCGTGCCGTTGGCGTTCAGCGTGGTCGGGCCCTCGGTCAGGCTCAGGCTGGCCGTGCCGCTACCGCCCTGGCTGGCCCAGCTGTGCAGCGCATCGGTCAGGAATTTCGTCTTGTCCGCGCCCTCGGGCTGGGTCTGCATCTGCTGCGCCAGGGCTGGCCAGTTCACCGGGCCGGAGAGCGCCACGTTCAGCCCCAGATGCGCCATCTGCCCGTTGAACGGCACGTGCAGCAACTGGGCCAGCCAAGCGGGCAGGGCGATACCCTGCACATCCTCGGTGAGGGCGAGGCCGGTCTGCGCCGCGCTGGCCGAGGGGTTGAGCGTCTGGTGCATGCGCAGGCTGTCGATATGCAGCACCTGCAGGCTGCCGCTGGAGGCCAGCACGTTGATGTCGGTTACCGCGGCGTCCTCGGCGCTCACGGCGAAAACATTCGGGTTGAACAGGGCCGCCGGGTCCAGTTGTGCCGTCGCGTTGAAGCTGCCGAAGGTCACCGCGCCGTCGCCCTGCGGCACATGGCCGGTGATCTTGTCCGGCATGTCGATATGCAGCAGCAGCGGGTTGAACACGTCGATCCGCAGCGTGACACGGCTGAGGCCCAGCACCAGCGGGCCCGGTATGTCGTTGCCCGGCAGCAGCAGGGTCAGGCGCGGATTGTCCAGCGTGGCGGTGGCGGCGAAGGGAAAGCCCCCGCCGGAAATGCCGTCATAGCTCATGTTCGTGGAGCCGTCCGGCGCCGTCATTTCGGCGGCATAGACCTTCAGCACCGCCTGCAGCCGCGCCTGCGCGTACCACCACAACCCGGCCCACACCACGGCCAACGCCACCACGATACCCGTCAGCAGCCTGAAAATGCCCTGCATTGAGATGACCCGCTCCGCTATTGCAATACACGGCCTTCATGCCCCACCCTTGACCTGCGGCCAAGTGTTGGCGCTTTTGCACCGGCATGAAGATTTTTCACGACTGGCGCGGCCTGCCTGCCGAGGCCCGCGGCGCCACCGTCGCGCTGGGCAATTTCGATGGCGTGCATCTGGGCCACGCGGCGGTGCTGCGCGCCGCCCATGCCGCCCGGCCGGACGTGCCGCGCGCCGTGCTCACCTTTGAGCCGCATCCGCGTGAATTCTTCCGCCCGCAGGACCCGCCCTTCCGCCTGACGCTCTCGGTGGAGCGCGCGGCGGCGCTGGCCGGGCTGGGCGTGCAATATCTGTACGAGCTGCCCTTCGACGCGGCGTTCGCGCATCTCTCCGCCGAGGCCTTCGTGGCCGAGGTCCTGCACCAGGGTCTGGGGGCGGCGCATCTCGTTTGCGGCGCGGATTTTGCCTTCGGCCACCGGCGCGGCGGCGACGTTGCCCTCCTGGCCGTCCGGGCGGAGGCGCTGGGCATGGGGCTGACCATCGTGCCCCCGGTGACAGACAGCGAGGGACCGATCTCGTCGAGCCGCATCCGCCGCCTGATCCAGGACGGCTACCCGGAACGCGCGGCGGCCCTGCTCGGGCGCCCGCCCTCCATCCGCGGCGAGGTGATGCACGGCGACAAGCGGGGCCGCACCATCGGCTTCCCCACCGCCAATATCCCGCTGGGGCGGCATCTGGAGCCGCAGCGCGGCGTGTATGCCGTCACCACGCGAATCGATGGCGCGGAGGTGAAGGGTGTTGCCAATATCGGCCCGCGCCCCACCGTGGGCGGCACCGAGTCCCGCCTTGAGGCGCATTTCTTCGACGTCTCCGGCGACCTGTATGGCCGGGAACTGACCGTCTGCCTGCGCCATTTCCTCCGCGAGGAGCAGAAATTCCCCAGCTTCGAGGCGCTGAAGGCGCAGATCCTGTTGGATGCCGCCGAGGCCCGCCGCCTGCTTGACAGCGACGAAAATCAAGAGAAACCCCTGAGCCCATGACTGACACCACGCCAGATTACAAAGCCACCGTATTCCTGCCGCGCACCGAGTTCCCCATGCGCGGCGAGCTGCCCAAGCGCGAGCCCGAGATGCTCAAGCGCTGGGAGGAGATGGGGCTGTGGCAAAAGCTCCGCGCGGCGGGGCAGGGGCGGCGGAAATTCGTGCTGCATGACGGCCCTCCCTACGCCAACGGCAATCTGCACATCGGCCACGCGCTGAACAAAATTCATAAGGATGTCATCAACCGCGCCCAGCAAATGGCGGGCCGCGATGCCGACTACATCCCCGGCTGGGACTGCCACGGCCTGCCGATCGAATGGAAGGTCGAGGAGACCTACCGCAAGAAGAACAAGGACACGGACGAGGTGCCGGTCCTGGAATTCCGCAAGGAATGCCGCGACTACGCGCAGCACTGGCTGAACATCCAGTCGGATGAATTTAAGCGCCTCGGCGTCGCGGGCGACTGGGCCCACCGCTACGCCACCATGGATTTTTCGTCCGAAGCCGCCATCGCCGGCGAGATCGGCAAATTTTTGCTCAACGGCGCGCTCTATCGCGGCCTGCGCCCGGTGATGTGGAGCCCGGTCGAAAAAACCG
>NZ_JBKQJR010000205.1:0-6644 GCF_052326845.1 Acidocella sp. | reverse complement strand
CGCCCATCACCTTGCCCGGGAACAGCCCGAGGAAGAACACGGTGGTGAAGGTGAGGAAGCCGAGAATGGGAACCGATTGCAGGATATCCAGGATCGGGATGAGCACCATGCCCGCCCGGCGGGACTTTGCCGCCAGCGTGGCATAGGTGAGGGTGAACAGCAGCGAGAAGAACAGCGCCGCGAACATGCGTGCCGTTGAGCGCAGCGCATAATAGGGCAGATAGGCCGGGTCGAGATGGATCGGCGAATTTTGGATCGTGGCGATGGAGGTGGAGATCGTGCCCCGGCCGACATCGACCAGCGCGATCAGCAGCCCCATGACCAGCAGCAGCGCCACCCCATCCCAGCGGTTCGGCAATCGGCGCCCGGCCAGGGCTGTGGGTGTATAATTCGTCATCTTGCCGCCTGGCGTTCGGAGAGGTTGTGCCTGCTCCCTTAACCAGCGTGAGACCGTTTGTCACCAGGGGCTTGCATTGCGTTTGCGTGACAGACGTCGCGGCTGGAGGCCGGGGTTTGATGCCTATCATCTGTCATTGGGCGGTGATGGGCGTCTTAATGCTGCGCATGCTTTCGCGCTTGGCACGGCGATGAGGCTTCTGGCAGACGCAGCTTATCGGCCTGTTCCTGGTCACGCGGGCCAGCGGGCCGGGCTAATGCCCGGTGCTGCCGAACCCGCCAGCCCCGCGCGCGGTTTCGTCGAGGTCTTCCACCTCTTCCCACAAGGCGCGTACCACCGGCGCCACCACCGCCTGGGCGATGCGCATGCCGCGTGTCACCACAAACTCTTCCGCGCCGGTATTCAGCACGATCACGCCGATTTCGCCGCGGTAGTCCTCGTCGATGGTGCCGGGAGCGTTGGGAAGGGTGATCCCGTGCTTGAGCGCCAGCCCGGAACGCGGGCGCACCTGCAGCTCATAGCCCGGCGGCAGGGCGATGCAGAACCCGGTGGGGATCAGCGCCCGTCCACCCGGGGCGATGGCAACCGGGGCTTCCACCGCCGCCAGCAGGTCCATCCCCGCAGCACCTTGGGTGGTGTAATGCGGCAGGTCCAGCCCAACACCATGGGCCAGACGGCGGATACGTACATTCACGTTCATGCAAAAACTTCCCCAATGCGCGCTGCGAGTTTTCGCGCCAGCGCGGTTTTGTCCATTTTGTCCCAGGCTTCGGCGCCCGATTCGGTGAGCAGCAGGATCTCGTTGTCATCCCCGCCCATGATGCCGGTGCCGCCGACATCGTTCGCCACCAGCCAGTCGCAGCCCTTGCGCGCGCGCTTGGCGGCGGCGTGCTCGGCGAGCTTCTCCGTTTCCGCTGCGAATCCGATGACCAGCCTCGGCCGTTGCGGGCCTGGGCGAGATATCTCGGCCAGAATGTCCGGATTCTCGGTGAGGTTCAGGGCAGGGGGCTGGCCCGAGCCGTCCTTCTTGATCTTCTGCCCCGCGGCCTCCACGCGCCAGTCGCCCACGGCGGCGGCGCAAATGGCGATGTCCGCCGGAAGTGCTGCCATCATCGCATCGCGCATCTCGCGCGCGGTTTCCACCCGCACCACATCCACGCCCGCCGGGTCCGGGAGGCTTACCGGTCCGCTCACCAGCGTCACCCGCGCGCCAAGGGCAGCCAGCGCGCCGGCAATGGCATGGCCCTGCTTGCCCGAGCTGCGATTGGCGATGTAGCGCACCGGGTCGATCGGCTCATGCGTCGGCCCGCTGGTGACTATGGCGTGGCGGCCCTTCAGCGGGCCATCGGCCAGCGCCGACTCGATCGCCGCCAGGATCACCGGCGGTTCCGCCAGCCGCCCTGGGCCGAACTCGCCGCAGGCCATCGGCCCTTCCTCGGGCGGCACCACAAGCACGCCGCGTTTCGCCAGCGTTGCCATGTTCGCCTGGGTGGCCGGATGCTCCCACATGCGCACGTTCATCGCCGGGGCCACCAGCACGCGCTTGTCGGTCGCCAGCAGCAGGGTGGAGGCGAGGTCATCCGCCAGCCCGGCGGTCATCTTCGCCAGCATGTCGGCGCTCGCCGGGGCCACCACCACGAGGTCTGCCGCGCGGGAGAGTTCGATATGCCCCATCTCGCTCTCATCGGTGAGCGAAAACAGCTCCTGGTACACCTTGTTACCGGTGAGCGCCTGCAGCGAGAGCGGGGTAACGAACTGCGCCCCCGCCTTGGTGAGCACGGCGGTGACGCCATAGCCCGCCTTGGTGGCGAGGCGCACCAGCTCCAGCGCCTTGTACGCTGCTATGCCGCCCGTGACGATGAGCAACAGTTTCCTCACAGGCGCCAGCCCGCATGAATGGCCGCGATGCCACCGGAGAGGTTGCGGTACGTCACCCGCTCCAGCCCGGCGTTTTCGAACATGCGCTTCAGCGTTTCCTGATCCGGGAACATGCGGATGCTCTCGGCCAGATACTGGTAGCTCGCCGCATCCTTGGCGATGACCTGCCCCAGGCGCGGCAGTGCCTCGAAGGACCATTTATCGTACAGCTTCTCCAGCCCCGCGATCTGCAGGCGGGAGAATTCCAGCACCAGGAAGCGTCCGCCCGGCTTCAGCAGGCGCCGCGCCTCGGCGATCACCTTGTCCTTGTTGGTGCAGTTGCGCAGGCCGAAAGCCATGGAGATGCGGTCGAAGCTCGCATCCGGCAGCGGCAGCTTCTCCGCGTCCGCCACCAGGAACTCGATATCGCCCAGATACCCGTTCGCAGTCGCCCGGTCCCGCCCGACGCCGAGCATGGACGCGTTGATGTCGGACATCACCACCTTCCCGCCGCCGCGCTTGAGCCAGCCGAAGGTGATGTCCCCGGTCCCGGCGGCCAGATCCAGCAGGGTGTAATTCGGCCTGGGGTCGAGTGCTGAGAGAAACTCGCGCTTCCACAGGCGGTGAATGCCGAGCGACATCAGGTCGTTCATGATGTCGTACTTACCGGCCACGGAGTCGAAGACCTCCCGCACCATCGCGGCTTTCTGCCCCCGGGGGACGGTCTTGAATCCGAAATCGGCGGTGTCGCTGGAATTGTTCTGGCTCATGCGCCCCAGTATAGCCTTGTTTTATCATGCCGGAACTCCCCGAGGTCGAAAACGTGATGCGTGGGCTGGATGCCCGCCTCACGGGTCAGCGGATTAAGCGCGCCACGCTGCACCGTGCGGACATACGCTGGCCGGTGCCGCCGGAGTTGCCGCGCGTGCTCACCGGCGCACGCATCCTGGGTTTCCGCCGCCGGGGCAAGTTCATGCTGATGCGGCTGGATAACGGCTGGTCGGTGCTGATCCATCTCGGCATGTCGGGCCGGATGCTGATCGACGCGCCGCCCGCCGCGCATGAGCATTTGACCATCGAGACCGAGGATGGCTGCCGGGTCGGCTTTGTCGATCCACGCCGCTTCGGCGCGCTGGATCTGGTGCCCACGCCCGAGGAGGACAGCCACAAGCTGCTCGCCGGCATGGGGCCGGAGCCGCTGGGCAACGAGTTCTCCGCCCCCGTGCTGGCGGCGGCGCTCAAGGGCAAGGCAACCTCGATAAAGGCAGCACTGCTGGACCAGCGTATCGTCGCGGGCATCGGCAATATCTACGCCAGCGAGGCGCTGTTTCGCGCCGGGATCGACCCGCGCCGGCAGGCGGGCAAAATCTCCCGCCCGCGCATCGAGGGGCTGGTGCAGGCCATCCGCGATACGCTGCGCGAAGCCATTGCCGCCGGAGGTTCCAGCTTGCGCGACTATGTGCAGCCGAGCGGCGAGCTGGGCTATTTCCAGCACGCCTGGAAGGTCTATGGCCGCGAGGGCGAGCTTTGCGAGCGCTGCCCCGGCCCGCCCGCTTGCGCCGGGATCAAATGCATCACCCAATCCGGGCGCAGCACATTCTACTGTCAAAAGACGCAGAAATAATCAGGGCGTTGCCGAACCTGCCTGCGCGTTATTAATATTTACAGCGTCTTCACCGCCTTCAGCACATCCTCGGCATGGCCGGCCACTCTCACTTTCGGCCAGAGCTTCGCCACCTTGCCGTGCGCGTCCACCAGCACGGTGGAACGCTCGATACCCATGTATTTCTTGCCGTACATGGATTTCTCCTGCCACGCGCCATAGGCGTCGATCACCTTCACCTCGGGGTCGGAGGCGAGCGGAAACCGCAACGAATATTTCTCCGCGAATTTCTCCAGCGCCTTCATGCTGTCCTTGGATACGCCGATAACCGTTACATCGAGCTTATCGAATTCGGGCAGTCCTTCCTGGAAGGCGCAGGCCTCCTTGGTGCAGCCGGGTGTGTCGGCGCGCGGGTAGAAATACAGCACGAAGGGCTTGCCCTTCAGCTCCTGCAACGAAACGGTGCGTCCGCCCGTCGCGGGCAGGGTGAAATCCGGCGCGGCGGCGCCTTCGGTCAGGCTCATGCGTAGTCTCCTTGTCTGATGATTCTGTTGAAGCAATCCTGCACCTGTGCGGCGACCCGCTCCATCTCCAGGCGCAACTCGGCGAAATCCGCCGTGCGGGTGGCGCGCAGCAGCGGCGCCAGCATGGCGGCGGACGGGTCGGTCGCGCGGTCGGAGAGGCCGGTGATGCGGTTGATGCCCTGGATGCTGCGCCAGAAATGGTCGGCGCGCAGCAGTGCGGTTTTGTCCTCCTCGGTGAGCAGCCCAGCCTGGCCCAGCGCATGCAGCGCCGCCGCCGTGTTGGGACGGAACAGCTCCCTGTGCCGCGGCCCGTGGATGAGCTGCAATGCCTGGGCGATGAACACCACCTCCATCATGCCGCCGGGCAGGGCCTTCACGTCGAACATCCCGCGCAGGGGCAGCTCCGCGGCCAGCCTGTCGCGCATCGCGGCGGTGTCCTGGAGAATCGTCTCCGCCGCTTGCGGCCGCGTCAGCGCCGTGTCGATCGCCTCGCGCACCACCTGGGCGAAGCCCGGCGTTGCCGCCATCACGCGCGCGCGGGTGAGGGCCAGGCGCTCCCAGGTCCAGGATTCCCCTAAATAGTGGTAGCGCTTGAACGCCTCCAGCGACACCGCCACCGGACCATGATTGCCAGAGGGGCGCAGACGCATGTCCACATGGTAGAGCGGGCCTTCCTTGCCCTGCACGGTGAGTGCTGCGGTAAAGGCATGGCTGAGCCGGACGAAATACGGTGTCGGGGCGATATCGGCAGGTGCGTAATCGTAGATCAGCATCAGGTCGAGGTCGGAGCCCGCCAGCATCTCGCCGGCCCCGGCCTTGCCGAGCGCGACCACGGCGAATCTTGCGCCCTTTACCCGGCCATGGCGGGCCTTGTGCGCCGCCAGCACGCGCGGCAGCAGCAGCGAGAGTGCCGATTCCGCCAGGGCGCTGCGCAGCCGCCCGGCCTCGTTCACGTCGATCCGCCCTTCCAGCGTGGCGACGGAAAGGTGAAACTCCTCCTGCCGCACGAATTGCCGGGTGATGGCGATGGCCTGTTCCAGGTCAGCCGCCTCGGCGAGCTGGCGGCGCAGCACCGGCTTGGGTGCCGCGAAACGGGCGCTCGGGCTGAGCAGCGCCTCCAGCGCCTGCGAATCCTCGGCCAGCTGCTCGGCCAGGGCGGGGGCGGCGCCCAGCACGGCGGCCACGCGCTGCAGCAGCGCCGGGTGGCGCGTGAACAGCGAGAGCAGCTGCACCCAGGCCCGCTGGCGGGAGAGCAGTGTGTCGAAATGCGCGAAGGCCTTGTCCGGCTCCGGCTGCGCCCCGAGCGCGCCGAGCAGATGCGGCATAAGCCCCTCCAGCAACTCCCGCGCCCGCTCCGCACGCAGCGCTGGCAGCCGCCCGCTGGCCCATTCGCGCAGCCGCTCGGCGATATGCTGGGCATCGGTGAAGCCAAGCTCCTGCAGCCGGGCAACGAAGGCGGGCGGCGGCGGGCCATCAGGCCCTGGGTCGAGCGGCGCGGGCGGTTTTTCGGCACCAGCGTCGAAGAAGGAGCGGAAATGCCCGTGCACCCGCTCCAGCAGCGCGGGGAAGCCGTGGAGGAAATCCGCGTCGCCGAGGAACACGATGAATTTTTCAAGTGCCGCCTGGGTGCTGGGCAAGGCATGGGTCTGGCGGTCGCCCACCATCTGCAGCCGGTGCTCCACTTGGCGCAGCTTGCGGTAATCCGCCGCCAGCTCGTGCGCCGCCCGTTCCGGCAGATGCCCGGCCTTGGCCATGGCGGGGAGCGCCTGCAACGTGGCGGGGATGCGCAGGGCCGGCTCCTGCCCGCCCCAGACGAGCCCTAGCGTCTGCACGATGAACTCGATCTCGCGTATGCCGCCGCGCCCGCGCTTCACGTCCAGCCCGAACAGGCCGTGGTGGTTATTCTGCGCATCGATCTGGCGTTTCATCTCGTGAATGTCCGAGATGGCCGCGAAGTCCAGATATTTGCGCCAGATGAAGGGGCGGATGGCCCCCAGGAACTGCTCGCCGAGCGCGATATCCCCAGCGATGGGCCGCGCCTTGGAAAACGCCGCGCGCTCCCAGGTGCGCCCGTGCGATTCGTAATAGGCGAGCGCCGTGGGCAGTGCTACGACCGGCGGCGTGGCGGATGGGTCCGGGCGTAGCCGCAAATCCACGCGGAACACGTAGCCCTCCTCATCCCGCGCCGCGAGCAGGGTGGTGATGTCCCGCGCGACGCGCGCCATCATGCCCTGGGCGTCTTCCGGATAAACCGGGCTGTCCG
>NZ_JBKQJR010000204.1:0-19404 GCF_052326845.1 Acidocella sp. | reverse complement strand
AGCAGGCTGGCCCGCGCATCCTGAACGGCATCAAGGCGATCAACGCCCTGCAGCAATACGGGCAGACGCATGACGCCGCTTCGCTGGCCACCTTCAAGCAGTACGAGCAGGACATGGGCTATGGCTTCCTGGCCCAGAAGAACGCGCCGAACCAGGATCTGACCCAGATCACCCCGGCGAACCAGGATGCCATCGTGGCGCAGACCGAGAAGGACACGATCCCGAACGTGTTCGTCACCTTCTGGTCCTTCCGCATCATGATGTTCCTGGGCTTCTACTTCGTCGCCCTGTTCGCCTTCTCCGCATACTACTCGCTGCGTAACGAGCTGGAGAAGCACCCGATGCTGCTGAAGGCCGCGATGTGGTCCATCCCGCTGCCGATCCTGGCCTGCGAGTTTGGCTGGATCACCGCCGAGGCCGGCCGTCAGCCCTGGTCCGTCTTTGGCTGGCTGCCGACCTTCCAGGCCGCCTCGAGCCATCCGGTCGGGTACATGGTGTTCTCGCTCATCGGCTTTGCTGCGCTGTACAGCGCCTTCATCGCCGCCGAGCTGTACCTGATGTTCAAGTTCGCCCGCCTCGGCCCGCAGCACCATGCGGAACCGGCCGTGGGTGGCGGCGCCACGATGTTCGGCAAGCCGCAGCTGGCCGACAAGTCCTGGCAATAACGCCGCACCTCTCAGGAGATTTTTCAAATGGAACTCTACGTCGTTCTTAAAGTTATCTGGGCGGTGCTGTTAGGCGTGCTGCTCACCGGCCTCGCCGTGATGGTGGGGATGGACATGGGCGTGGGCACCTTGCTGCGCTTCGTCGGCAAGACCGACGGCGAACGCCGCGCGGCGCTGAACATGATCGGCCCGCACTGGGACGGTAACCAGGTGTGGTTCATCCTGGGCGGCGGCGCCATCTTCGCCGCCTTCCCCACCCTGTACGCCACCTCCTTCTCGGTGTTCTACGTCGTCATGATCCTGCTGCTGTTCAGCATGATCATGCGTCCGGTGGCCTTCGAGTACCGTTCCAAGGCCGAGGGCACGAAGTGGCGCGGCACCTGGGACTGGGTCTTCCTGATCTCCGGCGCAGTGCCGATGATCGTGTATGGTGCTGCCTTCGGCAACGTCATGGAAGGTGTCGGCTACCACTACAGCTGGACCGGCCAGTACTTCCAGGACGAGTCCTTCCTCAGCTACCTGCTTAACCCCTTCGCGGTTATGTGCGGCGTGCTCTCGCTGAGCCTGGCGATCGCCCAGGGCGGCACCATGCTGATGATGCGCGGCGAGGAGCCGATCTATGGCCGTGCCCGCAAGGCAGCCATTGGCGGCGCCATCGTGGCGGCGGTGCTGTTCGCCGTGGGCGGCGTGTGGGTCGCCCACCTGAACGGCTATGCCTTCACCTCCGCGGTTGACCCGAACATGCCCGCCAACCCGCTGAACGGCCCGACCGTGGCCGTGCAGGCCGGCGCGTGGATGAACAACTACCACAGCTACCCCATCCTGTGGGTGCTGCCGGTGCTGGGCTTCGTGGGCATGCTGGGCGGCGCGCTGATGAATGCGGCACGTAAGCCGGTGGTGGCTTGGTGGTGCGGCGCCGTGGCGTGGATTGGCGTCATCTTCACGGTGGGGACCAGCATGTTCCCCTTCCTGATGCCGTCCTCCACCAACCCGGACCAGAGCCTGACCGTGTGGAACGCCTCCGGCTCCGAGTATAATCTTAGCTGGATGCTGCTCTTCGCCCTGGTCTTCACACCGGTCATCATCGCCTACACCTCGTGGTGCTTCTACGTGATGCGCGGCAAGGTGAAGGTGGATTCCATCACCCCTGACTCGCACAGCTACTAAGGAGGCCTGATTATGGGTAAATTCTTCAAAATCATCGGCCTCGCGGCTGCCCTGGCCCTGGCTCTGTTCATGGCGGTGATCACCGGTGACTTCGGCGCCTGGTACTTCGCCTGGCTGGTGGGCACGACGATGATCGTGCTCATCGCAGCGGCCGGCGCGGTGCTGTTCGACACGCAGGAAGCCAACTCTAACGGTAAGGTGTAATAATGCTCGGCGATCTCGAAGGCCTGATCATCTTCATCCCCTTCCTTTATCTCGGCTTCACGGTGGTGGCGTATCTCGCCACCCGCAAGAAGTTCCCGTAAGCGAAGCGGCATAACGCAAATGACCCGCGGCGGAGCGTATCCGCCGCGGGTTTTTTTATGGACCCAGGGTAAACAAAAAGAAGGAGCTGTTCAGCCCTGCGCGGCCTTGAGCTGGTCGAAGGCTTCCAGCCCCTGCGCGGCGTACATCACCGAAGGCCCGGCGCCCATGTAGATGGCCATGCCCATGGTCTCCAGCACTTCCTCGCGCGTCGCGCCGTGCTTTGCGGCAGCCTCGGCGTGATAAGCGATGCAGGGCTGGCAGCGCACGGCCACGCCGATCGCCAAAGCGATCAGCTCCTTGGTCTTCTTGTCCAGCGCCGTGCCGCCGTTCGCGCCCTGGGCGAGGGCAGAGAAGCCCTTCATCACATCAGGCGCGCCCTGGCGCAGCGCTTTCACGCCGCCATTCATGCTCTCGATCAGTTGCAGCCAGTCTTGCATCATGGTCAATTCTCCTGTGGTGGAACGGCTCAGCCGCGTTTGACGGGCAACCCCGCCTGGGCCCAGGCGTTAATGCCCCCGGCCAGATGCCCGGCAATCTTCACCCCGGCCTTGGCGCATTGCTCCGCCGCCATGGCCGAGCGCTTGCCCACGCCGCAATGCAGCACGACGTCGCCCTTGGGCAGGGCGTTGGGGTCGAAGCTGGAGAGCGGCTGGCAGACCGCACCGTCGATGCGCGCGGCATCATGCTCGACGTGCTCGCGCACATCCACCAGGATCACCTCGCCCCGCGCCAGGGCCGCTTCCAGCTCCCTGGGCGTGAATTCTCGAAGATCGGTCTTTTTGCCTGTGAAAAACAGCATGTTGGCTACCTTTAGTCGTCGTTGGCGGGGGTTGCTTCGGTCTGGCACATAGCCTCGGGCGCGCAGAAGAGTTCGAACAGCGTTTCCAGGATTCGCCGGGCGGGCATGCTGGCGATGCCGTAATAGATGGTCTGCGCCTCACGCCGCGCGGTCACCAGCCCATCCCGCCGCAGCAGGGCGAGGTGCTGGGAGACGGTGGAACTGCGAAGGTCCAGAAACGCCGCCAGCTCGCCGACCGAGCGTTCCCCTTCCAGCAACTGGCAGAGGATCATCAGCCGGTGCGGATTGGCCAGGGATTTCAGCAGCTCGCTGGCCTGGTCCGCTGCCGCGTGCATGGCTGTGGGATCAATATTCATTATTGCGAATATACGAATATTTGAATGTTAAGCAATACCAAAACACGCATGCTTCATCCCCGCGCGTTCAGCACACCGTTCACCGCCAGCGGGCGGAACACCGTGCAGCCCTTGAGTCCCAGTTCATAGGCGGTCCTGAAGGTGCCGGCGAAATCGGTGAAGCCGCATGTGGCGGGCAGGTTGATGGTCTTGGCGATGGACTGGTCCACATGCGCCTGCAACGCCGCCTGCATGCCCAGATGCGCCTGCACCGGCAGCGCCTCGGTGGTGACGAAGGCGGGCGGCAGTTCCCCGCCATGTTCCTGCCGCCACAGCCGCACGGCATGGTCGGTCACCGTCACGCGCTGCCTGGTGCCGAGCGCGTCGAGTATCGTGCGGTCAGCCTCCGCGGCGAAAACCGGTTCGATGCCGGAGGAGACATTGCCCGCGAGCAGGCTGATGGTGCCGGTGGGGGCGATGGCAAGCAGATGGCTGTTGCGGATGCCGTGTTCAGCGATGGCGTCGCGCACATCCTCGGGCAAAGCGCGGATGAACGGCCCGGCCAGATACGCATCGCGCTGGTACGCGGGGAAGGCCCCCTTCTCCGCCGCCAGCGCAATGGAGGCGCGGTAGGCGGCGTGGCAGATCCCGCGCATCACCCCGCTTGCCCATTGGCGCGCGGCCTCGGCTCCGTAATCCAGCCCGAGCATGACCAGCGCATCCGCCAGCCCGGTGACGCCAAGCCCGACGCGGCGCTTGGCCCGCACCTCCTGCGCCTGGGCGGGCAGCGGGAAATGCGAGACGTCCAGCACGTTATCCAGCATCCGCACGGCGACGGGCACGGCTTCCATCAGCGCCTCCATGTCCAGCCGCGCCGATGGGGAAAACGGCTCGCGGATGAAGGCGGTGAGGTTGAGCGAGCCGAGATCGCACCCGCCATAATGCGGCAGCGGCACCTCCCCGCACGGGTTCACGGCGCTGATCCGCTCGCAATAATGCAGATTGTTCATGCGGTTGATCTGGTCGATGAACAGCACGCCGGGCTCGCCGCTGGTGAAGCTGGCGAGCATGAGCTTGTCCCACAGCTCGGCCGCGTTCACCTCACGCGCCACACGGTACGGCGGCGCGACGGGGAAGATGAGCGGCCAGGGCGCACCCTCGGCGGCGGCGCGCATGAAGGCGTCAGTCACCAGCACCGAGAGGTTGAAATGACTGAGCACGCCTTGCTGGCGTTTGGCGGCGATGAACGCCTCGATATCCGGGTGGTCACAGCACAGGGTGGCCATCATCGCCCCCCGCCGCGCGCCGGTGGACTGGATGGTGGCGCACATCGCGTCCCACACCGCCATGAAGGAGACGGGGCCGGAGGCGATGTTGCCCGCGATGCTGGCTGGCAGCCCGCGCGGACGCAGCGTGGAGAAATCATACCCCACGCCGCCGCCCTGCTGCATGGTCATCGCCCCTTCCTGCAGGGCGCGGAAAATGCCGGGGATGGAATCCTCGACCTCGCCCATGACGAAGCAGTTGAGCAGCGTCACCCGGCGCGGCGTGCCCGCCCCG
The DNA here is from genome assembly GCF_052326845.1 of Acidocella sp. GTDB lineage: Bacteria > Pseudomonadota > Alphaproteobacteria > Acetobacterales > Acetobacteraceae > Acidocella. Next base: position 14,572 of record NZ_JBKQJR010000204.1, on the reverse strand, counting down.
GCGATCACCCGCCCGCCGGGGAGGAAGCGGAACCCCTCCAGCGCCTGATAGAACCGCGCCGCCCAATCCTCGCGCCCGGATGGTTCGGCCTGCGCCAGGGCGGTGGCGACACGGCGCCAGGTGGCGGCAATGTCCGGCTCGGCACTGCCGCCATGGCGGTAGCGCTGGGCCCAGACGATGCGGGCGACTTCGGTCTCCAGTCCGGCGATGGTCATGGCGGCGGCTCCGAGGAATCGAAAACCACCATATAGGTTCCGGCATAGGGGAACGGATCACCATCCGGGGGCAGAACGGCGGCAACGGCCGGGTCATACGCCGCTTGCCGCAGGTAATCGGCATCGAGCACGGCATGGCGGTCGAGAAACACGTTCATGGGGGCGGAGACGCGCACGCAGCCCTCGGAAGCCGGCCGCCCCAAGAATTGCTCCAGCACATCCGGATCGGTGGCGTGAACCGCCAGGCGTATCTCGTTTGTCTCGCCATCGGTCCGCCAGCCCTCCACCGCCGTCTGCCAGCCGAAATCCCACACCCGGCTGCCTTTTATCCCCAAGCCGCGAATATGCTCCTCGTTATATGTGCCGAGTGCGCGGTAATCGAGAATACCGGCGGTGTGCGGGAACACCCCGGTGGGAGTGATGAAATAGCCATAGAGCCCGGCCACGCCGGTGGAGACCTTGCCGCCGCCGATGACCTGCCACGGCCCGGTCGGGGTGGCGAAGATCACCCGGAGTTGCTGCACCGCCGGGTTGCGGTCCACGGCGAGGACGAGCTGCGGGGTGCTGAGCGTGTAGGGCGACGCGGCGAACGTCGCCTGGGTGCGGGCGATCCAGGCGGCGTCATCAGCGGGGCTGCGCGGGGCGTCATCAGGAACCTCTCGCGCCATGTCCTCGCGCAGGGTGACGACCGGCGCACTGTAGGCCGACGGCGGTACTGCGGCCTGCGGGCGCGGCGGCGCGGCAGTGCAGCCGGCCAGCGCCGCAACGACGCCGAGACACAAGGCAAATCCGGCAAGATTGCGCATGATGGTAAAAGGCTAGACCATCCGCCGAACCGGGCTTTGACCAAAGTCAATGCCGGGGCCCGAACAGGCGTATAATTTGCGTAACGTTAAGACCCGCAAATGGCGGGGGGATCTCCAAATGAAAATGCGACATGTCTCTCTTGGCGCCGCCGTCCTGCCGCTCATGCTCGGCGGCTGCGCGGTGACGCCGCCCACCGGCCCCAGCATCATGGTGCTGCCCGGCCCCGGGAAAACCTTCAACGCCTTCCAGGTGGATGATTATGACTGCCGCGCTGCCGCGGAGCAGAGCATTGGCTATGCCGCGGGCGCTACCTCTCAGGCGGCGCAGCAGAACGGCGCCGCGAGCGCGGTGGCCGGCACGCTGATGGGCGCCGCGGCGGGAGCGGCGATCGGCGCGGCTGCCGGCAATGCGGGAGAGGGGGCGGCCATCGGCGCCGGCAGTGGGCTGGTCCTGGGTACTGCCTCAGGTGCTGCGAATGCGCAGGCATCGCAGGCCGGTCTGCAATGGCAATACGATGTCACCTACGGCCAATGCATGGCGGCCAAAGGCAACAGCGTGCCGCCGATGCCGCCGGCCGGCCCTTACGGCTATGCCTATCCGCCGCCTTATGGCGCCTATCCCGGCTACGGTTACTTCTACCCGCCGGTCACGTTCAGCTTCGGCTGGGGCGGATGGTACGGCGGCGGATGGCACGGCGGCGGCTGGCACGATGGCGGATACGGCGGAGGCGGCGGATGGCACGGCGGCGGATACGGTGGCGGGGGGTTCCACGGGCCGCATCATTAGCCCGCGAAACGAACAGCGAAGCGTTTACGAGCGGGTGACGTAAACCTGAACGGTCTGACCGTTCTTCTGCGCAACACCGTTCCAACCAGCGTGAACCGGGGTCTGAGCGGCGTTGGCCGCGTGACCCATCAGCTCAGGGTGCGGGTTTTCCATGGTGGGGTAGGCGGAAACCAGGGCGATGTTGTCATAGCCCTGGGCGGTTAGCTGAGCGGCCAACTGGGCCTGGCTTTCAGGGCCCGAGACCGGAACCTGCACGGTGGCAACCCGGGAGAAAAGACCCGAAGCAGCAGCCGGCTGGGCAAGGCCAAGCAGAGTGGCAGCAGCCAGGGCAGCAGCAGAGGTGGAGAAACGCATGGGAGTAATCCTTAGGGAGTATTTCTGTGAGGGTTCCGACTTCAAGGCGGTGTTTCCGTCTTCGCTGGGCGATATGGACCCTCTTGCCAAAACTGATAATCCGGTGAATTTTTCTTTCACTATAAACAAATGGTTCATAGTCCGAGGACGGAGGTGGATCGGCTGGCAAAGCGCCAGAAACGACGAACCCCCGCCCGGCATAAGCCCGGTGCGGGGGGTTCCATTCGTCCTACGGGCCGGCACCGCCGCTAAGGAGCGGCGGCGGCGCAGCCGTTCAGCTCAGCTTGCGGATTTTCCATGGTGGGTTTTCACGGTCAGAGCGGTTTGGTCGTCATGCCCCTGGCCGCTCAGCTGATAGGCCACCAGTCGGGGCTGGCTTTCAGTGCCCGAGACCGGCGCCTGCACGCTGGCAGGACGGGTGAAAAAACCGTTCGCCGCAGCCGGCTGGGCAAGGCCAAGCAAAGTGGCGGCAGCCAGGGCAGCGGCAGAGGTGGAGAAACGCATGGGAGTAATCCTTAGAGAGTATTTGTGTGAGGGTTCCGACTTCAAGGCGGTGTTCATCGCCGTCTTCGCGGGGCGATATGGACCCTCTTGCGGAAATCGATAATCCGGTGAATTTTTCTTTCACTATAAACAAATAGTTCATAATCAGGGGGGGGGGATATGGATCGTCTGGCGAAAATGACCGCCTTTGCAAAGGTGGCGGAAACAGGCAGCTTCACCAAGGCGGCGCGGGCGCTGCGAATGTCGCCCACCATCATCAGCAAGCATGTGCGCGAGCTTGAGGAGGCGCTGGGCGTGCGCCTGCTCAACCGTACCACGCGCCATGTCAGCCTCACCGAAATCGGCAGTATCTACTACGAGCACTGCGCCGACCTGCTCACCCAGCTTGAGGCGCTGGAGAACATTGCCGGCGAGATGCAGAACACCCCCACGGGCGTGTTGCGGGTAAGCGCACCGCTGGCCTTCGGCAGGGCGCGGATCGCGCCGCTGCTCCCGCGCTTCGCCACCGCGTACCCGAACGTCGCCGTCGAGATGATCCTGACCGACCGCTACGTGGACGTGGTGGAAGAAGGGTTCGACATGGCGGTGACCATGAACCAGCTGCCGGAGACGAGCTACATCACCCGCACGCTGGTGAATACCGGAACCGTGCTCTGCGCCGCGCCGGAGTACCTGGCCCGGCACGGCACACCTGCGACGCCCGAGGACCTGACAACGCATAACTGCCTCGTCGTGATCAACGCGCAGCTCGGTGCGCCATGGAGTTTCACCGGTGCTGACGGCGCCACGCACACCATAAAGGTGAGTGGAAATTTCCGCACCAACAGCGCCGCGGCGGGGCTGGAAGCGGCGATGCAAGGCCAGGGGCTGGCGCTGCAGCCGGATTTTCTCGTTGAGCAGGCACTGCGCGACGGACAGATGGCACGGGTGCTGCCGGAGTACGCCACGCCGCGACTCACCTTCCGCATGGTCTACCCGCCCGGCCGGCACCTCACCGCCAAGCTGCGCGCCTTCATCGATTTCCTGGTTGCGAATCTCGCCAGTTGAGCACCCCTTGCCCCGCCGCCCTGCCGGTGGCCAGGCAGGCTTGCAGCAGATAGCCGCCTGTGGGCGCCTCCCAGTCCAGCATTTCTCCGGCCGCGAACACGCCGGGATGGCGGCGCAACATCAGATGCTCGTCCAGCTCCGTGAGCTTTATGCCTCCCGCCGTGGAGATGGCCCGCTCCAGCCCGGAAGGTGCCAGCAGGCGAACCGGGAGGGATTTGATAAGCCCGGCGAGGGGAGCCTCCACCCCGGCGTGCCGGGCCTCCTGCATCAGGCCGATGGCCACCGGCGACAACCCCGCCCGTTTGCGCAGCCGGGTGGAGAGCGACTCGCTCCCCCCGCCCGCCAGCCGGGCGGCGAGCGCCTCGGCGCTGAAATCCGGGCGCAGATCAAGGCTGAGAGTGGCAGAACCATCCCGCGCGATCATCTCCCGCGCCAGGGCCGAGACGGCATAGACCGCGCCGCCCTCAAGCCCGTCTTTGGTGATCATCAGCTCGCCCGGCACCGCCACATCGCCACAGGCGAGGGTGATGCGCTTGAGCGGCGTGCCGGCGAATTTCTCAGCGAAATGCGCCGACCAGCCGACCGTGAATCCGCAATTCGCCGGGCGCAGCGGAGCGATCTCGACATCAGGCAGCAGCGCCGTCCACCCGCCGGTGCTGCCCAGGCGCGGCCAGGAGGCGCCGCCCAGCGCCAGCACCACCACATCCGCCTCGTGGGCGGTGCCGTCGGCAAAGCACAGGCGGCCATGGGCGTCCCACCCCTGCCACTCGGCGCGGGTGACGAACGTCACGCCCAGGCTTTCCAGCCGCCTGATCCAGGCGCGCAGCAGCGGGCTCGCCTTCATCACATTGGGGAAGACACGGCCGCTGCTGCCCACAAAGGTGGACTGCCCCAGCCCCGCGCACCATTCGCGCACGGCCTCGGGCGGAAATTCCGCCAGCCAGGGCGCGAGCCACGCCTCGCCCGCGCCATAGCGGGCGAGGAAGCGCGGCATCGGCTCGGAATGGGTGATGTTGAGCCCGCCCCGCCCGGCCATGAGGAGTTTGCGCCCCACACTGGGCATGCGCTCGAACAATGTAACCGCCAGCCCGGCCTGGGCCATCACCTCGGCAGCCATGAGCCCGGCGGGGCCGCCACCGATGACAGCGGCGCGGAAAGGGGTAGGCGTTTGCGTATCCACGCGTCCTTATGCACCGGCAGACGGAGAGAATGCCAGACTGCGGGCCACTCTGGTCATTTTCGCCGGGGCCATGTTAGGTTGCAGCATCCGCAACCATGAACAAGCGCGCCAGCGCGACACCAAGGTGACCCCATGAAAACCTGTCTCATCACTGGCGTAACAGGACAAGACGGCGCGTATCTGGCGCAGCTGCTTCTGCAAAAAGGTTACCGCGTCGTCGGCCTGCTGCGCCGTTCCGCATCGTCGGACATTGTGGGCGAGCGCATGCGCTGGCTTGGCATTCTTGACGATGTGGAACTCATCGACGGCAACCTCACCGACATCTCCAGCCTGATCCGCGTCATGCAGAACGTGCAGCCGGATGAGGTCTATAATCTCGGGGCGCAGAGCTTCGTCGCCGCCTCCTGGAACCAGCCCCTGCTCACCGGAGAGGTGACCGGCATGGGTGCCGTGAACGTGCTGGAAGCCGCGCGGATCACCGGGCTCAAGGCGCGGGTCTATCAGGCGTCGTCGTCGGAAATGTTCGGGCTCATCCAGGAGCCGCAGCAGAGCGAGAAAACGCCGTTCTACCCGCGTTCCCCCTATGCCGCGGCGAAGCTCTACGCGCATTGGATGACCGTGAACTACCGCGAGAGCTTCGGCATGCATGCGTCTTCCGGCATTCTGTTCAATCATGAGAGCCCGCTGCGCGGCATCGAGTTCGTCACCCGCAAGGTCACCGATGGCGTGGCCCGCATCAAGCTCGGCCTGGCGAAGGAATTGCCGCTCGGCAATCTCGAGGCCAAGCGCGACTGGGGCCATGCGCGCGACTATGTGCGCGCGATGTGGCTGATGCTGCAGCAGGACACGCCGGATGATTACGTGATCGCCACCGGGCGGACGACGAGCATCCGCGAGTTCTGCCGCATCGCCTTCGCCCATGCCGGCCTGAACTACGAGGATCATGTCGTCACTAATCCGAAGTTTCTTCGCCCGGCCGAGGTCGATGTCCTGCATGGCGACGCGACGAAGGCGCGGCAGAGGCTCGGCTGGCAGCCGGAAACCTCGCTGGAGGATATGGCCGCGGAAATGGTGGAGGCGGATCTGGCCCGGCACCGCGCACGCCTGGGCAAGTGATGCCCGGCCCGGTCCTGGTCACGGGCGCCGGCGGCTTCGCCGGCCGCCATGTCTGCGCGGAACTCGCCGCGTCCGGCGCAGAGATCATCCGTTCCCAAGCCAGAATCACCGACCGTGCCGCCGTGCGCGCGCTGATCGGTGAAAGCCAGCCCGCCTGCTGCCTGCATCTCGCCGCCATCGCCGCCATCGGCGTGGCGCGGGCCGAGCCGGACCGGGCCTGGGACGTCAACCTGCACGGCACGCTCAACATCGCCGCGGCAATCCGCGATCTGGCGCCGCAATGCCGGCTGGTCTTCATCTCCTCCGCCGATATTTACGGCGGCAGCTTCCGCGCCGGCCATGCGCTGGACGAGCAGGCGCCGCTCGCGCCACTGAACACCTACGCCGCGACAAAGGCCGCCGCCGACCTTGCCCTCGGCGCCATGGCGGCGGAGGGACTCTCCGTGCTGCGGCTGCGCGCCTTCAACCACACCGGCCCGGGCCAGAGCGAGAATTTCGTCATCCCCGCCTTCGCCCGCCAGATCGCGCGGATAGAGGCCGGGCTCGCGCCGCCGGTCATCCGGGTGGGCGCGCTGACGCCGGAGCGGGATTTCCTCGATGTGCGCGATGTCGCCCGCGCCTATGTGGCGGCCATCGCCCGGGCCAACATGCTGCCCAGGGACACGATCCTGAACATCGCCTCCGGCACACCGCGGCGGATCGGGGATATCCTCACCTCGCTCCTCGCACTCTCGAAAGTGGAGGTGCGCATCGAGGAAGATGCGGCGCGCCTCCGACCATCCGACATCCCGCGCGCCATCGGCGATTCACGCCGCGCGCGGGAGTTGCTGGACTGGCAACCCCGCATCGCCTGGCAGGACACGCTGGCTGATGTACTCAACGACTGGCGCGCCCGCGTGCGCAACGAGGAAGGTTAGACATGCGTATCTGGATCGACGTGGAAGATCTCTTCCAATACGCCGCCCATGTGAGCCGCCCCAGCGGCATCCAGCGCCTCGCCTTTGAGCTGCAGCGGGCGATGCTGGCCCTCGCCCCAGAGGAGGTGCGCTTTGTGCGCCACGGGGCTCCGGGGAAAGGCTTCGTGAGCGTGAACTTCGCCGAGGTCGAAGCCCTGTTCGTCAATCTCGCCAAACCGGCAGCCCCGGCCAAGCCGCAGCCTCCCGCCGCTCACGCACCCCGCCCGGCCAGCCTGGCCCGGCGCATTGGGCGCCGTGTGATGGCCGCACTGCCGCCGGATGTCGTCACCCCGCTGCGCCAGTTCCGCGCCCGGCAGGTCGACGCACTGCGGGCCCTGCGCGACGCGGCGCGTGTAGGCCTGCGCGAGGCCGCGCGCGCATCTATCCGCACAAGCAAGGTCCGCCCCTCGGCCCCGCGCCGCGAAACCACGCAGGCCTTTGAGGCCGCCGCCGCACCGGGCGACTGGCTACTCAGCCTCGGCTCGCCATGGCAGGCCGAGAATTATGCCGGGCTGGTGAGTATGGCATGTGCACGCCACGGACTGCGTTTCGCGCTGCTGGTCCACGACATCATTCCCCTGCGCCGCCCTGAATGGTGTGACAAAAATGTCGTGAACGCCTTCAGTGCCTGCTTCCACAACTTGGCTCCCCTCGCCGAGCAGATCATCTCCGTCTCCCGCACCACCGCCGAAGACGTCGAGCGCTATGCGGCGGAAACCGGCTTGGCGCTGAAAAGCCGTATAGAGCCGATCCCGCTTGGCACCGGCTTTGGCCACACACCCGCGCCTCTGCGCTCGGAACGCCTGCCGCCACCGGGCTCTTTCGCCCTCATCGTCTCCACCATCGAGGCCCGCAAGAACCACACGCTGCTGTTCCGCATCTGGCGGGAGCTGCTGGCCACCATGCCGCACGAACAGGTGCCCACCCTGGTCTTCGCCGGGCGGGTGGGCTGGCTGGTGGCGGACCTCATGCAGCAGCTGGAAAACGCCGACTGGCTTGACGGCAAGATCCGCCTGATCGAGGCGCCGAGCGACTGCGAACTCGCCGCACTTTACGAGGATTGCCTGTTTACGCTGTATCCCTCGCTGTACGAGGGCTGGGGGCTGCCGGTGACCGAGAGCCTTGCCCATGGCACGCCATGCCTCGCCGCCAATGCCACGTCGCTGCCTGAGGCGGGCGGTACGCTCGCCCGGTATTTCGACCCCGATAACCTGCACGACGCCGTGCGCGCGGTGCGTGAGGTGCTGGATAATCCGGCGGCCCTGGGCGCGTGGCGAGCGGAAATCCAGCAGAACTTCCGGCCCGTCAGCTGGAGCGAGAGCGCCGCCGCGACGTTGCGCATCCTGCGCGCGCCGGATGGCGCATGCTGAGCCTCGCCCACCGCGCTTGGCGGCTGTTGCCGCGCGAGGCGAGGCGCACGGCAATGACGCGCGTGGCCGCCATGGTCGCGGTGCCGCCCGGCCCGGCCCCCGCCCGCAGCGACGGCGCAGTGATCGCCGGTGACATCGACGGGCGTAACGGCATCGCCGAGAGCGGCCGCATCCTCGGCCAGGCGCTCGCCGCCCGTGGCCTGCTGCGCGGCACCATGCCGCTGGGCCTGCCGAGCGTGGTGCCCGCCTTCACCGGCACGCTGCCGCCGGGGGCGGCGGTCATCACCGTGGTCAACGGCCCGTTTCTGCCCGTCGGCCTTGCCCGGCTTAAGCCACGCAACATGCTCCGTGGGCGGCGGATCATCGGCCTGTGGGCCTGGGAACTCTCCCGGGTGCCAGCCGAATGGGCCATTGGGGCAAAATTTTTGCATGAAATCTGGGCGCCAAGCCGCTTCTCGGCAGAGGCGTTCCAAGCGATCGCCCCGGGCCGCGTCCGCGTCGTTCCCCTCCCTCTTGTTACCCAACTGCCCTTCGCCGTCGCGGGGGACCGCGCCTCATTGGGCCTCCCGGCTGATTGTTTCATTGTGCTCAGCGCGTTCAACCTGGCCTCCAGCTGCACCCGCAAGAACCCCTTCGGCACCATAGCCGCCTTCAAGGCGGCGTTCGGCGCGAGCCAGGACGCGCTGCTCGTGCTCAAGCTCACCGGCATCGCGCATTACCAGGACGATCTCGCCGCCATCCGCGCCGCCGTGGGCGATGCGCCGAATATCCGCGTGATGACGGAAACCGTGAGCGAGCCGGAACTGCGCGGGCTGATCGCGGCGAGCGACGTGGTGCTCTCCCTGCACCGCTCCGAGGGGTTTGGCCTTATCCCAGCCACCGCGGCACTGCTTGGCGTGCCGGTCGTGGCGACGGGCTATTCCGGCAATCTGGACTTCATGGACCCGGCCAACAGCGGCCTTGTGCGCTACCGGCTTGTGCCCGCGCGCGATGAGCGCGGTGTTTACGCGGTCCCCGGCGCCGAATGGGCTGACCCGGACATTGAGGACGCTGCCGCGTGGCTACAGCGCCTGTTCAACGACGCGGCCTTGCGCGCCAACCTCGGCACCGCCGGGCAGCGCCATGCCTTGAACACGCTGGGGCGCGAGGCGCTGGACACGGCGCTCGCCGCCAACGGCATCGGGTGAGAACACTCGTCTGGCATTGGGGGCGGCGCGGGGCCGGGCCGATTTTCGCGGCAAGGCTGGCGGAGGCGCTGAACACGCTGCCGGGCCAGAGCGCCGCGCTCTCCCTCGCCGCCGGGGCGGAGATATTGACCGGCCCGGATGCCCCGGCCTGCGACTGGCGCGAGCCCACCTACGGGAGCAGGCTCGGCTTCATCGCCCAGCGGCTTGCCTCGCCCTTCCTGCGCCGGCGCACCGAGGCGCATTTGCGCCGCCTCGCCCCGGATATTGCCCTGTGCGCCATGCCCGCGCTGCTCGATATCCGCATGACAACCGCGCTGCGGGGGCTTGGCATCGGTTACGCCGTGATCGTGCATGACGCCGAACCCCACCCGGGCGACGCCTTGAGCTTCCTGGCGCTCGACCAGACCCGGCTGCTGCGCGGGGCAAAGCATCTGTTCTGCCTCAGCGGGCATGTGGAGCAGGCGCTGCGCGGCCAGGGCTTCGGCGCCAACGGCCAGACGCTGACAAAGCTGTGGCACCCGCCAATCGGCCTCGCCGGCACCGTACCCGCCGCGCGGCCGACATCCCGGCCGCGGCTCCTCTATTTCGGCCGCCTGCTGCCCTACAAGGGGCTGGACCTGCTGGCCAATGCGCTGGAGTTCCTGGGCGCGAACCGGCCCTTCGAGCTGCGCATCTGCGGCGACGGCCCAAGCTCCCCGGCGCTTGAGCGCCTTGAGGCCATGGCGGGGGTTTCCGTGGAGCGCCGCTGGTTCGCGGATGCCGAATTGCCCGGCCTGCTCGCCTGGGCGGACGCGCTGGTGCTGCCCTACCGGGAGGCCAGCCAGTCGGGCGTTGCGGCGCTGGCGCTGGCCGCCGGGCGGCATGTGCTGGCCACCACCGTGGGCGGCCTGCCGGAGCAGCTCGGCGGCCAGCCGAGGGCCATTCTCTGTGCGCCGAACGCCCCCGCCATCGCCAAGGGCTTGCTGGAACTGACGCAGCTCCTGGCGCAGCCCGCCTCAGCCGCCGCCGCTGCCGCGCCCGGCTGGCACGCCATGGCCGCCGCGATCGCCGCCGTCATCGAACGCAGCTAAACGGGCACGATGATCGCCGAACTGCCCTATCTCCCGCCCGAGGCCGCCTTTGCCGCCTTGGCCGATACCCCCGGCCTCGCCTTTCTGGACAGCGCCGCTGTGGGCGATCCACGGTCCCGCGTCAGCTATCTCTGCCTTTCCCCCCGCGCCACGCTGCGGCTGGAGGCCGATCCCTACGCCACGCTGCGGCACTGGATGGCCTCGCACACGCCACCCACACGGCCGGAAACCTGGCCCTTTCCCTTCGCGGGTGGGGCGGTGGGGTGGATCGGCTACGATCTCGCCCGCGAGGCCGCAGGTGTGGCCAGCCGGTTCGCGCCCATGCCCGGCCTGCCCGGCGGCTGGTTCGGGCTCTACACTACGTTGCTGGGGTTCGACCCCGAGGCGCGGCGGCTGTTCTATCTCGGCCCGGAAGAGGACCTGCCCGGCATTACCGCCAGACTGCAAACCACGCCCGCCCTGCCGCCTGTGCCGCCGCTGCGCTGGGCGCCGGAGATGAGCCGCGAGACCTACCGCGAGGCCCATGAGCGGCTGCGCGCCTATATCGCGGCGGGGGACATCTACCAGGCCAACCTCACCCTGCGCTTCATCGCGCCGCGCTCGGACGGGCTGCCGCTGGCAGCCATGCACATGGCGCTGCGGCGGCTCAGCCCCGCCCCTTTCGCCGCCTGTATCCAGCACGAGGGTTTCGGCCTCGCCTGCGCCTCGCCCGAGCGCTTCCTGCGCCTTACCGCCGATGGCGAGGTGGAGACGCGGCCCATCAAAGGCACCGCCGCACGCAGCGACGACCCTGACGACGACGCCACCGCCGCCGCGGCTCTGCACGCCAGCCCCAAGGAGCGCGCTGAGAACCTGATGATCACCGACCTGCTGCGCAACGATCTCGGCCAGGTGTGCCAGATAGGCTCGGTGGCGGTGCCGGAACTCTGGGCGGTGGAGAGCTACGCCCAGGCGCATCACCTCGTCTCCGCCGTTACCGGGCGGTTGAAGCCCGGGCTGGACGCGTTCGACCTGCTCGCCGCCACGCTGCCCGGCGGCTCCATCACCGGCGCGCCCAAGCGCCGGGCCATGCAGATCATCGACGAGCTGGAAGCCGGGCCGCGCGGCGCCTATTGCGGGGCGCTGTGCTGGATCGGGTTCGACGGCGCCATGGACAGCGCCATCATCATCCGCACGCTGACCGCCACGGCGGACGCGCTCTACGCACAGGCGGGCGGCGGCATCACCTGGGACAGCGTGGCCGAGGCGGAGTATGACGAAGCCATGGTGAAGATTTCTCCCCTTCTGGCACTGGGCCAATGAACGTCTGGCTGAACGGCGCGCTGTGCCCGGCAAGCGAGGCGCGCATCGACCCGGCGGATCGCGGCTTCCTGCTGGGCGACGGCGTGTTCGAGACCATGGCGGCCCATGCCCGCGCGGTGCCGGAGCTTGCCCGGCATTACGCCCGGCTCTGCGCGGGGGCGGCGCTGCTGCACATCCCCGTGCCGCTGGACAGGGAAAAGCTGGCGGAGGCGATTCACGGCCTGCTCGCCGCCAATGGGCTGGAAGATGCGGCGCTGCGGCTGACGCTGACGCGCGGCACCGGCCCGCGCGGCCTGCTGCCGCCAAGTGCTGCCACCCCTACCCTGCTCATCACCACCGCGCCCCTGCCGCCGCCCGGCGGGAAGCTGCGTCTGGTCACCAGCCGCATCCGGCGCGACGAGGATTCGCCGCTCAGCGCCATCAAGAGCCTGAACTATCTGCCCGGGGTGCTGGCGCGCATGGAGGCCGCCGAGCGCGGCGCCGATGACGCGCTGATGCTCAACCGCGCCGGGCGCGTGGCCGAGACAAGTGCGGCCAATTTGTTCGTGCGGCTGCACGGCGCCTGGGTGACGCCGCCGGTGAGCGAAGGCGCGCTGCCGGGCATCAGGCGCGCCTGCCTGCTCGATGCCGGGCTGGTGCGCGAGGCGCCGGTGACGGTTGAGGAACTGCGGCAAGCCGAGGCCGTCTGCGCGGGCAATGCCCTCTCGCTGCGCCCCGTCTCGGCCATCGACGGCTACAGCCTGCCCAGCCTCAACACGCCTTAGGGCATTCAGCTAAAAGCCGAGCGCTCTAAGTTGTGCAGGTTTCGGGACAAGGGGCAGCGTGGCGGATGACCGGGCAAGAAACAGGGTGGAATTTTGGAGGCAATGCGATTACGTAATGATGCGGACGATGGAACTTTCGCGTTTCTCAACAAAAATTTCTTTTTGAGAATAGTTCACGTCGTTGATAAAATAGCCGCTACTTTATTCATTGCTGATCTATTTGACCGCGTAGCCGGGCACGAAGACTTGCCGACCATGCTTCGCCGCAGGGGAAGATGGGGGAGCGGGAATGGGGCCTGTTAGCGGATCGGCAATCGAGACGCTTTCAGGCGAAGCCGGGCGCGGTGCGGTGAGAGGCTCCACCAGCGGAGCGGGAACTATTACTTTGGCTGCGGGGAACCTGTCACGTCCTGGAGTGCATCTGATGACATCGGCTAATGCCTCGGCCCCTTCGCGGCGACGTTTGCTCACTGGCATCGCGGCCACCTCCCTGGTGTCCGGGTGCACAGCGCTGTCCCGCATGCCGGCTGTTCCAGAGGCGCCGGCGTGCGATGTTACCGTTCTCGGGCTGCGGGACATCCGCTACTGGGGGGATGAGGCGTCGCCGCAGTTGGTCCAGGAGGGCTTTGAGAGCTACCAGCGCGAGATGGCTTATCTAAAGCTGCAGGGACACACCGGACCGTTGCCCGAGGCCGACTTCCTGGCCATCTCCGGCGGTGGTGAGGACGGTGCCTATGGAGCAGGCCTGTTGGTCGGGTGGAGCGCGGCAGGCACACGGCCGGCCTTCAAGCTGGTCACAGGCATCAGCACCGGGGCGCTGTCGGCTCCGTTCGCCTTCATGGGGTCCGCTTACGACCCGCAACTCACGAAGGTCTATACCGGCATTACCGCGAAGGACGTATTGTCCGAGCGCGATTTCATCGCCATCCTGATCAATGACGCCATGGCCGATAACCGTCCCTTGCGGAACACGGTGTCGCGTTTTATCGACCAGAAATTTTTGGCTGGCATCGCGGCGGAGTATAATAAAGGGCGGCTTCTGTTCATCGGTACCACCAACCTGGACGCCGGCCGGCCTGTGATTTGGAATATCGGCAAGATTGCAGCCAGCGGCGCGCCCGGCGCAAGCAAGCTCATCGAGGATATCCTGCTGGCGTCGGCGGCCATTCCGGGCGCGTTCCCGCCAACCATGATCACAGTGGAATGCGGTGGGATTCCACATCAGGAGATGCATGTCGACGGGGGCGCAAGCGCCCAGGTGTTCGTCTATCCTCCGGCATTCAACTTGCGCCGTTTTGGGCAGGCCAACGGCATAGCCCGCACCCGCAAGCTCTACGTGATCCGCAACGCGCGCCTCGACCCCAACTGGATTCAGGTTAAGCGGCAAACCCTCAGCATCGCCGGACGTGCGATATCGACCCTTATCCAAACGCAGGGAGTCGGCGACCTCTACCGACTATATGCCGTCGCCTTGCGTGACGGCGTGGACTTCAATTTGGCCAACATCCCCAGCACGTTTACCCAAACATCAAGCATGCCGTTCGACAGAAGCTATATGAACGCGCTCTTTAAAGTTGGATATGAAGCAGCCGAAGGCGGCTATCCGTGGAGCAAGTTCCCGCCGGGCTTTGACAGCATCGAGCAGGAATCTGTCTCCAACGATCCGGTGACGTAGAAGAAGGAGCGCGGAACGCGCGTGAAAGCCGGCTGCCGTATCAGGGGCTAGTGTTCTGAGCTAGACGGATGATTCGCTAACTTGGCGAGATGTGCGAGTCGGTATTCATGAGGACCGACGAGGAGATCCAGCTTTCGCCTGAGGACCGGCATCCGGTTCATCGTCAATCTCGAGGCAGGCAAGCCGACGTGCCAGCTGGGCATGGCCCTGCGGGTCGGCAAGACGCTGGGGATCCACAT
>NZ_JBKQJR010000203.1:0-22838 GCF_052326845.1 Acidocella sp. | reverse complement strand
CCGGCGCCGAGGCGGGCGCTGAGTACTTCGCGGTAATTCTCCGTGGTGAGGGGCAGGATCTCTTCAGGCACGTCGAGTTCCGCCGCCACCTTGTTGCCGCGCGCATCGGCCGTGAGGATGGAGATGTTCTCCTTCGGCATGTCGATATGGCGAAGCAGCAGGGGAAGCACGCCCTGGCCGATGCTGCCGAAGCCCAGGATCAGCAGGCGGCCCGAAAAACATACGTGCTTAGTCGCGATGTCGTGTGGCATCGTGGCAGAACTCCCAAGATAAAAAGTGTTGAGACTCTAGGCGGCGTGTTCGGCGTTGGCGTCGGCCGGTTCGTAGCCGGCTGTCTCCAGCATAGCGCGGTCGGAGACTTCCACCAACGCCGCCCGGTCGAACCCATTGAACGCCGTGCGCAGGCAGGTGCCGTAGGCGCCAAGCTGGCCGATCTCGATCCAGTCGCCCTCGGCCACGTCATCGGGCAGGATGAACGGGCCGTGCATCACGTCCAGCGAATCGCAGCTCGGGCCGAAGAAGCCGAACGGCGCATCCGGCGCGCCCAGAGTAGCGCCCCGGCGCAGCAGCCGGGTGGGGAAGCGGAATTTCAGTGCGCCGGCATCGGCAAGGGCGCCGTAAACACCGTCGTTGATATAGAGCATGTTGCCCTTGCGCAGCTGGACCTGCACCACCACGGAGCTGCCGCCCGCGACCAGCGCACGGCCGGGCTCGGCCCAGAGCTTAACGCCGGGCAGGTTCAGCCGGTCGAACGCGGCGTCGATCTCGGCCATGAAGGCGCCGAGCGGCGGCGGGTCGATATCCGGGTAGGCCGCGGGGAAACCCCCGCCGACATCGATGACCTCGACGCGCACGCCGGAAGCGCGGATCACCTCGCCAGCCAGCGCCAGGGCGTCGCGCCAGGCCAGCGGGTCGGTGCATTGCGAGCCGACGTGGAACGCCACGCCGAGCTTGCCGGCATGCGGCCGGGCGGCGCGCAGCAGGTTCACGGCGGTTGCGAAATCGGCGCCGAACTTCTTGGAGAGATTGATCGCGGCGCCAGTCTCGGGCAGCGCCAGGCGCACGAACAGCCCGGGGCGCACACCGATGCGCGCGGCTTCCGGCGTGCCGGTCTCTTCCAGGATCTTGCGCAGTTCGTCGGCGGAATCGAGCACGAAGTCGCGGACGCCGTTGACGATCCACGCCTCGCGGATGGCGCTGCGGGATTTCACCGGGTGCATGAAATGGATGTCAGCGCCAGGGAATAGGCGGCGCACCAGCGTCACCTCGGAGATGGAGGCGCAGTCGAAATGCCGCACCCCGCCTTCCCACAGCGCGCGCAGCACCGCGGGTTCGGGGTTGCACTTCACGGCGTAGAGCACGTCGCCGTTGAACGAGGCGGTGAAGGCCTGCGCGGCGGCGGTGATCACCGCCGGGCGGATGCAGTGCAGGGGCTCTTCCGGCCGCAGGGTTTTCACCAAGCTGGCGACATCCGGCAGTGTCTGCGCCTCCGGGCGCAGGGTGATGTGACGGTGCAGCGGCCCGACAGGCGGGCGGTTCTGAATCAGGCTCATTTTGTGGAATCCTCGCAAAATGCCACCGGGCGCAATGGTCCCGGCCTATTGTTCGAAAACAAGGTAAGTCACGGCGCCCGCTTCAATAGCGGCGCGGCGTGGTCAGGCGATGATGCGCGGACTTCGCATCGTTATGTTCCGCTCCAGCAATCTGGGTAGCAACATCAAGCGTCTCCTAATTGATCCCAGTTCTCGCGAACCGGTT
Organism: Acidocella sp.; assembly: GCF_052326845.1. GTDB lineage: Bacteria > Pseudomonadota > Alphaproteobacteria > Acetobacterales > Acetobacteraceae > Acidocella. The sequence goes on along the minus strand of NZ_JBKQJR010000203.1, from coordinate 21,080 downwards.
ACGACCTAACCAGGATGCGTCTCGTCGTTGCTGTACCCGGCTAACCGGGTTCGCGGCACGTGCGATGCATCTTTGCTCTCCCCTTTGGGGACAAAGCGGAGTGCGGATTACGGCAAACGGATCGTGTTTTGTTATGTTATATATGCATGACTAGTCTGACAAATCGTATGTCGTTCGTGCTTTAGGCGATGGCCCTGGTCTGAGGGGCCGGCGCCGGGGAATAGCTGTGCTGAGGGCTCTCCGCCGGGCTGGCATCCTGCCGCTGGTCGATGACCATGTAGCCGCGGCCCCAGTTCGTCTCGATGAAATCATCCACACCGAGCGCCTGCAGTTTTTTGCGGATCTTGCAGATGAACACGTCGATGATCTTCGGGTTCGGCTCGTCCAGCCCGCCATAAAGATGGTCGAGAATCGCCTCCTTGCTCAGCACCACGCCTTTGCGCAGCGCCAGGATCTCGGCGATCTGGTATTCCTTCTTGGTGAGTGTCACCGGCCGGCCCTTCGCGTAGATTTTCTTCGCGTTCATGTTGATCTCGACCGAGCCGATGCGCAGCGCATTTTCCTGGAAGCCGCGCGAGCGGCGGATCAGGTTCTGCACCTTCATGAAAATTTCTTCGTGTGAGAGGGCGTCCACGATCAGGTCGTCCGTCCCGGCCTGCAGCACGCGCAGCCGCGCCGCCTCGTTCATCGTGCGTGCCACCGCCACGATCGGCGCGCGGACGCGGGCCATGCGCAGCTTGCGGATGATCTCCAGGTCGCCCAGCCGGTCTTCCGACAGGCGCAGCAGCACCGCGTCGTAATCGTAGAACTTCACCAGATCGAGGGCTTCCTCGGCATCGTTCGTCTCGTCGACGATAGCCAGACGCGAACGCAGAAAAGCCGTCAAAAGATCTTTTTTATTAGATATAGTCTCAAAAGAAAGGATTTTCATTTTCGCCCCGCGGGATTTAAGCAAAAATACAACTATAGCAAGAACTAGTCAATAATTTTGTTTAAACTTCCCGTTTAAAGTGTAAATATTAAGATTGTAGAAACAAAAACGTACTTGCCGAGGTTGTGGAACGTGCTGCGATTGCCGTGGACAGAGCGGCTCCGGGCTGGGTTTGGGAGGAAGGTCACGGCGATTCTCTTGAATTGGCGGAGTCTGTGGGTGTCTCCGGTGGTGTTGTATGGGGTTTTGCAATACCCTCGCGGCAAAAGCCGCCGCGCAAAAACCAGTGGCGGAAGGAGTGTCCATGCAGTCCGGAATCCGGCAGACGGCCTCGGCCTCGTCCATCTCCCTGCTTGACTTGTTCAGGATCGGCTTGGGGCCGTCCTCCTCGCACACCGTCGGCCCGATGCGCGCTGCCAATGCTTTTCTGTGCGCCTTGGCAGGGCGTGAGGCCGGTGTGGTTCGCCTCACCGCCACCGCCTATGGCTCCCTGGCCTGGACGGGCAAGGGCCACGCCACCGACAAAGCGATGATCCTGGGCCTGGCCGGCTGCCGTCCGGATGAGATCAGCCCCGACGAGGCGGGGGAGCTCTTTACCAGCATTGTCACCTCCCACCGCTTGCGCCTGCAGGGCGGGCGCGAGATCGAGTTCGATCCGGCGAGGGACGTGCTGTTCGACCGGCAGACGCAGTTCGAGCGCCACACCAACGCAATGCGCTTCACCGCCTACGATGCTGCTGGAGCGGAGCTTGCGTCCCAGCTCTGGTTTTCCATCGGCGGCGGCTTCGTGGTGCGCGAAGGGGAGGAGGACGAACCAGCGGCTGAAATTCCGGTGCCGCATCCGTACGATACCGCCGCGCAAATGCTGCAAGCGGCAAAAGAGGCGGGCTTGAGCATCGCCGAGCTGGCCTTGGCGAATGAGTGCGCGCGGCACCCGAAGGCGGAAGTGCTTGGCTATATTGGTAAGGTGGCGGAGGCGATGTTCGCCTGCATCGAGCGTGGCCTGACACAGCAGGGGGAGCTTGGGGGCGGGCTGCATGTGAAGCGCCGGGCGCATCATATCTTCTCCGGGTTGCAGAGCCGGGCGCAGCAGAATGAGTTCATCCCGCACACGCATCTCGATTACGTTTCGGCCTTCGCCATGGCGGTTAACGAGGAGAATGCCGCCGGCGGGCGCGTGGTGACGGCACCCACCAACGGCGCCGCCGGAGTGATACCCGCCGTGCTGCGCTACTACCGGGATTTCTGCGAAACCGCGGATGAGGCGGGGATGCGGCAATTCTTCCTCACCGCCGCCGCCATTGGCGGGCTGATCAAGCGCAACGCCTCCATCTCCGGGGCCGAGGTGGGCTGCCAGGGCGAGGTTGGCTCCGCCTCGGCCATGGCCGCCGCCGGGCTGTGCGCGGCGATGGGCGGAAGCAATGCGCAGATCGAGAACGCGGCCGAGATCGCCATGGAGCATCACCTGGGCATGACCTGCGACCCCATTGGCGGCCTCGTCCAGGTGCCCTGCATCGAGCGTAACGCCTTCGGCGCGATCAAGGCCATCGCCGCCGCTTCGCTGGCGCTGCACGGCGATGGCACGCACATCGTCTCGCTCGACGCGGTGATCGAGACCATGCGCCAGACGGGCCTCGATATGCAGAGCAAGTACAAAGAGACGAGCCTTGGCGGGCTGGCCGCCAATGTGGCGATTTGTTGATTTGTGGTTTTCTGTGGTTTTGTGTTGACTTGCCGCCGCCGTAACGGCAGGAACGAAATAAGATATCAGGTCAGGGGATAGGGCATGAATTTTCCAACACAGGCGCGCGCGGTCATCATTGGCGGCGGCATCATTGGCTGTTCCACGGCCTATCATCTGGCCAAGCTGGGTTGGGAGGTGGTGCTGTTGGAGCGCCACAAGCTTACCTCCGGCAGCACCTGGCACGCCGCAGGGCTGGTCGGGCAGTTGCGCACCAGCGCCAACATCACCCAGCTTTTGGGCGAATCGGTGAAGCTCTACCGCACGCTGGAGGCTGAGACGGGTCTCGCCACCGGCTGGAAGATGAATGGCGGGCTGCGCCTGGCCTGCAACGAGGAACGCTGGATCGAGGTCAAGCGCCAAGCCACCACGGCGCGCAGCTTCGGGCTGGAGATGCACCTGCTCACTCCCTCGGAGGCGCAGAAGCTCTGGCCGCTGATGGATGTGCATGATGTGATCGGCGCCGCCTTCCTGCCGACCGACGGTCAGGCCAACCCGAGCGACATCACCGCCTCGTTGGCCAAGGGCGCGCGCATGGCCGGGGCGAAGATCTTCGAGAATGTTGAAGTCACCGGCTTCGAGATCGAAAAGGGCCGCGTCGTCGCGGTGCTCACCGACCAGGGGCGGATCGCCTGCGAGGTGGCGGTGAACTGCGCCGGGCAATGGGCACGCGAGGTCGGCAGGATGGCCGGGGTGAACGTGCCGCTGGTCTCGGTCGAACACCAGTACATGGTGACGGAGCGGATCGAGGGCGTGACCCCAGGCCTGCCGACCCTGCGCGACCCTGACCGTCTGACCTACTACAAGGAGGAAGTCGGCGGGTTGGTAATGGGTGGCTATGAGCCGAACCCGATCCCCTGGGCGCAGAAGGGCTTTCCGAAGAATTTCGAGTTCCAGCTGCTGGGTTCGAACTTCGACCATTTCACGCCGCTCATGGAACTGGCGATGGGCCGCGTGCCGGCGCTGCAAACGGCTGGCATCAAGCAGCTCATCAACGGCCCGGAAAGCTTCACCCCGGATGGCAATTTCATCCTGGGCGAGGCGCCGGAACTGGCGGGCTTCTTCGTCGGCGCCGGGTTCAACGCCTTTGGCATCGCCGCGGGTGGCGGCGCGGGCAAGGTGCTGGCGGAATGGGTTGCGGGTGGCGAGCCGCCTTATGATCTGTGGCCGGTGGATATCCGCCGCTTCGGCCGCAACCACCAGGATGTGGAATGGGTGCGCGCCCGCACGCTGCAGGCCTATGCCCGGCACTACACCATCGCCTATCCCTCCGAGGAATTCACCACCGGCCGCCCGCTGCGCCGTTCGCCGCTCTACGCCACGCTGAAGGTGCAGGGCGCCGTGTTTGGCGAGAAGCTGGGCTGGGAGCGCCCGAACTGGTTCGCTGCCCCGGGCGAGGTGGCAGAGGACCAGTACACCTACAAGCGCCCCAACTGGTTCAGCGCCGTGGCGCGCGAGCACAAGGCCATCCGCGAGGCTGTGGGGGTGATCGACCAGACCTCCTTCGCCAAGTTCATGCTGGTCGGGCGCGATGCCGAGGCAGCACTCTCCTGGATCTGCGCCAATGATGTGGCGAAGAAGCCCGGCAGCCTGATCTACACGCAGATGCTCAACGCGCGCGGCGGCATTGAATGTGACCTCACGGTGGCCCGGCTCTCCGAGACGGAATATTACATCGTCACGGGCACCGGTTTCGCCACGCATGATTTCGACTGGATCAAGCGCAACATCCCCGGCGATCTGGATGCGTATCTCATCGACATCACCTCGGCCAACGCCGTGTTCAGCCTGATGGGGCCCGACGCGCGGCGCGTGCTGGAGAAGCTGACGAGCGATGACGTCTCCAATGCGGGCTTCCCCTTCGGCCAATGCCGCAAGCTCTGCATTGCGGGTGCGCCGGTGCTGGCGCTGCGCGTGACGTATGTGGGTGAGCTGGGCTGGGAGCTGCATATCCCCGTGGAATTCGCCAGCACGGTGTACGAGGCGCTGATGGCGGCGGGCGAGGAGTTCGGCATCGCCAATGCCGGGTACCGCGCCATCGAGACATTGCGCCTGGAGAAGGGCTATCGCGCCTGGGGCGGCGATATCGGGCCGGACTACACGCCGCTGGAAGCCGGGCTCGGCTGGGCGGTGAAGCTCAAGAAGGGCACAGCCTTCCTCGGCCGCGGGGCGCTGGTGGAGCAGCGCGACCAGAAGCTGAAGAAGATGCTCGCCACCTTCACCGTGGACGACCCGGAGGTGATCCTGCTCGGCCGCGAGACCATCTACCGCAATGGCGAGCGCGTGGGCTGGCTGGCGAGCGGCGGCTTTGGCCATACCATCGGCAAGCCGATCGGCATGGGCTATGTCCGCAATGCCGCGGGGGTGGACGAGGATTTCGTGCTCTCCGGCTCCTACGAGCTGGAAGTCGCGGGTGAGCGCGTGCCCGCCCGCGTGCATCTCGCACCGCTCTATGATGCAAAGATGGAGCGCATAAAAGCGTAGGCCACAGGAGCGGCGCTGGACAACCCGGCGCCGCCTCCATCGCCGGAAATTAGATGCCTTGTCCAGGCAGGTGTTGAATCTCAAATGCGTGCCGGACTTGCCCTTTGAGTTTTGGAATTTCGTGGTGTGGTTGAGGCTTGCCTTGCCACTCGACGCATGGACGCTCCCTTTAAGAAAGTCGTCTTGACGGAGCGATTCCCCGTCGTCGATGATAACAGGAAACTATGAGGAGCCCATCGTTCAAGATTAAATAAATCAAGCTGTGAGCTTTGAGTTTTCGGAGAGGACGCATGCCGCCAAGCCAAGGCGTCCTTGGTTGAAAAGTCAGAACGCTGTTACCTGTTCAGTCGAATAGCACCACGCTTTAATAACGGTGTACCAAAACGGAACGTTACAAGATCGGTTCGCGGCTCGTCCGGGTCGTGTGCCGCAAAATAAAAACGGAGAGAGGAAGTTGTCGATCAAGCTGAAGCTGCTGACAAGCACCTTGGCGCTGGTCATGGCTGGCTCCATGATTACCGCCGCTAAGGCCGAGGAGCTGTGGGACCCGTATCTGCGTGGCGTGTTTGAAGGCCTGCCCGCCGGTGCGCTGCCACCGCCGGGCGTGTATGGTGAACTCGACAACTACTAGGCGGCTTACAGCTATTTTAACGCCGCCGGCGACAAGGTCCCCGGTACGCATATGAATGTGCTGGTCGAAGTGCCCATTGTTCTCTGGGTTCCGGGCATCAAGATTTTGGGTGCCACTTACGGGGCTGCCATTACCCAGCCTTTTGATTATAACACCTACCAGCCGCTCCAGAATAATACCCGTGGCGGTGGCGGTAATCTCGGCATCTACAATACCGTTTTGTTGCCGGTCACACTATCTTGGTCCCTGCCGGAGCATTTTTTCGTCCGTACCGGCTTCGGCGTTTATCTGAATGACGCCACAAACACCCCAGCCGATCTTGTGGACGGCAAGCTGAGCGATGGCGGCGTGCCGTCGGGTAATGGCTACTCAACCATCCAGCCGGATCTGGGCTTCAGCTGGCTATATAATGGCTGGAATGTCAGCGTTGGCACGCATTACGAGTTCCCCGTGGGTTCCACGACGACCACCAACTATAATTACCGATCCGCGCCGGAATTTGCGGCCGATTACACTGTCGCCAAGACCATCGGCGCATGGACGATGGGTGTTGGCGCCGAGCAGGAAGACCAGTTCACAAAAGATACGTTTAACGGGCAGCCCGTGTCCGGTTCCATCACGCATAATTACGGTATCGGCCCGATCGTCGGCTACCAGTTGCACAACGGTGTTGATGTCACCGCGATCTGGAACCACCACTTCGCCACGTCGAGCGATGTCGCCGGTGACTTCTTCAACATCCGCCTGACCACGGCGTTCTAGGCGTCACGGGCCTCGGGCTATCTGCGCGGGATGAACCCCAGCCCGCGCAGCAGCGGCGGCATGGTCAGCCCCTGGCCGACCACCGAGAAGATCACCACCGCGAAGGTGGCGGTGAGGATGTCGTTCCGGTAGGCGAGCGTTGCGGGCAAGGAGAGCGCGAGAGCCAGCCCGAGCGCGCCGCGTAAGCCCCCCCACCACAGCACGTGCTGCATGGCGGCGGGCACCGCCCAGCGCGTGCGGGCGAAGCAGAGGCAGAGCGGATACACGGTGAGCGCCCGGCTCAGTGTCACCAGGGCGACGACAGCCAGCAGCGCGATCTCCGCTGGCTGGGTGAGGCGCATGCCGCCCACCTCCAGCCCGATCAGGAGGAACACCAGCGAGTTGGCGATAAAGGCGATGAACTCCCAAAGCCCCAGCATGAACCTGCGGCCATACGGGGTGATCAGGCTTTTCTCCGGCTCGGACAATATGCCGAGATTGCCGATCACCAGCCCGGCCGTGACCGTGGCCAGCACGCCGGAGCAGCCGAGGTGCTGCGCGGCCAGGAACGAGCCATAGGCGGCGACGGTGGTCAGCGTGCTCTCCACCAGATGGTCCGAGGTTCGTCCAACCAGACCGAGCACGATAGCCGCCGTGCCCAGGCCGATGACGATGCCCCCCGCCACGGTCCAACCCAGGTCCAGCGCCATGCTGGGCAGGCTTTGCGGCGCCCCGCCGCCCGCCTGTACCCAGGCCAGGACCAGCGTGAACAGCACCGCGGCCACGCCATCGTTGAACAGGCTCTCGGCCTCCACCAGCAGGCGCAGCCGTCCGCTGACGTTATTGTCCTTGAACATGGCGATCACCGCGATCGGGTCGGTGGCGGCGATCAGCGCGCCGAACAGCGCCGCCGCTTGCAGGGGCCAGCCCAGCGTCCACACCACGCCCGCGCTCACGACGGTGGCGGCGATGAGCGTGCCGGCGACGGACAGCACGAGCAAGAGCAGCGCGTCCCGCCGCAACTCGCGCCAATGGATGTTGATCGCGGCCTCGAACAGCAGAGGCGGCAGGATGAGGCTGAAAATGATCTCATGGGTCAGGGTGATGCCGGTATTCACCCGCGCCATGGCCAGTGCGGCCCCGGCGAGAACGAGTCCCACCGTGTAGGGCAAATGGAGGCGCCGCGCGACCAGCGCCACGGCGATGGCGGCGAGGAGCAGGCCGAGTGTGCTGGTGATGAGGGCGTCCATGGTGCCCGAGTTGTGCCGTAGTGCCGCCGGGCTGTGAAGCCCGGTCCGGTGCTGCCAATGCGGGGGCAGGTGGCAATCAGCCAAGCCGTGCTACAAGGGGCGCGCCACCGATAACGAAACCGGAGATTTCCATGGCATATGAAACGCTTCTCGTCGAAACCCACGGCCCCGTCACCCTGGTCCGCCTCAACCGGCCGCAGGCACTCAACGCCGTGAACTCCCAGGTACAGATGGACCTGATCGCCGCCTTCGCCGCCTATGAGGCCGATCCGGGCCAGCGCTGCCTGGTGCTCACCGGCAGCGAGAAGGCCTTCGCCGCCGGGGCCGACATCAAGGAGATGCAGCCCAAGGGCTTCTCCGAAATGTACGGACAGAATTTCTTCTCCGGATTCGAGCGTGTGACCGCCACCCGCAAGCCCTGGATCGCGGCGGTGGCCGGCTTCGCGCTGGGCGGCGGCTGCGAGCTGGCGATGATGGCGGATTACATTATCGCCGCCGACACGGCGAAATTCGGCCAGCCGGAGGTGAGGCTCGGCGTGCTGCCCGGCATGGGCGGCAGCCAGCGCTTAACCCGCGCCGTGGGCAAGGCCAAGGCCATGCAGATGTGCCTGACCGGGCGCTTCATGGATGCCGCCGAGGCCGAGCGCGCTTCCCTGGTGGCCCAGGTTGTGCCGGCGGACCAACTGCTGGACGAGGCGCTGAAGCAGGCCCAGGCGATCGCCGACATGGCGCCGCTGGCCGCCATCGCCAACAAGGAGGCGGTGAACGCCGCCTTCGAGACCAGCCTCAGCATGGGCATCCATTTTGAACGCCGCCTGTTCAACGGGCTCTGCGCCACCGAGGATAAACAGGAAGGCATGGCCGCCTTCTCCGAGAAGCGCAAAGGCGTTTGGCGCGGCGCGTAAACCGGCTGTTTGACAGGCGATGGATGTAAAATAGTTTACTTTTACATCCATCGCCTTGTAAAATACTTAACATAATTACAGTTTTTTTGCAGTTTCAGGGCTATTTTTGTCGCTATTTTCTCTACCTATTTGGGCTGTGAGTTTGTATGTGTTTGTTGCAGCGCAACAAGCGCGCCCTTAACCCGACGGAAGACCAAGATGTCCTATCAAGATCATATTTCGCAGGTTTCCCAGCTCGTCCAGGCCAAGAACGGCACCTGGGACGGCATTAGCCCCGAGTACGTGGCGCGCATGCGTCTGCAGAACCGGTTCACCACCGGTCTGGATATCGCCCGCTACACCGCCAAGATTATGCGCGAGGACATGGCGGCCTATGACGCCGACCCCGCGAACTACACCCAGTCGCTCGGTTGCTGGCACGGCTTCATCGCCCAGCAGAAGATGATCTCCATCAAGAAGCACTTCGGCACCACCAAGCGCCGCTACATCTACCTCTCCGGCTGGATGGTTGCCGCGCTGCGCTCCGAGTTCGGCCCGCTGCCCGACCAGTCCATGCACGAGAAGACCTCCGTGCCGGCGCTGATCGAAGAGATCTACACCTTCCTCCGCCAGGCTGATGCCCGTGAGCTCGGCGGCCTGTTCCGCGACCTGGACGCCGCCCGCGCCGCCGGCGATGCCGCCAAGCAGAAGGAAATCCAGCACAAGATCGACACCTACGAGACCCACGTTGTGCCCATCATCGCGGACATCGACGCCGGTTTCGGTAATGCCGAGGCGACCTATCTGCTGGCCAAGAAGATGATCGAAGCCGGCGCCTGCGCGCTGCAGATCGAGAACCAGGTGTCCGACGAGAAGCAGTGCGGCCACCAGGACGGCAAGGTGACCGTGCCGCACGAGGATTTCGCGCAGAAGATCCGCGCCCTGCGCTATGCCTTCCTGGAGCTGGGCGTTGAGGACGGCGTCATCGTCGCCCGCACCGACTCTCTGGGCGCTGGCCTGACCAAGCAGATCGCCTACTCCAAGGAGCCGGGCGACATTGGCGACCAGTACAACTCCTTCCTGGATTGCGAGGAAGTGCAGGCCGACGCCGCGCATAACGGCGACGTGATCATCAACCGCGGCGGCAAGCTGCTGCGTCCGAAGCGCCTGCCCTCCAACCTGTTCCAGTTCCGTCCCGGCACCGGCGCGGACCGCTGCGTGCTCGACTGCATCAACGCCCTGAACAACGGCGCCGACCTGCTGTGGATCGAGACCGAGAAACCGCATGTGGAGCAGATCGCGTCCATGATGGACCGCATCCGCGAAGTGTGGCCGAATGCCAAGCTGACCTACAACAACTCGCCGTCCTTCAACTGGACGCTGAACTTCCGCCAGCAGGTCTACGATGCGTGGAAGGAAGCCGGCAAGGACGTCACCCCGTACGACCGCGCCAAGCTGATGAGCGTTGATTACGACGCCTCCGCGCTGGCGCTCGAAGCCGACGATAAGATCCGCACCTTCCAGCGCGATGCGGCGAAGCGCGCGGGCATCTTCCATCACCTCATCACCCTGCCGACCTACCACACCGCGGCCCTGTCCACCGACAACCTGGCCAAGGAGTATTTCGGCGACATGGGCATGCTGGGCTACGTGATGGGCGTGCAGCGTAAGGAGATCCGTCAGGGCATCGCCTGCGTGAAGCACCAGAACATGTCGGGCTCCGACATCGGTGACGATCACAAGGAGTACTTCGCCGGTGAAGCCGCGCTGAAGGCTGGCGGCGCGCACAACACGATGAACCAGTTCGCCGCCTAAACGGTGTAACTAAAGCTCTTGCGCGTGGGGCTGGTTGGGCGGCCGCGCGCAAGAGCGCAAATAAAGCGGCCCGGGGCAAAACCCCGGGCCGTTTTTTTGTGCGCCCTTGAGGCCGGTGAGCAATTCACCACGTTGATCCCTCTCTCGTTCCGGTGGGGCTATGCGTCCAGCGGGGCTCCGGCATCCGTGCAGGCGGGGCACCCTACATTGCCTCGGGGCAGGGCCGGGTATAAGGGCAGCGCAGTCAACTGGCGCTGGGGGTGTAACGGCTGCGGCGCGCCATTCACGAGGAAAAGATTTTACCCAATGACCTTGCTGTGGACGCTTCTTATCGTCACCTTCGTGTTTTCTGCCATATTCATGCTGCCGACCAGGTGGTACACCGGCCTTGCCAGCTGGGTTAAGAACTCCAGCTCCAAGCATGGTCTGCACGTGCTGGAGCACGAGCTGGCGCGCCAGATCCAGGGGCGGCAGTTCAAGCAGGACAAGAGCTTCCTGAAGGACGGCGTTGGCTTGGCCCTGGACCTGACGCAGCGCCTCGCCTTTGTCGCGGTGCGCGAGGACGGCAAGCTCAAATCCGCCATCCTGCCGTTCACCGCGCTGAAATCCCATGCCGCCGGGGAGCGGCGCGATAGCGGCTTCTACGATTATTACATCGACCTCACGGTGGCCGATGCCGCCCACCCGGTGTGGCGCCTTGTCTGCGGTGAGAATCCGGAACTGGCCGCCAGCGTAAGCAAGGCGCTGGACGAGGTGATGGCGGCCTAACGCAGCAAGTTATCCGGCCGGGCGCACGAGCGTACCGGCCGTACCAGCGGCGATGGCCACCGCGTCCTCCAACCGGCCGATGGCAGCCATATGGCCGGTGTGCTGCACGAAGCGGCAGGCAGCCTGCACTTTTGGGCCCATGCTGCCGGCTGCGAAGCCCTGAGCCAGCAGCATCTCCGGCGTGGCTTCGCGCAGCGCGCGCTGGGCCGGCGTGCCGTAATCGAGATACACCGCATCCACATCCGTAAGCATGATGTACAGATCCGCGCCGATCTGCTCGGCAAGTAGCGCCCCGGCGGAGTCTTTGTCGATCACCGCCTCGACGCCATGCCATTTTCCCGCCGCGTCCCGCGTCACGGGGATGCCGCCGCCTCCGGCGCAGATGACGAACACCCCAGCCTCCGTCAGCCGCTTGATGCTGGCGGCGTTAAGCAGCCGCAATGGCGCGGGCGAGGGCACGACACGGCGCCAATATTTGCCATCCGGCGCCACGGACCAGCCGCGTTCCGCGGCGAGGCGCTGGGCAGTGGCCTCGTCATAAACCTGGCCGATCGGCTTGGAGGGCTTGCTGAAGGCGGGGTCGTCAGCCCCGACTTCGATACGCGTCAGCAGCGTGGCGATCTCGGTCCCCGTTGGCAGGGCGTTGGCCAGTTCCTGTTCCAGTAGATAGCCGATCCAGCCTTCGCTTTCGGCGTCCAGGCTGTCGAGCGGCTGTGCCGCGCCGGGCGGGCCTGATTCCGCCTGCAAGGCGAGCAGCCCGACCTGCGGGCCGTTGCCGTGGGTGAGCGTAACGCGATGCCCCTGTTTGGCCAGTTCCGCCAGTTGCCCGGCGGCGCTGGCCACGTTTTTCTGCTGCGCGGCTGGCGTCACGGCTTCGCCCCGGCGCAGCAGCGCATTGCCGCCCAGGGCCGCGACGATATGCATCATGCCAGGGTGGCGACCAGGAGCGCCTTGATCGAGTGCATGCGGTTCTCCGCCTGGTCGAAGATGATGGAGGCTTCGGATTCGAACACCTCATCCGTAACTTCCATGGCGGAAATGCCGTAGCGTTTTTCTATGTCCTTGCCCACGCTGGTTTCCGTATTGTGGAAAGCGGGCAGGCAATGCATGAATTTTACCGCCGGATTGCCGGTGGCGGCCATCAGCTCGGCGTTGACCTGGTAAGGTAGCAGCAATTTTATCCGGTCCGCCCAGAGGCTTTCAGCCTCGCCCATCGAGAGCCAGACATCCGTGTAGAGAAAATCCGCCCCGGCCACGGCTTTTTTCGGATCGGCCTCCAGGTTGATTTGCGCCCCGGTTTGCGCCGCGATCCTGTGCAGCCGGGCCATATAGTCCGGGTCCGGCCAGAGCGATTCCGGCGAGCCGATGTTCATGTGCATGCCAAGCTTGGCCGCCCCCATGGCCAGCGACAGCGTCATGTTGTCGCGACCCTCGCCCAGGAAGGCAAATTTTATATCCTTCAGATTTTTGCTGCAGAATTCTGGCATGGTCATAAAGTCGGCAAATACCTGGGTCGGGTGCGCCTCATCCGTGAGGCCGTTATACACCGGCACGCCGGAATATTGTGCCAGCGCCTCCACATCGGTTTGCGCGAAGCCGCGGAACTCGATGGCGTCGTACATGCGCCCAAGCACGCGGGCGGTATCCTTCACGCTCTCCTTGTGGCCGATATGCGAGCCGCCCGGGCCCATATAGGTAACATGCGCGCCCTGGTCATAGGCCGCGACCTCGAACCCGCTGCGCGTGCGCGTGGAGTCCTTCTCGAAGATCAGGGCAATGGTCTTGCCCTTCAGCCGCTGCACCTCGTAGCCGCCGCGCTTGGCGGCTTTCAGCTCGGCGCCGAGTTTCAATAATTCCAGGATTTCGCCTTGGGTAAAATCCTCCAGTGAGAGCACGGAACGGCCGCGTAGATGGCTCATGGTGTTGTCTCCTTCAGATTGCGTCGCGGCGGATCGGGCAGGTCATGCAATGCGCGCCGCCGCGCCCGCGCCCCAGTTCGGCACCTTCGATGGTGATCACCTCCACCCCCGCCTTGCGCAGCAGTGTGTTGGTATAGACATTGCGGTCATAGGCCATGACCACGCCTGGTTCGATCGCGAACACGTTGTTGCCGTCATCCCATTGCTCGCGCTCGGCCTCGTAGGAATCGCCGCCGGTCTCGATCACGCGAAATTTGGCAAAGCCCAAGGCGCCAGCAACGACATCAAGGAAGCTGTCTTTCTCGTCGACGATGCGCAACGTTCCCTCGGCATCGCCTGGGTACAGCGAATACGCGCGCAGTCGATGCACGACATCGGGGTAGATGGTGACCAGATCGCGGTCGCAGAAGGAGAACACGGTGTCCAGATGCATGCAGGATCGGTCGCTTGGCATCAGCGCCGCAATGACGCGCGTTGCAGCACCTTGTGCAAACAGCCGGCGGGCATATTGCGAGACGGCTTGCGGTGTGGAACGCTCACCCATGCCGATCAGCACAGTGCCGTTGCCGACCGGCATAAGATCGCCGCCCTCCAGGCTCATCGCCCCGGCATGTTCTTCCGCCGCGTTGAAATATTTATGGAATTTCGCGCCCTTGAAGCGCGGGTGGAACGTGTACACGGCGGCGACATTCACCGCTTCCAGCTGCCGCGCTGGCCAGTGCATCGGGTTGATGAAAACGCCGTTGCCGGCCCAGCACGTGGTGTCGCGCGCGAATAACTGGTTTGGCAGAGGCGGCAGTACGAATTCATGCGTCGCGCGGGTCATGTTGAACAGCGAATGTGGCTGGAACGGTAGTTCCGCGCGGGCAATGCCGCCGATCATGTAGATGGCGAGCTGTTCCGCCGGCATCTCAGCGAGCCAGGCGTGCATTTCGGCATCCAGACCGGTGGCGCTCTCCGCCGTGCCCAGGCGCTTATCCAGCAGCCAATCCCGCGCTGCCTTATGCGTCAGCGTTTCCGCCAGCGCCTGGCCGAATTCGATCACCGCCACGCCACGTTCGTGCAGCGCATCAACGAAAGCATCATGCTCCTGCCTGGCTTTTTTCACCCAGATCACATCATCAAACAGCAGCTCGTGACAATTTCCCGGGGTCAGGCGGCTCAGGCTGAGATCGGGCCGGTGCACCAGAACTTCGCGCAGCTTGCCAACCTCGGAATAGACACCAGGGTCCGTTGGTTGAATAGTCATAGGGTTTTCCAGTGCGGTTTAAGTTTACACGATATTTAACGCGTGGCCAGTGCGGCTGCCTTGCGTAGAATCAATCCGCCAGCACGTAGGTGTAGAGGGTGATGCGTCCATCCTCGTCCTTCTCGCGGTACACGCCCTGGATTTCGTTCTCGAAGCCGGGGAACAGGTTGCAACCTTCTTCCACAAGACGGAAATATTCCAGCAGCGGCCGTGCCGCGGCGCTATAACGTTCGCCAGGGACGATCAGTCCGATGCCGGGGGGATAGACCAGAGCGAGCGTGGCGGCGATGCGCCCCTCAGCTTGCAGAATGGGGATGTAATCCACCTTGTTGCGCATCAGCTGCTCCCAGGCCTCGCGCGGCAGCAGCACCTGCTCGGGCAGATGCGCGGCCTCGAAACATTCGTGCTGCAACCGGCTGGCATCATGCTTTTTGTAAAAGTCGTGCAGAGCGCGGCAAAGATCGCGCAGGCCGGTGGTCTCGTAGCGCGCGCCATAGCGGCGGACGAAATCGGGGATTACTTCGGTGAGCGGAGCGTTGGCGTCGTGCAATTGCTTGAAGGTGGTAAGTGCTGCGAGCAGCGTGCCGGCCTTGCTTGCCTCCAGCCCTGGGGTAAGCAGGAACAGGATGGAGTTGAGATCGTTTTTCTCAGGCACGATGCGCCGCTCGCGCAGGAATTCCGCGAGCACCGGAGCGGGGACGCCGTGCTCGGTATATTCACCGGTTTGCCGGTCGAAACCCGGGGTAAGCAAGGTGAGCTTGTTCGGGTCAGTCATGGCGTAGCCGTCAACAAGACCGGGGAAGCCATGCCAGGAAGCCCCCGGCGTCAGCGCCCAGGCCACCGGGTTGCTGGCCAACTCATCCGTGGGCACATCCTCCCAGGCGATGCCTCCGATCACGTCCGGCACAAATGGGTCGAAGAACCAAGCATCATCCGGCGTTTTCGCGGTGGCGGCAAAGCCCTTGGCCAAGCCACGCAATTTCTTGCGGATCTCGATACCCATGCGCACGGTATCTTCCCACAACACTTGGCCGGAGCGGCCCTTCATCATCTGCGCACCGACATCGAGCGACGCGAACAGCGGATAAAATGGCGAGGTGGAGTAGTGCAGCATGTACAGTTCGTTGAAGCGGCGCGGCTCAACCCGCGCGCGGCCCTGCACATGCGAATCCTTCACGTGAATTTGGCTGGCCTGGGAGAACCCGGCGAGCTGCTTATGCGTGGATTGCGTGGCGATGATGCCGGGATCACCCTCTTTCACCTCCAGTCCCATGGCGAAGTGCTTGGCGAAAAGCGGGTGGAATTTCATGAACCCTGCCCAGGCTTCGTCGAACAGAATGTATTCGCAGAGGGCCCCGAGCTTTCGCAGCAGCATTTCGGCATTGTAGATCGTGCCGTCGTAGGTGCATTGCTCCAGCACCAGGGCGCGGAAGGGGCGGGGCGCGTCGGCCCGGGATTTGTCCGTGACCAGCGGGCTTTGCCGTATGGCGGCGCGGATTTTCTTTTCATTCAGCGCATTCGGGGCAACGGGCCCGATCAGCCCCTGCGCGTTGCGCGTGGTCTCCAGATAGACGGGGATGCCGCCGCCGAACAGCAGCGCGCCATGCACGGCCGCCTTGTGGTTGTTGCGGTCGAACAGCACAAGATCGCCAGGTGCGACGATGGCGGAAAGCGCGATTTTATTCGAGGTTGATGTGCCGTTGAGCACGAAATAGGTGCGCTCGGCACCGAAGATTTTTGCCGCCTCGACCTCCGCCTGCCGCGCGGGCCCCTCATGCACCAGCAAATCGCCGAGTTCGACCACGGAATTGTCGAGATCGTTGCGGAACACTGCCTCGCCGAGATGCTCAACGAACACGTTGCCGATTGGGCTCTTGCGGTAGAACACGCCGCCATTATGGCCGGGGCAGGTCCAGAGCTGGTTACCCTGCTCGGCGTAATCGACCATTGCGCCGAAGAACGGCGTCTTCAGGCTCTCGGCATATTGGCAGAGATGGTTCACCAGGTTTTTGGCGATGAATTCTGGCGTGTCCTCCCCGGCGAAGACATAGCCCGAGATCAGCGGCAGTGTTTCAGCATCGATTTCCTGGAGCACGTGCCGCCGGGAAAATACGAATATCGGCATCTCCAGCCCGCGCCCGCGCACCATGTGGATGAAGTCGCGCACATCCCCAAAAGCCTCGCTCGCGCCCCATTCCAGCAGCATGCAGCCGATCGCGGCATCCGCAAGTACCGCCTGCTCCGCATCGGCAAGGTCCGCGGCCTCGGTGATCGTCACCTCGCGCGCCGTGATGGCCTCAATCACCCCCGCCAGATGCCGGCGCTCGGTATTGCCCATGCCATCGGCTTCGATAGCGAGGAGGAATCGGAACATTGTCTCGAAGCGCATAGTGGTTTCCCCATTGTGCTGGTGGCTTGCTGGGTAAGGTTGTAGTCTCGCCTGGCATTGAGGACATTGATCAATGTCAATCAGTGCAGGGGAGATCCGGCATAGGCTGCCCTCTCTCTTTATGGAGGAGTATTATGGACGGACAGAAACAAGCCACAGTCCCGCTGGGTATGTGCGTGCTCGTGGTAAGCGACAAAACCCACGAGGACAGCGCCGTCGGCCGCGCCACTCGCGCGTTGATCGAGGATATGCGGCATCACGATGCGGAGGTTATCGTCTCACTAACGGCGGATGACGGGCGGGTCATGATCGACTCAGATCCGCATTTGCAGGCGGTGATTCTGGATTGGGATCTGCATCGGGATTCCGGGCATCGCCATGCCGCGGATCTGCTGCGCGCGGTGCGGGCGCGCAATGCCAGCGTGCCGGTCTTCCTGCTGGCCGAACGCAACGACGCCGCGCATGTCCCTGCTGAGGTGATGGGCGAGGTGGATGAATTCATCTGGCTGTTGCAGGACACGATGGAGTTCATCGCCGAGCGCGTCATCGCCGCGGTGCGGCGCTACCGCGTGCAACTCCTGCCCCCGATGTTCGGCGCGCTGGTCAAGTTCGCGCGTGAGGCCGAGTATTCATGGCACACACCGGGCCATACCGGCGGCACCGCGTTTCTGCGCTCGCCGGTCGGGCGGATGTTTTACGACTATTTCGGCGAGAACCTGTTGCGCTCCGATCTCTCGATTTCCGTTGGCGAACTTGGCTCGCTGCTCGACCATAGCGGGCCGATCGGGGAGGGGGAACGCTACGCCGCGCATGTGTTCGGCGCGGATCGCACCTATTACGTCACCAACGGCACATCCACGTCCAACCGCGTGGTGATGATGGCCAATGTTGCGCGCGGGCAGATCGTGCTGGCGGATCGCAACTGCCACAAATCCGCCGAACATGGCTTGAGCATGACCGGCGCGGTGCCGGTGTACATGATGCCGCACCGCAATTACCTCGGGTTGATTGGACCGATCCCGCCTCAGTCTCTGAGCGCGGCCAGTATTGCTAAGAATATTGCTAATTCACCGCTCGCCGCCGGGGTGAAGGAAAAGCCGGCGCTCGCCATTGTCACCAACTCGACCTATGACGGGCTCTGCATCAACGCCACCAAGGCAGAAGAATTGCTGGGCGCGTCAGTGGACCGCATCCTGTTCGACGAAGCCTGGTTCGCCTATGCCCGTTTCAACCCCCTGTACAAAGATCGCTTCGCCATGCGCGGCGACCTGGCGCAGGCGCGGCGCGACGGCCCCACCGTGTTTGCCACTCAATCCACGCACAAGCTGCTGGCGGCGCTCTCCCAGGCCTCAATGATCCATCTGCGCGAGGGGCGCTGCAAGGTCGAGCATGCGCGCTTCAATGAGGCGTTCATGATGCATGCCTCGACCTCGCCGCAATATGCCATCATCGCGTCCACCGATGTCAGCGCCGCGATGATGGATGGCGCCGGCGGGCAGTTGCTCACGGGTGAGGCGATTGCGGAGGCAATCTCCTTCCGCCAGACCATGGCGCGGTTGCAGGCGGATTTCCGTGCCCGCGGCGATTGGTTCTTCGGCGTCTGGCAACCCGAGACTGTGCGTGACGGCGACAAGGACATTCCCTTCGCCGAGGCGCCGGCGGAAATGCTCGCTACGGAGCAGGCTTGCTGGCTGCTGGAACCGGGGGCGGCTTGGCATGGCTTCCCGGAGTTGGAACCCGGTTATTGCATGCTTGACCCGATCAAGGTCACGGTGGTGACGCCGGGGATGGACAGCACCGGCGAGATGGCGGCGGACGGAATTCCGGCGCCGCTGCTCTCCGCCTATCTCGCTGAGCATGGCATCGTCGTCGAGAAGACCGCGAATTTTTCCGTGTTGTTCCTGTTCTCCATCGGCGTCACCAAGGGGAAATGGGGCTCGCTCGTCAACGCGTTACTCGACTTCAAGCGCGATTACGACGCCAACACGCCGCTCGCGCGCATCATGCCGATGCTGGCAGCGGCGTATCCTGCCGCGTATGGCAGCATTGGTCTGCGCGATCTTGCCCATGGCATGTTCGCCACTATGCGGACTGGGCGGATCCCGCAATTGCTGCAGGAAGCCTATACCGCTCCGCCTCACTCAGTGCTCATTCCGGCGGCTGCCTATGACCAACTGATCCGTGGCAAAGGCGGCCGGACGGCGCTGGATGGGATGGCTGGAGGCATCGCCGCCACCGCCATTGTGCCGTATCCGCCGGGTATTCCGCTGCTCATGCCGGGTGAGGCGCTGGGCGAGGCCAATGGCCCGGTGCTGTGCTATCTCGCCGCGCTGCGTGATTTCGACCGGAAATTTCCCGGCTTCGGCCATGACACGCACGGTATTGAAGCCGAAGACGGCGAATATTACGGCATGCGCTTCTGAGAGCCTTTTCGCAAACTCTACTCTGGCGGCCATTCAGCACGCGCGCTGACTGACTCGCCAGAGCGGGCTTTTAAAAGGGTCTTGATAGCAACAAAAAAAGGCCAGGGGTTGGCGCCCCTGGCCTTTTGTTTTGCCTGTCTGGCGCGTCAGGTCACCTTCACTGTGCCGTTCAGGAACAGCACCAGCGCCACCACCGCGACCGCGAAGAGCAGCAGCACGCCCACGCGCTCATATGGGGTGAACATGGGTTGGCCAGGGCGATGTTCGCGCTGCGCCCACATGAACACCGGCACGCCAATCGCGAACACAATCGTCGACATCAGCACGAATTCCGGCCCGGCGGCGTAGAGCATCCACAGCGAGTAGATGGAGCCGAGAATGCCGGTGACGAACGCATTGGTCTTGCCCTCCCCATGCGTTGCCACATAGCTCTTGTTGTTGGCATAAGCAGCCAGAAACAGCGTGCTGGCGAAATAGGGCGGCAGGATCATGACGCCGGTGATATCGATCAGCCACAGCCAGGCATTATGCGCGAACAGCACCACGAATAATGTCACTTGCATGACAATGCTGGAAATCCACAGCGACGACGACGCCGCATGGGCCTTGTTCTCGCGCGACAGGAAGCGCGGGAACACGCCGCCCTTCGCGCCCTCGAACGGCAGTTCCGCCACCAGGATGGTCCAGGCCAGCCAGCAGCTCAGCACCGCGATCAGCAGCGACACGTTGATGAAGATCGCGCCCCATTTGCCGATCACGCTGCTCAGCACGTAGGCGGCGGAAGGGTTGGCGAGGCCCGAGAGCTTGCTCTGGTGCATGATGCCGAACGGCACGACGGAGAGCAGCGTGTACAGCACGGTGCAGACCCCAAGTCCGATGAAGGTGGCGGGACCGACCTGCGACATCTTGCGCGCGCGGTCGGAAATGACGACCGCGCCCTCGATGCCGATGAACACCCAGAGGGTGACGAGCATCGTGCTCTTCACCTGGTCGAACACGCTGCCCAGGCCTTCTGTGTGGCCCCAGACGTCGAAGCTGAAATTGCCGCCGGTCGCGTAGAACGCCATCACCACCACCGCCGCGGTGATGGTGACGACGTTAAGGATGCTCGCCAGCACGTTCAGCGCCGCGGTGCGCTTCACGCCGGACATGACGATACCGAACATTACCCAGATCAGGATGGAGCCGCCGATGATCGAGGGCCAGTTCTGCCCGTTGCCAAAGACCGGGAAGAAATAGGCGAGGATCTGCATGATCAGCACGGCGAAGGCGACATTGCCGAAAGCCGAGCTGAGCCAATAGCCCCAGGCCATCTGGAACCCGGCAAACGGCCCGAAGCCCGCCTGGGCGTAGGAGTAGATGCCGGCCTTCAGATCCGGCCGTTTGTCCGAGAGGATACGGAAGCAATTGGACAGGAAGTACATGCCGATGAAGGTGACGACCCAGGCGATGATGATGGCGCCTAGCCCGGCCGCGCCGGACATGTTGGCAGGCAGGTTAAACGAGCCGCCGCCGATCATCGAGCCGACGACGACGCCGGTCAGCATCAGCAGGCCGAGTTTACGGGTCTCCGGATGGGCGCTTTCGTCCGTCGCCTTGGGGCGCAAGGGGGGAGTGGGGGAGGAACCGGCTTGGTCCATTATATTTCTCCGTGTATGGCGCTAAATTGGCGGCCGTTTGGCCAGCCGCTGGCGCAAGCAAAGCAGGAAAAAGCTGATTTCGCGTTGATTTGCGTCAACACGGTATTTTTGTTTGCGGCGGGCATAAATGCGCAAAGCCGCGGTACTGGGGCGGGGTGGAAACCCGCCGCCGTCAGAACAAGCTGGTCCCGGCCGGCTTGAAGAAGGGGGCGAGG
>NZ_JBKQJR010000202.1:0-9143 GCF_052326845.1 Acidocella sp. | reverse complement strand
TGATCTGCGCGATCTGCATCACCTGTTCCTGGTACACGATGATGCCGTAGGTTTCCTCCAGAATCCCGTGAATCGCGGGCTCCGGCGAGGTCCATTCGGCGCCATGCTTGCGCGCGCAGTAATCGGGGATGTTCGCCATCGGGCCGGGGCGGTTGAGCGCCTGGATGGCGACGAGATCCTCGAACCTGTCCGGGCGCATCTGTTGAAGCGCCGCGCGATAGCCCGCGGTTTCGAAAGTGAACACACCGGCTGTGTCGCCACGACCGATCATCTCGTAAGTCTTCCTGTCGTCCAGCGGGATCTTCGAAATATCCAGATCGATCCCCTGCTGGCGCAGGAATTTCAGCGCGCGGTCGATGATGGTGAGCGTGGTGAGCCCTAGGAAGTCGAACTTCACCAGCCCCGCCTGCTCCACGTACTTCATCGAGTACTGCGTGACGAGAAGATCAGAGCGCGGATCTTTATAGAGCGGCACCAGCTCGACAAGCGGCCGATCGCCGATCACCACGCCCGCCGCATGCGTCGAGGCATGGCGGTACAGCCCCTCGATCTGCATCGCGATTTCCATAAGCCGTGCCAGGCCTTCATCGGAATCGCGCAGTTCGCGCAACTTGATCTCGCCGTCTATGGCTTCCTTCAGCGTCACCGGCTTGGCGGGGTTGTTCGGGATCAGCTCGGCGACCTTGTTCACCTGCCCATAGGGCAAACCCAGCACGCGCCCCACGTCGCGCACCGCAGCACGGGCCTGCAACTTACCGAAGGTGATGATCTGCGCGACGCGGTTGGCACCGTATTCGCGCGTCACATAGGCGATCACTTCATCGCGCCGCTCCTGGCAGAAATCGATATCGAAGTCCGGCATGGAGACGCGTTCCGGGTTCAGGAAGCGCTCGAACAGCAGCGCGTAGCGCAGCGGGTTAAGGTCAGTGATGCGCAGCGCCCAGGCGACGAGCGAACCCGCGCCCGAACCGCGCCCGGGCCCCACGGGAATCTGGTGGTCCTTGGCCCACTGGATGAAATCGGCCACGATGAGGAAGTAGCCGGGGAAGCCCATCTGGACGATGATGCCCAGCTCAAATTCCAGCCGCTTCCAGTATTCCGCTTCCGCCTCGCCGCTGATCCCCTCGAAGGCCAGGCGCGCGCGCAACCCTTCCTCGGCCATGGCGCGCACGGTGTCGGCTTCGGATGCACCTTCGCGCACCTTCGGGCAGGTGGGCAGCAACGGCTTGCGGCTTTGCGCCATCACCGCGCAGCTCCTGGCAATGGCAATGGTGTTGTCGCAGGCATCCGGCAGATCGGCGAACAGTTCGCGCATCAGCTTGGCCGGCTTGAACCAGTGCTCGGGCGTTACGCGGCGGCGGTCCTTCTCCGCCAGCACGCGCCCCTCGGCGATGCAGAGCAACGCGTCATGCGCCTCGTACATCTCCGGCTTGGCGAAGAAGCACTCATTGGTGGCAACAATCGGCAGCGCGAATTTTTCCGCGAGTTGCAGGAAGCCGGGCTCCACCGCCGCCTCTACCGCCTCGCCATGGCGCTGGATCTCCACCGCGATCCGCCCGGCGAACGCCTCGGCCAACGCGGCGAGATACGCCTCCGCCTCGGCCATCTGCCCCTCGGCCAACAACCGCCCCACCGGCCCCTGCACCCCGCCCGTGAGCAGGAACAGCCCCTCGGCATGCTCCAGCAGCGCCGCGCGGGTAATCTGCGGCTTCACGCCGTCACCTTCAAGGAAGCTGGCCGAGGTCAGGCGTTGCAGGTTGGCATAGCCCGCCGCGTTCTGCGCCAGCAGCACCACGTTGTCCGGGGCCAGGTTGATCCCCTCGCGCTTCAACCCAAGCTGGCAGCCTATGATGGGCTGCACACCTTCCTTGGTGCAGTACTGGGAGAATTCCAGCGCGCCGAACATGTTGGAGGTGTCGGTAATCGCCACCGCCGGCATGGCGTAGTCCTTGGCCAGCGCGGCAATCTTGTCCGGCTTGATCGCGCCTTCGGAGAGCGAGAAGGCGGAATGGACGCGAAGATGGACGAAATCGGCGTGAGGCATGGTGACTCCCAGTCTGAGGGGAGACTAGACCAGATTCAGCCCCGGGTCATACACAACGCCGGTAAAATACAGCCCCTCGGCCGGGGCCGTCACGGCGGCGGCGGCGCGGGATTTGGCGCCCAGCACCTCGGCCAGCTTGGCCTCGGGCCAGCTGCCATCCCCCACCTTCACCAGGCTGCCCACCATATTACGCACCTGATGGTGCAGGAAGCTGCGCGCCCGGGTCTCCACATGGATCTTGTCGCCCTCCCGCGTCACGGTGAGGAAATCCAGCGTCCGCATCGGCGATTTTGCCTGGCAGGCGGAGGCGCGGAACGAGGAAAAATCATGGTGCCCGAGCAGATGCTGCGCGGCGTTGTGCATCAGTTCCGCGTCCAGCTTCTGGCGCACATGCCAGACCCGCCCGGCCTCCAGCGCCGGCGGCACCACACGATTGGAAATGACATAGCGGTACGAGCGGCACACGGCGGAGAAGCGCGCGTTCCAGCCCTCGGGTGCCGGGCAACAGCGCAGCACCACGATGGGGTGCGGCTTGAGATGGAAATTCATCGCCTCGCGGATGCGGAAGGGCGTGAGGTCCGGCAGTTCGATCTGCACGATCATCGCCAGGGCGTGCACCCCGGCATCGGTACGCCCGGCGGAGACGGCCTCGGTCACCTCCGCCCCGCCGCGCACGCGCGCCGCCGCTTCCTCCACCACCTGCTGGATGGCGAGGCCATGCTTCTGCCGCTGCCAGCCCATGAAGGGCCGGCCGTCGTACTCGATTTCCAGCGCCCACAGGGTCAATAAAACCGCGCCTCTTCCGGCAGGGTGAAGCCGCGCAGGAACTCCGCCGTGCTCATGGCGGATTTGCCCGCACGTTGCAGCCGGGTCGGGCGCAGCGCCCCCTCGCCGCAAGCGATGGTGAATTTGTCGTCCAGGATGGTGCCCGGGACGCCCTCGCCCGCCACAACGTCAGCCGCGAGGATCTTGATCACCATGTCCCCCAGCAAGCCGAGCGCGCCCGGCCAGGGGGTGAAGGCGCGGATCCGCCGCTCCAGCACGGCGGCGGACAGAGTGAAGTTCAGCCGTGCATCCTCGCGCGAGAGCTTCGGCGCGTAGTTGGCCAACGCCTCATTTTGCGCCACGGGCGCGCTGGGGTGCTCAAGCTCCGCCAGAATCAGCCGGGCGCCGATCTCGGCCAGGCTGTCGTGCAAATCAGCGGCGGTGTCGTGCTCCCCGATCGGCAGCGCCTCCCGGCGCAGCATCGGTCCGGTATCCAGTCCCGCTTCCATCTGCATGATGGTGATGCCGGTCTCCACGTCGCCTTCGGCGATGGCGGCCTGGATCGGGCCCGCTCCGCGCCAGCGCGGCAGCAGGCTGGCATGAATGTTCAGGCAGCCGCGTTCCGGCGCATCGAGAAATGCCTGCGGCAGGATCAGCCCGTAGGCCGCCACCACCGCAGCATCCAGATGCAGCCCCCGGAAGAATTCCAGTTGCTCATCATTGCCACGCAGCCTGCGGGGCGTGCGCACGGGCAGGCCCAGCGCCTCGGCCGCCTGATGCACGGGGCATTTCTGCTCTTTCTGCCCGCGTCCGGCCGGCTTGGGCGGCTGGGCGTACACCGCCGCCACCTCATGCCCGGCCGCGACAAGCGCCCGCAGCGCCGGAACCGAGAAGTCCGGCGAGCCCATGAACGCCAGTTTCATTGCTTATCTTTCTGCGCCTTGGCCAGCTTGCGGAGCAGGATGTTGCGCTTCAGCGGGGTCAGGTAGTCCACGAACAGCACGCCGTTCAGATGGTCGATCTCGTGCTGCAGGCAGGCTGCCAGCAGTCCGTCCGCCTCGATCTCCTTCTTGACCCAGTTCTCGTCCAAATAGCGCACCTTCACCCGCGCCGGGCGGACGACATCGGCGTACTGGTCGGGGATGGACAGACACCCCTCCTGCTGCACCGCCGTCTCCTCGGATTTGGCAATAATCTCCGGGTTGATCAGCGCCAGCGGGGCGGGCACGTCCTTCGGCGCCACGTCCACGGTGATCACGCGCAACAGCCGGCCCACCTGCGGCGCGGCGAGGCCGATGCCCGGCGCCTTGTACATGGTGGCGAACATGTCGGGGATGAGTTCCCTCACCTCCTCGGCGTCGTCGGACGTCACCAGCCGAGCCACTTTGCGCAGCTTCGGGTCGGGGCAGATAAGGATGGGCAGAAGATGGGCTTCGATCTGTGTCTCTAACATGCCACGGATGTAGTCTGCGATGCCCCCGGCTGCAACGAGCCTCTTGCATCCCGCCCCAGATATGACAACATGGACATCCGGACGCCTTCGGGGTCCATCAACCTGCTTCGCTCAACCTTGGGGGAGCCTTACCATGAATACACGCGTATTCACCTCGCCTTTGTTTCTCGGCTTCGACCATCTGGAGCAGATGATCGAGCGCGCCGCCAAAACCTCGTCGGACGGCTACCCGCCGTACAATATAGAGCAGCTTAGCCCGGTCTCGCTGCGAATTACCCTTGCGGTGGCCGGATTCACCATGGACGACCTTCAAATCACCCTTGAGGATAACCAACTGGTAATTCGTGGACGCCAGAGTGACGACGGACAGGGCCGCGTATTCCTGCACCGGGGCATTGCCGCACGGCAGTTCCAACGCGCCTTCGTCATAGCGGAAGGCATCGAAGTGAAGGGCGCCTGGCTCGATAATGGGCTGCTGCATGTGGACCTTATTCGCCCAATGCCGCAGCCGGTGGTGAAGACCATTCCTATCTCGCGCGGCCAGAGCAAGGCCATGACCCCGAGCAGGGTAGCGGACAGGAATGCAGAAAACGCCGGGGAATAACCGCCTGGCGAACCGCAAATAAGACATATTCCCGCCGTGAGATCGGCTGACGGCCACGGCGACCGGAAAGGATATCACGATGAACATCAAAAACCATGACGGCACGGCTAATTTCGTCCCCGGCACGGTGCTGGACATTCATCACATCTCCGCGGACCAGCTGGCCATGCTGGGCATGGAGGAGATCGCGTTCGTCAAGCCCGTGATGACCGAGCAGGGGCCTGCCTTCGCCATTCACGCCGCGGACGGCACCCCGATGGCGATCGCCACCAACGCCACGCTCGCGGCTGCCGCCATCGTCCAGCACGACATGCGGCCCAACCTGGTGCATTAACCGGCCACGCCGTGCGGCGGCTTGCCGCGCGACCCTAGCCACCCCTTTGGCCCAGTGGTAATGCCCAGGCCATGTCGATCGTTCTCGCTTTGCCCAAAGGCCGTATTCTGAAGGACGCTGGTCCGCTGCTGGCCCGCGCCGGGATTTTCCCGGAAGCCGATTACGCGGACGAATCCTCGCGCCGCATGCGCTTCCCGACCAACCATCCGGAAATGGACGTGATCCGCGTCCGCTCCTTCGACGTGGCCACCTTCGTCGCCTTCGGCGCCGCGCAGATCGGCGTTTGCGGGTCCGACGTGCTGATGGAGTTCGACTACCCCGAGGTTTACGCGCCGCTCGACCTCGGCATCGGCCAATGCCGCATCTCGGTGGCCGAGCCCAAGGATGATGCCGGGCAGACCGACTTCACCCGCGCCTCGCGCATCCGGGTGGCGAGCAAATACCCCAACATGGCGAAGAAGCATTTCGCGGCGAAGGGCATCCAGGCCGAGATCGTGGCCCTGAACGGCGCCATGGAGCTGGCGCCGGGGCTAGGGCTGTCGCGCCTGATCGTGGATCTGGTGCAGACCGGCAGCACCCTCAAGGCCAATGGCCTTGTCGAAACCGACGTCATCGCGCAAGTTTCGTCCCGGCTGATCGTCAACCGCATCGCGCTCAAGACCCGGCCGGATGAAATCGGCGCCTGGATCGAGGCGTTCAGAAAGGCATTGGCTTCATGAGGCTGCTGGCAACCAAGCACCCGAATTTCGAGGCCGAATTCGCCGATCTGCTCGCGCGCGCCGTCACTGCGCCGGAGGTCAGCGGCACGGTGGCCGAGATCATCCGCCGCGTGCGGCAGGAGGGTGACGCCGCGCTGCTCGACTACACAAACCGCTTCGACCGGGTGAGCGTGACCGCCGAGAGCCTGCGCGTCTCGCAGGATGAAATCCAGGTGGCCATGGCCTGCACGCCGAAGCCGTTGCGCGACGCGCTCAATCTGGCGGCACGGCGGATCGAGACCTTCCACCAGATGCAGCTGCCGCGCGGGATTGAGTTCACCGACGATGCCGGCGCCACCTGCGGCATGCGCTGGACGCCGCTGGATTCCGCCGGGCTCTACGTGCCGGGCGGCAAGGCGAGCTACCCGTCTTCGGTGCTGATGAACGCCATCCCCGCCCGCGTGGCCGGGGTGCGCCGCCTGACCATGTGCGTGCCCGCCCCGGATGGCGAGCTGAACCCGCTGGTGCTGGCGGCCGCCTCCATCGCGGGGGTGAAGGATGTGTACCGCATCGGCGGCGCCCAGGCCGTGGCCGCCATGGCCTATGGCACACAAACCATCCGCCCGGTGGACCGCATTGTCGGCCCCGGCAACGCCTATGTGGCGGAAGCCAAGCGCCAGGTGTTCGGCCAGGTGGGCATCGACTCCATTGCCGGCCCGTCCGAAGTGCTGATCCTGGCCGATGAGAACAACAACCCCGAGCATATCGCCCTCGACCTGCTGGCCCAGGCCGAGCATGACGAGGACGCGCAGTCGATCCTCATCACCACCAGCGGCGCCCTGGCCGCCGCTGTGGCGGGCGCCGTGGATGCCATCCTGCCCACCCTGCCCCGCGCGGGGATCGCCAAGGCAAGCTGGGTGAACAACGGCGCCATCATCCTGGTGCGCAACTGGGACGAGGCGGCGGACCTCGCCAACCGCATCGCGCCCGAGCATCTGCAACTGATGCTGGCCGAGCCGGACAAGCTGTTCAACCAGATCCGCCATGCCGGGGCGATCTTCCTCGGGCGCAGCACGCCGGAGGCGATCGGCGACTACGTGGCCGGGCCGAACCACGTGCTGCCCACCTCGGGCACGGCGCGCTTTGCCTCCGGGCTCTCGGTGTACGACTTCATGAAGCGCACCACCTATCTATCCGTGCCGCCGCGCGCGCTGGAGGTCATCGGCCCCGC
This sequence comes from Acidocella sp., assembly GCF_052326845.1. Classification (GTDB taxonomy): domain Bacteria; phylum Pseudomonadota; class Alphaproteobacteria; order Acetobacterales; family Acetobacteraceae; genus Acidocella. The sequence goes on along the minus strand of NZ_JBKQJR010000202.1, from coordinate 2,014 downwards.
CGCCGTGACCCTGGCCGAGGCCGAAGGGCTGACCGCGCATGCCCGCTCTGTGTCGGCCAGACTAGCCAAACCTTGACCGCAACAAAAACCCGGCCCATGTGAGCGCCTGGTTTCCAATTATCTCCAGAGGTGTTTTTGTCTAAAGAAGATATGATCGAATTCAGCGGCATGGTGACAGAGCTGCTGCCTAACGCGATGTTCCGCGTGAAGCTCGACAACGACCACGTCATCCTCGCCCATACCAGCGGCAAGATGCGCAAGAACCGCATCCGCGTCCTGGCCGGGGACCGCGTGAACGTCGAGATGACCCCCTACGACCTGACCAAGGGCCGGATCACATTCCGCTTCAAGTGATTCTGGCGTCGGCCAGCCCCCGAAGGCTGGAATTGCTGCGGCAGATCGGCATCACGCCGGACAGGATTTTCGCCCCCGAGATCGACGAGACGCCCGCCCCCGGGGAGGTGCCGCGCGCCTACGCGGCGCGGATGGCGCACGCCAAACTCTCCGCCCAGGATGGCTATGTGATCGCCGCCGATACGGTGGTGGCGGCCGGGCGGCGGATACTGCACAAAACCGCATCCCGCGCCGAGGCAGAGGTGTATCTGCGCCTGCTCTCCGGGCGGCGGCACAAGGTATTCACTGGGGTTGCCGTGCGCGCGCCGGATGGCCGGGTGGCGAGCCGCGTGGTGGCCTCCGTGGTCGGCTTCGCCCGGCTGGATGAGCCGCATCTGCGCGACTACCTGGACAGCGGCGAATGGGACGGCAAGGCCGGGGGCTATGCCATCCAGGGCCGGGCCGCGACCTTCATCGATTTCATCGCCGGCTCCTATTCCGCCGTGGTCGGCCTGCCCTTGCACGAAACCGCCGCGCTGCTGCGCGGCCTGGGCTGGAGGCGGGAATGATCGCGGTCTCCCGCCGTGGAGACCTCGTGTGCATTGCCCTGCTGCGCGGGGATATTCTGGCCGAATACTGGCTGTGGAACCTGGCAGCACCTGATGGCGTGGGCGACATCTATACCGCCCGGGTGGATGCGGTGATGCCCGCCCTCGCCGGATGCTTCCTCTCCCTGGGCGATGTCTCCGGGTTCCTGCCGGACAGCGCCGGGGGAAAAAGCCTTTCCATTGGCACCTACGTGGCAGTGCGCGTCACCCGCGCGGCGCAGGGCGACAAGGGCCCGCGCCTGGAGGTGGTGAACGAGCCGCATGGCGACACGCCCGGCCTGCTCCGCCGTGGCCCCGGCCCGCTGCTGGAGCTTGCGGCGCGGCGGCCGGAAGACGAGATCGTGCTCGACGACTACGCCCTGATGGCCGAACTGCGCCCGGCCCTGGAAGGGCGGATGCGCCACGATGCCAAAGCGTTCGACGCGGTGCTGGAAGATGAAGTAGCCGGGCTGGCCGAGTCCACCGCCGCCCTGCCCCATGGCGCCATGATGCACATCTCCCCCGCCAAGGCGGCGACGCTGATCGACATCGACGCCGCCGCGGCCAGCGGCATGAGCCCACTGGCGCTGAATACGGCCATCATCCCCGAGATCTGCCGGCAGATCAGCCTGCGCAACCTCTCGGGCGGAATCCTCATCGACTTCGCCGGGCTGAAGGCGGCGCAGCGGCAGAAACTGGCGGAGCCGCTGCGCGCGGCACTGGCCGCCGATGCCCTGCGCCCCAGCCTGCTCGGCTTTTCCCATCTCGGTTTCGCCGAGATCAACCGGCGGCGCATCCGCCCGCCCTTGCATGAGCTGTCGCCACAATGAAATGCCCGATCTGCGGCAAGCCCGCCTCGCCCGAACACAAGCCGTTCTGCTCCAAGCGCTGCGCCGATATCGACCTCGGCCGCTGGCTGACGGATAGCTACAAGATCCCGCAACAGCCGGGCGAGGACGAGGACGAAGACGGCGAGCCGGAAAAACCGGCGTCCCATTAACGCCGTAATGCCGGAGCGCGCTGGCTCAGGAATACCGAGAGCAGGATCAGAACACCGCCGAGCAACTCCAACGCCGTGAGCGGCTCGCTCAGCA
>NZ_JBKQJR010000201.1:0-14765 GCF_052326845.1 Acidocella sp. | reverse complement strand
ACGGCAAGGGGGGGGTGCGCCTGGCCAAGAGCCTCGTCGAGGTGCGTGACGCCGCGGCGGCGATGATCGGCCACACGCTGATCACCAAGCAGACCGGCCCGGCCGGACGCCTGGTCCGCCGCGTGTACGTGGAAGCCGGCTGCGACATCAAGCGCGAGCTGTATCTCTCCCTGCTGATCGACCGCTCGGTGTCCGAGGTCGTGGTCATGGCCTCCACCGAAGGCGGCATGGAGATTGAAGAGGTGGCCGAACACCACCCCGAGAAGATCCTGCGCGCCCCGGTTGACCCGGCCTCCGGCATTTCCCCCTTCCACGCCCGCAAGCTGGCCTTCGGCCTGGGCCTCGAAGGCAAGCAGATCGCCACCTTCGGCAAGTTCGTCACCGCCCTCTACAACGCCTTCGTGGGGCTGGACGCGGCGGTCATTGAGATCAACCCGATGGTCGTCACCGGTGCTGGCGAGATCTTCGCGCTCGACAGCAAGGTGAGCTTCGACGACAACGCCCTGTACCGCCACCCCGAGATCGAGGCGCTGCGCGACGAGGCCGAGGAAGACCCGAAGGAGCTGGAAGCCAACAGGCACTCGCTCTCCTACGTGGCGCTCGAAGGCAACATCGGCTGCATGGTGAACGGCGCGGGCCTGGCCATGGCGACCATGGACATCATCAAGCTTTACGGCGCGGAGCCGGCGAACTTCCTGGATGTCGGCGGCGGCGCCACCAAGGAGCGCGTGACCGCGGCGTTCAAGATTATCCTCTCGGACCCGAACGTCGAGGGCATCCTGGTCAACATCTTCGGCGGCATCATGCGCTGCGACGTCATCGCCGAGGGCGTCATCGCCGCGGCGCGCGAAGTCTCGCTCTCCGTGCCGCTGGTGGTTCGCCTGGAAGGCACGAACGTGCAGCTCGGCAAGGACATCATGGCCAAGTCCGGCCTGCCAATCATCCCGGCCGACAACCTGGCCGACGCCGCCGAGAAAATCGTCAAAGCCGTGAAGGAAGCCGCGTAATGGCCATTCTCGTCAACAAAGAGACTAAGGTCATCACCCAGGGCTTCACCGGCGCTCAGGGCACCTTCCACTCCGAGCAGGCTCTGGCCTACGGCACCAAGATCGTCGGCGGCGTGACACCCGGCAAGGGCGGCACCAAGCATCTCGATCTGCCGGTGTTCAATACCGTGGAAGAAGCCGTGGCCAAGACCGGCGCCAACGCCTCCGCCATCTACGTGCCGCCGCCGTCCGCCGCCGACTCCATCCTGGAGGCGATCGACGCGGGCGTGGAGCTGATCGTCTGCATTACCGAGGGCATCCCGGTGCTGGACATGGTGAAGGTCAAGCGCGCTCTCTGCGGCTCCAAGTCCCGCCTGATCGGGCCGAACTGCCCGGGTGTCATCACCCCGGACGAGTGCAAGATCGGCATCATGCCGGGCCACATCCACAAGCGCGGCTCCATCGGCATCGTCTCGCGCTCCGGCACCCTCACCTACGAGGCCGTGGCGCAGACCACCGCCGCGGGGCTCGGCCAGTCCACCTGCGTGGGCATCGGCGGCGATCCGGTGAAGGGCACGGATTTCATCGAAGTGCTGGACCTGTTCCTGCACGATGATGAGACCCAGGCGATCATCATGATCGGCGAAATCGGCGGCCCCTCCGAGATCGACGCGGCCGAGTTCCTGGCCCGCCACAAAATCAAAAAGCCGGTCGTCGGCTTCATCGCCGGCGCCACGGCGCCTCCGGGCCGGCGCATGGGCCATGCCGGCGCGGTGATCTCCGGCGGCAAGGATACAGCCGCCGCCAAGATCGCGGCAATGAAGGAAGCCGGGATATTTGTTGCCGATAGTCCCTCCTCGCTTGGCAGCACCATGGTCAAGGCATTGCAGGGCTAACCACTTGAAGGGGCAGGGAAAATACGAGCAACCATGCGCCGTGGACAACCCTGCCCCTTTAACTTGGATAACGGCATCATAACCCTAGTGGCTTATACGCGGCGCGGATGGGGAGACTTCGCCGTATTGTCGTGAACTCCCCGGTCCACCCGCCTCACCGGGCGGGAGCATTGCAAATATGAGGAACAGGTATGGCCGGTGTAGATGTGATTGCCACCGCGATGAATGGGGCGAACGCCCAGTTCATCGCCCAGCTTTATGCCAAATGGGTCGAAGCGCCCAACTCCGTTGATCCGGATTTCGCCGCCCTGTTTGCCGCGCTGGACGACGAGACGCGCTCCATTCTGATGGATGCCACCGGCGCCTCCTGGGCCCCGCGTCCGACCGCCTTCGTCACCAACGAGGTCGAAGGCGCGGTCAAGCCAGCCAAACCCACCGCCTCCCCTGCGGAAACCCGCGCCGCCACGCTCGATTCCATCCGCGCCCTGATGCTGATCCGCGCCTACCGCGTGCGCGGCCATCTGGAAGCGCAGCTCGACCCGCTCGGGCTGAAGCCGCAGCGCCACCATGTTGAGCTGGACCCGGCCACCTATGGCTTCACTGAACCCAACGACCTCGACCGCCCCATTTTCATTGACGGCGTGCTGGGCTTCGAAACCGCCACCCTGCGCCAGATCATTGCCGCGCTGCGCCAGAGCTATTGCGGCCAGATCGGCGTCGAGTTCATGCACATCCAGGACCCGGCCCAGAAGAGCTGGATCCAGCGCCGCATCGAGGGCGCGCCCTGGCTGACCGCCTTCAACGCCAAGGCCAAGGCCAAGATCCTGAAGCAGCTCACCGAGGCCGACAACTTCGAGACCTTCTGCCAGCGCCGCTTCGTCGGCACCAAGCGCTTCGGCCTTGAGGGCGGCGAGAGCACCATCCCCGCCCTGCACGCGATCATCGAGACCGCCGCCGACAAGGGCGTGAATGAAATCGCCATCGGCATGCCGCACCGCGGCCGCCTCAACACCCTGGTCAACATCGTCAAGAAGCCGCTGGTCGCGCTGTTCTCCGAGTTCGGCGGCGCCTCCGCCAAGCCCGAGGACGTGCAGGGCTCCGGCGACGTGAAGTACCATCTCGGCACCTCGACCGACCTCGTCATCAACGGCAACAAGCTGCACCTCTCGCTCCAGCCCAACCCCTCGCACCTTGAGGCGGTGGACCCGGTGGTGGTCGGCAAGATCCGCGCCCGCCTGGACATGATGGGCGACCGCACCCGCAAGTCCGCCATGGCCATCATCATGCATGGCGATGCCGCCTTCGCCGGCCAGGGCCTGGTGTATGAAACCCTGGCGATGAGCCAACTCATCGGCTACCGCACCGGCGGCTCCATTCATCTCGTGGTGAACAACCAGATCGGCTTCACCACCGTCCCGGCGCACGCCTTCTCCGGCCTGTACTGCACGGACGTCGCGAAGTCGGTGCAGTCGCCGATCCTGCATGTGAACGGCGACAGCCCGGAAGCCGTGGTCTTCGCCGCCAAGCTGGCCGCCGAGTTCCGCCAGGAATTCGCCGTGGACGTGGTCATCGACCTGGTCTGCTACCGCCGCCATGGCCATAACGAGAACGACGAGCCGGCGTTCACCCAGCCGGTCATGTACAAGGCCATCAAGGCGCTGAAGACCACCCGCGCTCTGTATGCCGAGGCCCTGGCCCACGAGGGCAGCGTCTCCGCCGAAGAGGCGAAGGCGATTTCCGACGAGTACAACAAGACTCTGGAAGACGCCTTCGAAGGCGCCAAGAACTACAAAGTGAACAAGGCCGACTGGCTGGAAGGCCACTGGACCGGCATGAAGCAGGCCGACCAGGAGGCCGAGCGCCAGGAGGAGTTCACCGCCGCCCCGCTGGAGCAGCTCAAGGAAGTGGGCGACGCCCTCTCCCGCCCGCCGCAGAACTTCGACCTCAACCCGAAGATCGCGCGTCAGCTTGAAGCCAAGAAGCAGATGATCGAGACCGGCGAAGGCATCGACTGGGCCACCGGCGAGGCGCTCGCCTTCGGCACCCTGATGCTCGACGGCCACCGGGTCCGCCTCTCCGGCGAGGACTGCCAGCGCGGCACCTTCAGCCAGCGCCACGCGGTGCTGGTCGACCAGACCAACCAGAACGAATACACGCCGCTGAACAATATCCGCCCCGACCAGGCGCATATCGAGATCTTCAACTCGCTGCTCTCGGAATACGGCGTGCTGGGCTTCGAGTACGGGTATGCCATCTCGGACCCGAACGTGCTGGTGCTATGGGAAGGCCAGTTCGGCGACTTCGCCAATGGCGCGCAGGTCATGATCGACCAGTTCATCGCCTCGGGTGAAACCAAGTGGCTGCGCATGTGCGGCTTGGTGATGCTGCTGCCGCATGGCAGCGAGGGCCAGGGGCCGGAGCATTCCTCCGCCCGCCCGGAGCGCTATTTGCAGCTCTGCGCCGAGAACAACATGGCGGTGTGCAACCTCACCACCCCGGCCAACTACTTCCATGCGCTGCGCCGCCAGCTGAAGCGGAACTTCCGCAAGCCGCTGGTGCTGATGACGCCGAAATCCCTGCTGCGCCACAAGCTCTGCGTTTCCAACCTAAGTGAGTTCGGCCCCGGCTCCAGCTTCAAGTTCGTCATCCCCGAGACCGACGAGCTGGTGGCGCCGGAGCAGGTCAAGCGCGTCGTCATCTGCTCCGGCAAGGTGTACTACGACCTGGTGGCCGAGCGCCGCGAGCGCGGCATCAAGGATGTCGCCATAGTGCGCCTGGAGCAGTTCTACCCCTTCCCGGTCAAGAGCCTGAAAGCCGCGATCGAGGCCTACACCAATGCCGAGGTCGTGTGGTGCCAGGAAGAGCCGGAGAACAACGGCGGCTGGACCTTTGTCGACCGCCGGATCGAGGGCGTGCTGACCTGCCTCAACAACGCCGCCACGCGCCCCCGCTATGTCGGCCGCGCCGCCGCCGCCAGCCCTGCCACGGGCTTGGCCAAGGTGCATGCCGCCGAGCAGGCCGCGCTGGTCAACGAGGCATTGAGCGTCTGAGCAATCTGACATAATCGCGAAGTCAACAAGCAGTAATCAGGAGTAGCTATGGCCGCCGATATCAAAGTTCCCACACTGGGCGAGAGCGTGACCACCGCGACCATCGCGCGCTGGATCAAGAAGGCGGGCGACGCCGTTGCCGCCGACGAGCCCGTGGTGGAGCTGGAGACTGACAAGGTGACGGTCGAGGTCAATGCGCCGGAAGCTGGCGTGCTGGCTGAAATCATCGCGCCGGAAGGCGCGGAGGTGGAAGTGGGCGCCCTGCTGGGCCGCGTTGACGTCGGCGCCGCCGCCGTTGCCAAACCCGCCGCCCCGGCGCCGGTTGCCGCCGCTGGCGTGCATGCGCCGCAGGCCGCCCCGGGCCCGGTTGCCCGCCCCGGCGCCGCCCCCCTGCCCGCCGCCGCGAAGCTGATCGAGGAAAACAAGATCGCCTCCGGCGCCATCCAGGGCACCGCCAAGGATGGCCGCGTCTCCAAGGGCGATGTGCTTGAGTTCCTGAGCAAGCCCTCCGCCGCCCCGGCCGCCCCGGCGCCGAAGGCCCCGCGCACGCCGGATGTGCGCGAAGAGCGCGTGAAGATGACGCGCCTGCGCAAGACCATCGCCGCCCGCCTGAAGGACGCGCAGAACACCGCCGCCATGCTCACCACCTTCAACGAGGTGGACATGAGCGCGATCATCGCCCTGCGCACCGAGTACAAGGACGCCTTCGAGAAGAAGCACAAGGGCATCCGCCTGGGCTTCAACGGCTTCTTCGTGAAGGCCGTCTGCGCCGCGCTGGCTGAGTTCCCGGCCGTGAACGCCGAGATCGACGGTGACGACATCGTCTACAAGAAGTTCGTCAACATGGGCATCGCCGTCGGCGGCGCCTCCGGCCTCGTCGTCCCCGTGATCCGCGACGCTGACCAGAAGAGCATCTCCGAAATCGAGGCCGAGATCGCCGGCTTCGCCAAGGCGGCGAAAGAAGGCACACTGAAGCTGGAACAGCTCTCCGGCGGCACCTTCTCCATCACCAATGGTGGTGTGTACGGCTCGCTGATGTCCACCCCGATCCTGAACCCGCCGCAGTCGGCCATCCTGGGCATGCACAAGATCCAGGAGCGCCCGGTGGCGCTGAACGGGCAGATCGTGATCCTCCCGATGATGTACCTGGCCGTGTCCTACGACCACCGCATCATCGATGGCCGCGAGGCTGTGTCCTTCCTGGTCCGCGTGAAGGAAAGCCTGGAAGACCCGCGCCGCCTGCTGCTGGAAATCTAAGAAAAAAGGGGAGCTTCGGCTCCCCTTTTTATTTGTCCCTTAATCCCCTTCGTACACATGCGGCAGGCCGGGGCGCCAGGCGGCGTCCATCGGCTGGCTTGAAGTGTACACATGGATACGCTTCGCCGCCGCGGACTGGATGATCGCCACATTATCCGGCGGCGGAATGTAACTCGCCTCCTCAACGTCAGCCGACATGTTGAACGGGAGATTGCCCATGCGCTTCCAGGCGGCGAGCACCAGGCGCTGATAGGGCAGGCCGAGATCCGGCAGGGCGGAGTGGTAATCGGCGATGGCGGTGGTCCAGGAGCCGGTCTGGCCCTTGAGTTGGGCAAGGAACCGCGCGGCATAGGCGGCGTTCTTGTCCGGGTCGAAGGCCTCGTCCAGCGAGGCGAAGGCGTCCGGGTGGCTTTGCAGGCTGATCTGGAAGCAGCCGACATCGATATCCCGCGCGCCGGAGGCTTCGGCGAAGCGTACAAAGGCCTCCGCCGCCTCCTTGGTCGGGAAGTACTGACCGTTGCCATCGGCGTTCACGGTCCAGGGCCAGGGGGCGAAGCGCCCGGTCAGCGGGTCCGGGTGGCCGCTTTCCACCATGCCGATGGAAATCAGCAGATTGACCGGCAGCGCGGCTTCCTGCTCGGCGGAATGGCCGGCGGCCGTGCACGCGGCGCCCGGCGGCACATCCGCCCGCGCCTGACCGATCCCGGCCGCAACGCCCATGCATAACAACAGTTTACGCACCGTAACTCCCGGTTAATGCCGCCGCCACATTATCCCGGGACAGTGGTAAATGACGAGGCATTAATCCCCTCGAAACCGAAAAACCATCGCCCAACCGCCGCCACAGGGCGCCTATGTGCAATTACCCCTCGCTTTTGCGGCGCGATATCGCTATGCCGGGGCAAATCTCACCACCCTTGCCTAACCACGGGGCATCTGCTCCGTGGTTAGGTTTGGGTTAGCCATTGGGTAGTCTCTGTATGTCCGCGCCGAAAATCCGCAACATTGCCATCATCGCCCACGTTGACCATGGCAAGACCACGCTCACCGACCAGTTGCTGAAGCAGTCCGGCGCGTTTGCCGCGCACCAGGCCGTGGCCGAGCGCGCGCTCGACCGCAACGACCTGGAAAAGGAGCGCGGCATCACCATTCTGGCGAAGGTCGCCTCGGTGGTGTGGAAGGACGTGCGCATCAACATCGTGGACACCCCTGGCCACGCCGATTTCGGCGGCGAGGTGGAGCGTATCCTGAGCATGGTGGATGGCGCGGTGATTCTGGTGGATGCCGCCGAAGGCGTGCTGCCGCAGACCAAGTTCGTGCTCGGCAAGGCGCTGGCGCGCGGCCTGAAGCCGATCGTGGTGGTGAACAAGATCGACCGTGGCGACGCCCGCCCGGACGACGTGCATAACGAGATGTTCGACCTGTTCGCGTCGCTGGACGCCAACGAGGAGCAGCTCGACTTCCCCATGCTCTTCGCCTCCGGTCGCCAGGGCTGGGCTGTCGCCAACCTGGACGACCCGCGCGAGAGCCTGGCCCCGCTGTTCGACCTGATCCTGAGCCATGTGCCGGCCCCGGCGCTGGACGTGGACGCCCCGTTCGCGATGGTCGCCACCATCCTGGAGGCCGATACCTTCCTCGGCCGCGTGCTCACCGGCCGCGTCGAGCAGGGCCGCGCCACGCTGAACATGCCGGTGAAGGTGCTGGGCCTGGATGGCAAGGTGATCGAGACCGGGCGCCTGACCAAGCTGCTCTCCTTCCGTGGCCTGGAGCGCGTGGCCGTTGACGAGGTGAGCGCTGGCGATATCGTCGCCGTCGCCGGCCTGACGGATGCCACCATCCCGTACACCATCTGCGCCCCGGAAGTGACGGCGCCGCTGCCCGCGACCCCGATCGACCCGCCGACCCTGTCCATGACCTTCCGCATCAATGACGGCCCGCTCGGCGGCCGCGAAGGCAAGAAGGTGACCTCCCGCCAAATCCGCGACCGTCTGTTCAGCGAGATCGAAGGCAATGTCGCCATCCAGGTGGTCGCCTCCACCGAGAGCGACGCCTTCGAGGTCTTCGGTCGCGGCGAACTCCAGCTCGGCGTGCTCATCGAGACCATGCGCCGCGAGGGCTTCGAGCTGACCATCGGCCGCCCCCGCGTGCTGACGCGCATGAACGAGGAGACCGGCGAGCGCGAGGAGCCGTATGAGGAAGTGCTGATCGACGTGGACGAGCCCTATGCCGGCGCCGTGGTCGAGAAGATGTCCCGCCGCAAGGGCGAACTCTCCGACATCCGCCCCTCCGGCGGCGACAAGCAGCGCCTGACGTTCAAGATCCCCTCGCGCGGCCTCATCGGCTATCACGGCGAGTTCCTGACCGACACCCGCGGCACCGGCGTGATGAACCGCCTGTTCGCCGGCTACGGCCCGTGGAAGGGCAAGATCGAGGGCCGCCGCAACGGCGCGCTGATCTCCTCCGAGGACGGCGAGGCCGTGCAGTACTCCCTGTTCTCCTTGCAGGACCGCGGCTCGCTGTTCGTCAGCCCTGGCGAGAAGGTTTACGTGGGCATGATCCTCGGCGAGCATAGCCGCGAGAACGACCTGGACGTGAACCCGGTGCGCGAAAAGAAGCTCACCAACATCCGCGCCGCCGGCAAGGACGAGGCGCTGCTGCTGGTGCCGCCCCGCAAGATGTCGCTGGAGCAGGCCATCGCGTACATTGAGGATGACGAGTTGGTGGAGGTCACCCCCTCCGCCGTGCGCATCCGCAAGCGCTACCTGAACCCGAACGAGCGCAAGAAGGCCGAGCGCCGGTCGGACGACGCCGCATAACGAAAAAGGGGCCGCAAGGCCCCTTTTTTTATTGTGTCTTTTATTGCGTCTCGAACCGCACCCAGAGCTTCAGCGTCGAAGCCACGGGCTTGCCATTCTGCAGCGCCGGTTTGAAGCGCCATTGCAGCGCCGCCATGCGCACATTGTCGTCAAGGTCGGCATAGCCGCTGCTGCCGGTAATGGTCACGTTCCGCACCGTGCCCCAGGGCGAGATGTCGACTACGAAATGCACCTCGCCCTGCTCACCCGCCATGCGGGCTTCCGGGCTGTAATCGGGCACAACGTTGCCGGAATCGGGCTCGGCCGGGCGGGTAACCGCCACGGCCTGGGCACCACGGTGCGGCGCCACCACGCGGCTGCCCTGCGTATGGGCCTGTTGCTGCTGGGGCGGATGCGGCGGCACCGGGCGCGGCGGCGCAACTGGTGGCGGCGGGGGTAGCGGCACATCCTGCGTGGGCGCCGCGCTGGCCATGGGCGTGGTCTGCGGCGGCTGCGGCGCGGGCGGCACGGACTCGGGCTGGACATCGCCTTGCGGCGGCGCTTCGGGGATGACGGTGATCACCGTCTCATCCTGTGGCGGCTGTGGCATATGTAGCCCGATCAACAGGATCAGCAGCACAAGCGTGGCCATATGCACGCCGGTGGCCACGATCCCTGCCTCCCAGTCGTAGGACAAGGGGAGGCTAAGGCGGCCGAAGCGGACATCCCCCCACGCGCGCAATCCGGTTTTCTGCGCCCGTATCTCCGGGGCAAGCGTCTGGCGCTGGAGGGAGCGGGTCATGCGAGCCTCACGGCACCAGCACGCCCTCGCGCTTCGCCTTCTCCGGCGGCTCGACATGGATGGTGATGATGACACCGTCCATCTCGGCCTTCAGCGCCGCCTCGATGCGGTCGCAGATGGCGTGGGATTCGTTCACGGTCATTTCGCCAGGCACGACGAGGTGGAATTCCAAAAAGCTCGCATGGCCGGCCTGGCGGATGCGCAGATCATGTGCCTCGATCGCCCCGCTGGCGCGTTCGCGCACCAGATTATGGATGCGCTCGGTGATCTCCGGGGGCGGCGCTTCATCCAGCAATCCGCTGATCGAACGCATCACCGTATGCCAGCCCATCACCGCGATTTGCGCCGCGATGACCAGCGCGATAACGGGATCGAGCCGCGGCATGCGCAGCCAGTCCGCCACCAGCAGCGCGATGACAATGCCCAGCGAGGTCAGCACGTCGCTGAACAGATGCTGGGCATCCGCCAGCAGCGCGGGGGAGCGATCCTTCCGCCCGTAATGCCGCAGCACCAGGCCCCAAACGGCATTGACGCCACCCGCCACGGCATTCAGCACCAAGCCCAGCCCCAGCCCGCTCTCCAACGCGGCCAAGCCCTGCGGGTGCCACAGGGCGAGAGCGGCACGGTGGAAGATGAGCAGCGCGGCGAGCAGGATCATCGCCCCGGTGGCGACGGCGCTGAGCAGCTCGGCCTTGGCGTGGCCGTAATTATGCACCTCATCCGCCGGCTTGGCGCCGATGATGAGCGCGCACAGCGCCAGCGCCGAAGAGGCGACGTTGACCAGGGCTTCCAGGGCATCGGAAAACAGCGCCGTGCTGCCGCTGACCTTCGCCGCCAGCATCTTGCCCGCAAAGACCAGGACACCGACCGCGATACTCCCCGCCGCGATTTTTAGGATCGGTTTCACGCACCTAGCTACCAGGGGTTGGAGGCAAAAGGCAACGACCTGATATTCCGCATGGCGCGCCATGCGGGTGTTATTTCCCTGTCAGTTCTATTGACATTTCCGCATGAACTCTTTGTCATACGGGCGGCTTCTAGTCTCGGTTCACAACATCGCAAAGGGTAGGCTTATGTCGGGGGCGTTACGGCGCGCAGTGCAACTTGGCGCCATTGCAGCATTTTGCCTGGGCGGGCAGGCCGCGCGGGCCTCCGACCCGCTGACGGGCGAAACCATCGCCCCCCCGCCAAATTTGAACATTTTTTTTTATTACAATGCTCTTGCGAATGCCGGCGCCGTCGGCACGCCGCATGACGGAACCTATAGCCGGAATACGCGCATCAGCGTCGATATACAGGCGCTGCGCTATATCCGCAGCTTCCAGCTTGGCGGCATGATCGCCGGCGTGCAGATGTATGACGCCTATGCCAGCTTCATCGGGCCGCAGGGAGCGGGCATCCCCGCGGCCGGCCCGTTCGGGCCCGGCCGGGTGAGGCTCGACCACACCAATGGCTTTACGCAACCCAACTTCGGGGCCTTCATCTTCCCTTATGCCGATGCGGAAAAGGGCAACTACCTGGTTACCGGCGTCTGGCTCTCGCCGCCCATCGGCAACTACAACAAGAACGCAACGCTGGACTATACACGAAACCTCTGGACCTTCGAAGGCGAGGCCGGGGGCCGCGCCACGCTGTTTGGCACACCCACGGGCCAGAACCTGGCGCTGGAGGTCTGGGGCGAGATCTATGGCTATGGCGACTATGGCGATTCGGCGTTCGTCACCCCCGCCGTTTACGCCAACAGCATGCTAGGCGGGGGCCCGCTCGTACCCGCCAGCAGCACGCCGGCCAAGCTGCACGAACAGCCAACAGGCGAGCTGCGCGTCTACGTGCCGTACCAGTTCTACGCCCCTACCCGCGCCGTCATCGCGCCCGGCTTCTTCCAATCCCTTGGCGGCAAGCAGGTTTATACACTGGGCAATGGCGAGAAGCTCGACAGCAACTTGCGCACCGAGGAAAGCCAGCTGCGGTTGACGTTCGTCACCTATCTCTCACCGCGCTGGCAGCTCACGCTGAATGGCGACTATGATGTCGCCTCGCATGGCGGGCCGCTCGAACGCAATATCGAGCTGCGCCTGGTGGCGGCGTTCTGATCCCGCCACCAGGCGCCCGCGTTACTCTAAAGTGGCGCGCACGCCCACCAGCGCCGAGGCGCCGGGGATTTGCAAGCCATTCGCCGCCTCGAAGTTCGAGTTGAGAATGTTCTTGCCCGTGGCGAAGAGAGTGAACTTGTCGTTCAGCCTGTAGGACACGTTCAGGTTCACGATGGTGCCAGGGTCGGCGCTCCCGGTGCCGGTCAGATAGCCGCTGTCATTATAGAGATAATCGTTGAAACGGCCGACATACTGCACCTGCGGCGTGATGGAGAGCCCCGGCAGCGGCTTGACCGTGACGGTGGCGCTGCCCGCGTTCTGCGGCCGGCGCAGCAAAGCCGGGCCGTTACTGCCGGAGATGGCGCGGGTATAAGTGTAGTTCAGCTCCGCCGAGAGCCACGGGGCCGGGTTCAGCACATAATCCGTCTCCACGCCGTTGATGTTGGCTTGGGAGACGTTCTCCTCCGTGTAGGCACCGTTGGCATTGGCCACGGCCTGGATCAGGTCGCGGATGCTGGCGGAGAAATACGTGGCCGAAAGGCTGGCGAAATCCGCCTGACCGAAGGCGGGAATGTCGAATTGCGGGCCGATCTCCCAGCCGGTGCTGCGTTCCGGGCGCAGATTCGGGTTGCCGTGTTCCCGTTTAAGCCCTTTATCTGGGCGGCTGATTCACGCTCTCGTCCGGCTTTCGCCGGCCTCGAGCGATCAGACGCCACGGGCCACCGTCATCTGGCGCGGGTGGTAAACCGGACCGCTCCGGTCTGGCAAGCGTTAAAAATCCTTGTCCCGGCGCAGGCGCTTCACATCACCGCGCTTGCTCTTCGCATCCTGTCGCCTGGTCTGGGAGCCCTTGGTCGGCTTGGTTGGGCGGCGCACCTTGGGCACCACCGCCGCCTCGCGGATGAGCGCAAACAGCCGCTCACGCGCATCCTCGCGGTTGCGCGGCTGGTCGCGGTACTGCTCGGCCTGGATGATGACCACACCGTCCTTGGTCAGGCGCCAGCCGGCCAGTTGCGCCAGCTTGGCCTTCACATGCTCCGGTAAGGTCGTGTTGGCCGCGAGGTTGAAGCGCAGATGCACCGCGCTCGCCACCTTGTTCACGTTCTGCCCGCCCGGGCCGGAGGCGGTGACAAACGTTTCCTCCAGATCAGACTCGCTGATCTGGAGGCTCCGAGTAATTCTTATAAGCATGGGAGCCTCTTCTCAGGGCTCCGGCAGGCTCAGGCGGCCTTGGTTTCTTTCTTCGCCATGGCGCGCTCCAGGCGGCGCTTCAGCGTCAGGCCCTCGGACGTCAGCTTGGCATCGGTCTGGGAGAGCAGGAACGCGTCCAGACCGCCATTGTGCTCGATCGTGCGGATCGCGCGGGTGGAGAGGCGCATGCGGACATTGCCGAGCGCATCGGAGAGCAGCGTGGTGACCTGCAGGTTCGGCAGGAACCGGCGGCGGGTCTTGTTGTTCGCGTGGCTGACATTATTGCCAGTTTGCACGGTCTTTCCGGTCAGTTCGCAACGGCGGGCCATGGGTCTATCCTCAAAAAACGCAAAGCGGGCTGGCAGGGCCAACCCGGAATTGGGCAGGCTTATGGGTGAAACAGCAGGAGTCGTCAAGCCTCGCCTGCGTGATCCTGGCCGGCAGCGCCGCGCATTTCACCATTTTCAATGCTTTCGATGGCATTTTGCAGGATCTGCACCACCACCTCGTCCGGCAGAGCCTGGGTGAGCAGACCCATCGCGCCGCCGAGCAGGGCGGAGGCAATGGCCAGCTCGCTCAGATTCTGCCCGACCATGAACTCGATCGCCTTGTCCACCACGGAGCCGGCATGGCTCAACTCGCGTTCCGGCGGGGATTGTCTGTCGCTCATCGCATCTTCCACTTCGTCACAGTAAAATTTCGTTTGGCGCTAGCACGCGCCAGCTCACTCCGCCACTTCCGCGGGGGCAAGGTTGCCTTCATCCAGCTCCACCTGCGCTGCCCACATGCCGGCGTAGACACCATTCTGAGCCAAAAGCGCCATATGCGTGCCGCGTTCCACGATCAGCCCCTCGCGCAGCACCAGGATCTCGTCCGCGTCGGTCACGGTGGAGAGCCGGTGGGCGATGACCAGCGTGGTGCGGTCATGCGCCACGTCGCGCAAAGCGGCGGAGATCTCCTGTTCGGTATGAGTGTCGAGCGCGCTGGTCGCCTCGTCCAGGATCAGGATTCGCGGATTCTTCAGGATGGTGCGGGCGATGGCGACTCGCTGCTTCTCGCCGCCGGAGAGCTTCAACCCGCGCTCGCCCACCTTGGTCTTGTAGCCCTGCGGCAGGGACACGATGAAGTCATGCACCTGCGCGAGTCTGGCGGCCTGCTCGATCTCCTCCACCGTAGCGCCGGGGCGGCCATAGGCAATGTTGTAGAAGATCGTGTCGTTGAACAGCACCGTGTCCTGCGGCACCACGCCGATGGCGGCGCGCAGCGATTGCTGGGTGTAGTCCCGCACGTCATGCCCATCCACCAGCACAGCGCCTTCGGTGGCGTCGTAGAAGCGGAACAGCAGGCGCGAGATGGTGGACTTGCCCGAGCCGGTGGGGCCGACGATGGCGATCTTCTCCCCGGGTGCTGCGGTAAAGCTGATCCCCTTCAGGATCTGCCGGTCCGGGTTGTAGGCAAAATGCACGCCCTCGAATCGCACCTCGGCCGGCGCGCCGTGGCGTTCCAGCGTGAGCGCGCCCGGCGTGTCCTTCACCTCCTGGTTGACACGCAGCAGCGAGAACATCTGCTCCATGTCAACCAGGAGGTGAAGGACACGCCCGGCGCGCTCACGCTGGAGCGCCACGGCGCGCCGGCCGAGGTGCGGTTCGAGGACGTGCATTTCGCCTACAACCCGGACCGGCAGATCCTGAAGGG
>NZ_JBKQJR010000200.1:0-11924 GCF_052326845.1 Acidocella sp. | reverse complement strand
GCAGGAGGCCAAAATCCTCATCGAAGCTTGGCGTCGCCAGTACAACACTGTCCGGCCGCATTCGTCGCTCGGCTATCAGCCACCAGCGCCAGAGGTTTTGCTGTGGCCGCCACCGCCCGCCGCGTTCATAGGCGCGGCGCCGGCCACAGCAACACCAGACCAGCCCCCATGCATTTACCTACATTGGACCAGGATGACCGTTCGGGGGCTTGCCAGGGTGGCCTGCCCCCATAGAAGTGCTCCACCCTTGATGTCGTTTATGGAATGGCCCCACCTTTTCACCCTGGTGGGATAGTCTGCCAGGGCCATTTGAAGGAGAGCCAAGTCTTCCTCGCGGTAAAGCCGGTAGACGCGGCTGATCCCCGGCGGCGGGCCTTCCCGCCGCAGCAGGACGAACAGCCGCCGGTAGCCAAAACGATGCCGCTCCTGGGCAAGACCGCGAGGCCGTTCACGCAAGGTGCAATCGTCGGGCTGGAGGGGAATTCCGCCCAGGCGACATCGTAGCCGAGAGGGCTGATCCTAGCCTCGAACGCCCCCTTGGCCCTGGCCAGGACCAGAGTGAACGAGGATTTCTGTTTGCCAATCCTGAGCATGCCCTTGGCGGCGGCGTACACTGCGTCGCTGGCTAGCAGCACGGCGACCGCCCCGTTTGGTCGGGGTGTTACGCCAGCAACGCCGGATAAGCGGCCCAGGAGCGCGGGCTGCCTGCCTTGAGTTTGCGACGCTCCGCGGCGATCTCGCGGGCCAGCTCAAGATCGCCAATCTTGTACGCCGAGATGCCCAGCGTCTGGATCAGCAAATCGCGCTGGGCGTTGCTGCCGCCAATCGGCGCCAACTGCTTATAATGCGGCTTGAGCCGCGCCACCGTGCCGGCATAGTCGCCCTTGCGAAAGGCGCGCAGCGCGGCGATCACTGGCAAACCAAGGATCTTGCTCACTTCGGCATTGGTGCCGGTCTCGCGTGCGGCATAGGCGGCGATGGAGGATTCCAGTCGGTCAGCTGCCGCCTCGTCCCCGGTGCCGGTGAAGGTGAAGGAAATATGCACATCGTTGAAGGCGAGCACGTGCTCCTCGGCATGCGCGCCCCAGAAGGGCGCCAGCTCCTGCCAGCGCGCGCCGACATCCACGCCCAGCAGCTCCAGGCGCCAGAGCAGCGCCGCGGCGTCCACAAGGTCCAGCACGATGGAGCCCGGGGGGGCATGGATATGCGCGTCATACAGCGCCAGCGCCTCGTCAAGCTGGCTTTCCTCGATGAGATACAGCGCCAGATGCCACCACTGATGCACCGCCAGCCCGTTGGCGGGGGCCCAATGCGGCTCCAGCCCGCGCAGCCAAGTGATGCCGTCCTTTGCACGGCCCTGCATCTCCAGCACATGCGCCACGGCATGCACGCCCCAGGTGTCAGCGGGGTTGATCTCAGCGGCCTCGCGCCCGGCCTTTTCCGCCTCGGCGTACTCGCCGGTCTCCTCCAGCCCAAACGACGCCATGCCCAGCACGAAGCCGCGCTCACGCGAGCCCGGCGCGTAAGCGTGCAGCGCGGAAACCGGCAGGTCACGCAGTTTTTGCGAGGCACCAAGAAAGAAATGCGTGTCATGGGCGAGGCGCAGTGAGAGTATGTCAGCCGGATCGTCCTGCAACGCCTCTTCCCACAGTGCGGCCGCCCCGGCGATGTCGTCGGTGGCCCAGGCATTGGCGGCGGCGATGTGCAGCTTCTCGCGCCGGTTGGCCTTGCCCGCCAGGGCGGTGGCGGCGGCCAGAGGCTCGCGCACGGCGGCGGCATCGCCCGGCACGCCGCCCAGGCTGTTCAGCGCCGCCAACGTGGTGTGGCCAATGATGAACTCCGGGTCGGCCTGCACGGCTGCCGCCAGCGTCGCGGCGGGGTCATGGATCAGGCCGAGATATTCCCCCAGCGCTTGACCGAAAAGCGTTGCTGTCTGGCTCATGAGTTTGTCTCCTGCCTGTCGAGGCCCTGCCAGAATGCCAGAAGCGCTGCCGCCACCTCGGCGGGCCGCTCCCAGTTTGGGGCATGGCCGGTTTCGAAATAGTCAACGAAGCTGGCGCGCGGGAAATGGCGGCGCAGCGCGGCCTGGTCGGCGGAACTGAACAGACCGTCCTCCTGGCCCCACTGGATGAGCGCAAGAATGTCGGACGGTGCGTCGTGCGGCGCGGGTTCCTCCACCAGCCCGCCCAGGGCGCGGCGCCAGACGTCGGCCTTCACCTTGCGGGTCTCGTCCAGATAGCGGACGAAAATCTCCTCCGGCAGCGGCGCAAAGGTGGTGGAGCCCTGGAACTCGCGGGCCAGCGCCTCGGGCACGGGGTCCGTCAGCTCTTCCAGCAGGGGCACGGTCTCGTGCAAAGCCGGACTGCCGGCGGCGTGGCGCGTGGTGCTGATGAGCGCCAGGCTGCGCACGAGGTCCGGCCGCGCGGCGGCGACGCGCTGGGCGACAATGCCGCCCAGCGAATGTCCGCCCAGGTGCACGGGGCCACCCCCCAGCCCTTCGATGAAGGCGATGGCATCGGCGGTGAAGCCGGCGATGCTGTAATCGGGTGCGGCGGAACTGTCGCCATGGCCGCGCTGGTCCGGCACATAGAGGCGGTGCGCAGCACCCAACACCTCGAACAGCCGAAAAAAAGCTCGCATGGGAGTCGAGATAGCCGTGCAGCAGCACCACCGGCGTGCCGGAGTCTCCGATCTGCAGGTAATACAGGCTGCGCTGGTCGGGGAGGGTGAAGCGGGTCATGGTCTTCAGGCTCCGGCGGTTAAATCCAAGAGTGCAGCGGCGGCTCCTTGCCGGTCAAATAATACTGACCAATGATGGAGTACTTCCAGCGCACCGGGTCGTGCAGCGTGTGGGTACGGGCATCGCGCCACAGCCGGTCGAGGTTGTGCTGGGCCAGCGTGGAGCGCGTGCCGCCTAGCTCGAACAGCTTGTTCGTGGCCAGAATGGCGATCTCCGTCGTCAGCACCTTCGCTTCCGCCACGGCGATCTTGGCGCGGCCGATGCTCTGCACGTCGGTTGCTGCAATCGCCTCATCCGTCACATCAGCGGCTTCCGCCAGCACCTCCACGGCGGCGTTGAAGCGGAGCTTCAGATCGCCGATGGCGGCGATGGTGTACTGGTCCTGCCAAGCATGGTCCTGGTGCGCGTCGATCCAGGGGCGGGCATGGTTGCGCACAAGGTCTATGGTCTTCTCGATCGCCGCCTCGGCGATGCCGAGATCGATGGCCGCGTGCAGGATCTGGCTCTGCGGCCCGGCCGGGCTTGGGTTGTCATAGGCAATATAGGCCGGGAGCACGTAATCGGCGGGGACGAACACGTTCTCGATCTTCACCGTGCCGCTCGCCGTGGTGCGCTGGCCGAACCCGTCCCAGTTGTCGATGACCGTCAGCCCCGGCGCGGCGCGCTCGGCGATGGCGGCATAGACGCGGCCGTCATCCTCGCTGATGGCGATGATCGGCACCAGATGCGCGAAAAGCGCGCCGGTGGCGTAGAATTTCTCGCCCTTGACGATATAGCCGTCGCGGTGGCGGCGAATGCGCGTCTGGAAATCCTCGACATTTTTGCCCTTGTACTCGGAGAAGGCATTGCCGAGGCGCGCGCCCTGCAGCACACGGCCGAAGATCAGGCGCTTCTGCGCGTCCGAACCGGTCTGGCGGATCAGGTCGATGATCTCGATATGGTTCTGCGGGATTTGCGCCAGGGAGGAATCGCCGCTGGCGAGGATGCGGAACACCTCCGCCACCACGCGCTGGCGCACGAATGCGCCGCTATATTCATGCGGAATGGTGATACCCCACAGGCCGGAGGCGAGCGACTCATCTAACTCCGCCCAGGGCAGGCGGCGATCGCGGTCGCGCTCCGCGGCTCCTTCGCGGAAGCGGGCAGCCAGCGTGCGGGCGGCATCAATGGCTTCCGCCTCCGTGGTGATGATATGAGCCTGGCTCATGCGAACTCCTTTTTGTGGGCGAGGGCGCGGTGGCTGGCGCCATGATGATAAGCGGGAAGCTTTGACCCACGACCAAAGAGTTTGTCGCGCAGGGTGCCTTCGGCATAGGCCGTCTTGTAGGCGCCGCGGCGCTGCAGTTCGGGGATGAGCAGGTCGACGACGTCGCGGAACGTGCCCGGATGCGTTATGCTGGCGAGGTTGAAGCCGTCCAGCCCCGTATCGGCCTGCCATTCCTGCAGCGCGTCCGCCACCGTGGCGGGCGAGCCGACGATGACCGGGCCATCGCCGCCAATGCCGGCATATTCGGCGATCTCGCGCACGGTCCAGATTTTGTCCGGATCGGCCGAGGAGAAGGCCTTCGCGGTGAACTGGATGGCGTTGCCTTGCAACTCGGAAATCGGCGCATCCTGGTCGAGTTTCGATAGATCGACGCCAGTCCAGCCGGACATCAGCGCCAGCGCGCCGTCGCGGTCCACGTACTGCTTGTAGAGATCGAGCTTATTCCGTGCCGCCGCGTCGGTTTCACCCAGAACGAGGGTGAACTGCGCGAAGGTGAGGACGTCGTCCGCCCGGCGTCCCGCCGCCACGGCGCGGCGGCGCAGATCGGTCACATACTCCTTCAGCAGTTTTTTCGACGGCGCGGCGACAAACGCGGATTCAGCATGCTTGGCGGCAAAGTCCCGCCCACGCGATGAAGCGCCGGCCTGGTAGAGTACGGGCGTGCGTTGCGGCGAAGGTTCGCTGATATGCGCGCCGGGCACCTTGAAATATTTGCCCTCATGCCGAATCTCATGCACCTTCGCTGGATCGGTGAAGACATTCGCCGCCGCATCGCGCCGCACGGCATCGTCCTCCCAGGAGCCTTCCCAGAGCTTGTAGCAGACATCGAGATATTCATCCGCGACGTCGTAGCGGTTGTCGTGGTCGAGCAGCCGTGTTTGGCCGAGATTGCGCGCGCCGCTGTCCAGATAGGAGGTGACGATATTCCACCCCGTGCGGCCCTTGGTGAGATGGTCAAGCGTCGTCATCCGCCGCGCGAAGGGAAACGGATGCTCGAAGGCGATGGAAGAGGTGACGCCAAAGCCGAGATGTTTCGTGAACGCCGCCATGGCGGGGACGATCTGCAACGGGTCGTTCACCGGCACCTGCGCGGCGGAACGGAACGCCTGGTCCGCATTGCCGCCATGCACGTCGTACAGGCCAATGACATCGGCGATGAATAGCCCGTCGATCAGCCCGCGCTCCAGCGTCTGCGCAAGGTCGATCCAGTGATCGAGATCGGTGTAGCGATAGGATTGATCGCCGGGGATGCGCCAGACGCCGGAGGAGATATGGCCGACGCAATTCATGCTGAAGGCGTTCAGTCGGATTTGTTGAGTCATGGCTTAAATCCAGGAATGTTGCGGCGGTCGGATGTTGTTGAGGTAGTAGTTGCCGAGAATGTTGTATTTCCAGCGCACCGGATCGTGCAGCGTGTGCACGCGCGCGTTGCGCCAGTGCCGGTCCAGATTATACTTCGCCAGCACGGAACGCGTGCCGCCCAGCTCGAACAACTTATTGGTGGCGAGGATCGCAACCTCGGTGGACAGCACTTTGGCTTCTGCGACCGCGATGGAGGCAGCGGCCACGGTCTCGGCATTGGTGCTGGTTACCGCCTCGTCCAACACGCGCCCGGCTTTCGCTAACAGCGCGTCCGTGGCGCGCAGCTTCACCGCGATATCGCCGAGCTGGAACAGCGTGTGCGGGTCTTCCACCGCCTTGTCGCGCCCGGAATCGATCCAGGGCCGGGCAAATTCACGCACGAAGCGCAGTGTTTCATCGAAGGCGCCGCGGGCGATGCCGGCATCCACCGCCGCATGCACGATCTGGCAGAGCGGACCGTTGGCGGACGGGCCTTCCGGCAGTTTGAACACATGGTCCGGCGGGATCAGCACATTGTCGATGATTGTGGTGCCGCTGACGGTGGTGCGCTGGCCGAAGCTGGTCCAGTCCGTGTCTACGCTCAGCCCCGGCTCGTGCCGGTCAGCCACGGCGATGTACAGACGCTTCTCATCATCCACGGCGATGATGGGAACGACATGCGCGAGATACGCGCCGCTGCAATAGAACTTCTTGCCGTTGACGCGGTAGTTGCCGCCGTCACGAGTGATCTTCGTCTCGAAATCCCCGGCGGTCTTGCTGCCGAATTCCGAAAAAGCGTTGCCGGTGCGCAGCCCCTTGAGAATGCGCGGGAAGAAATAATCCTGCTGCGCCTTGGTGCCGACCGCGCGGAGCGTGTCGATGAAATCCAGATGGTTCTGGATCAGTTGACCGACTGACGGGTCGGCGGCGGAAACAATGGCGATGGCCTGCGCGATCACCGCCCAGGACAAATCCGCCCCGCCATGCGAGGCCGGGATGTTGAGCGCCCACAACCCGCTTTGCGAGTACAGATCAAGCTCCGCCACGGGGATGCTGCGCGCGATGTCACGGTCCGCCGCGCCCACCGCCAGCGAGGAGGCAACCTGATGCGCCACCTGCACGGCCTCTGCGGCGCTGCCGATGATATGCGCCGGAACTTCGGGGTAAGTCTTGCGAGGCGCCTCCGGCTCGCGCGTGGCTTGTGTATCGGTCGTGCTCATAGGACCTCGCTGTGGACACCGCGACCGCGGGAGAGGATGCCCTCGGCACGTCCATCCTGTTAAAGATTTTAATACGACCGATAATATAGAGATATTAAACAGGCAAGTACTCTGGAAGATAGTTTCTCACCGAACTTTGCCTATTTACCAGTCAGCGGTTGCTCGAAGTGGCGGAAAGGTACAATTTAATCTTCTGCATTTTTACAATGCATTTAATTATCAATCTGCTGTCCGCCGCGAAATTCGCCAGACAAAAAATGCTCCGGGAGAAGAAAACAACCAGTACCCCACCGGAAATATAGACAAATAACGAATAAGTCGATAAATACAATAGTTACGCCAATCATACGAGGATAAAAATGAGTGACATCACCGTCCCGCCCGGCGTCGCTACCGGCGGCAAGAAACTGCGATCCAACCACCTCAACTTCATTGAGGTTGTCTCCCAATCCGTCGGCGTCATTGCGCCGTCCGGCACGCCGGGCCTGGTCATTCCCGTGGTCTTTGCCACCGCAGGCAATGGCACCTGGCTCGCCTATCTATTCGCCACCATCGCGCTGGTCGTCGTCGGCCTGCAGATCAACGTATTCTCCTCGCGCATCGCCACGCCGGGCTCGCTGTATGTGTATGCCGGCCATGGTCTGGGCCGCTTCGCCGGTGTCGTCACCGGCTGGGCGCTGCTCATTGGCTATGTCTTCACCGCCGCCGCGGTCATCGACGGCACCATCGCCACGTTCCTGGGCGTCCTGCAGAGCGTCGGCCTCAACCTCAGCGGCCTGCCGCTCAATCTGATGCTGTCCCTGCTCTTTGTCGGCGTTGCTTTTGTGCTGGGCTGGCGTGACATCCGCCTCTCCACCCGCACCACGCTCATCGCCGAGTTCAGCACCCTGGCGCTGATCCTGCTGGCGATCGTGATCTGGTTCGTCCATCACGGCTCTGTCGTGGACACCGCGCAGACCGGCCTGCAGGGTGTGAATCCTGGCACGATCCGCCTGGGTCTGGTGCTGGCGTTCTTCAGCTTCGTCGGCTTTGAGGCCGCCACCGTGCTCGGTGTCGAGTCGCAGCAGCCGCGCAAGTTCATCCCACGCGCCGTGCTGGCCAGCGTGGCCACGGTGGGCATCCTGTTCGTGGTCGCCGCTTACGGCCTCACCGACGCCTTCCACGGCAATGCCACCACGCTCGACCAGTCCAGCGCGCCGTTCGCCGTCGTCACCGCGGCCTTCCACGCCCCGGCGCTGGGTGTGGTCATCTCCGCGGGTGTGGCCCTGAGCTTCTTCACCTGCATTCTGGCCAGCATCAACTCGGCGGCGCGCGTGCTCTACGCGCTGTCGCATCACGGGCTGTTCCACGCCTCGGCCCAGAACACCCATGACAAGCATGCCTCGCCGCATATCGCGCTGAGCTTCTCCACGATCGTGGCGCTGCTGCTGGCGCTGGGGCTGCTGTTCTCCGGCTGGGACGAGCTCTCGGCCTACGGCATCCTGGGCTCGTTGGCCACCTATGGCTTCCTGCTAGCCTACAGCCTCGTGACGATCGCGGCGCCGGTGTACCTGTACCGCCACGGCGAGTTGAAGACCCAGCATGTCGTCTCGGCCCTGGTGGCGGTCGTGCTCCTGGCGGTGGTTATCTTCGGCACGGTCTATCCGGTGCCGTCCTGGCCTTACAATATCCTGCCTTACATCTTCCTCGCCCTGGTGGCGCTGGGCGTGGTCTACTTCCTGTTCCTGCGCGCCGTGGCGCCGCAGCGCTTGGCGCAAGTGGAAGCTGAAACCCTGGGCGCGCTGTAACGCCCCGTTTGCCCCCGCGCGCCGCGCGGGGGCCCTTTCCCCTCAGACGCCGCAAGGTTCCCGCCGATGACCGCCCATATCATAGCCTCTGCCGCCGAAGCCCTTGCCATAGCGGAGGATCTGCGGCGCTACCTTGAAGCCGGTGCCGCCGGGCGCGACCGCAACCCCGCCCCGCCGCTCGCCGAGCTGGACCATCTCTCCGCCAGCGGCATTCTGGGCATTACCGTGCCGCGCGCCTATGGCGGGGCCGAGGTCTCCTACGAGACTCTCTCCCGCGTGTTTCAGCTTCTTGCCGCAGGCGACCCGGCAGTGACGCAGATGACGCAGAGCCATTATTTGTTCCTCGACGCCGTGCGCCAGGATGGCTCGCCCGAGCAGCAGGCATTCTTCTTCGGCAAGGTGCTGAAGGGCGCGCGCCTGGGCAATGCGCAGGCGGAAAAAGGCGGCGGTTCGGCCCTGAATCTGGGCACGCGCCTGCTACCGGATGGTGCCGGCGGCTACCGTCTCAATGGCACGAAATTCTACTGCACCGGCGCGTTGCTGGCGCATTGGCTGCCGGTGGCGGCCTTTGATGAGCAGGAGCGCTTCGTGTTGGTGTTTGTGCCGCGCGACGCTCTGGGCGTTACCGTGTCTGACGACTGGGACGCGATGGGCCAGCGCGTGGCCTATAGCGGCACGGCCATCTTTGAGGACGTCGCGGTGGCGCCACTACAGGTCATCCCGCACTGGCGGCTGTTTGAGCGCATCGGCGTGTTCCACCCCTACGGGCAGCAACTGCACACCGCCATCGGTGTCGGCATTGCCCAGAACGCCCTGGCCGACGCCGTGGCCACGGTGCGTGGGCGCAGCCGCCCGCGCCTCGGCGCGCCGGTGGCCAAGGCCACCGAAGACCCGCATGTGATCCTGCGTTTCGGCCAGCTCGCCACGCAGTTCCACGCCGCCGAGCTGCTGCTGCGCCGCGCGGGCCAGGCCCTGGATGACGCCAGCGCCAACCTCACAGCCGAGAGCGCGGGGGCCGCCGCGGTGGCGGTAGCCGAGGCCAAAGCCTATGCCGAGGATGTGGCCCTGGCCATCGCCAGCGACATTTTCTCCCTCTCCGGTACTTCATCAACCGAGCGTGCGCTCAATTTCGACCGTCATTGGCGCAACATCCGCACCCATTCGGTGCATGATGCCAACCATTGGCGCTATCACGTGGCGGGCGACTACCTGCTCAACGGCACGTTGCCCGGCAAGCCGGTGCGCAAGCTGCGCCCCGCCGAGCCCGCCACCTTACCCGCGTAACAAAGGAAGCCTCGCCATGTCGCATATTGACACCACGCTCGCGCGTTATACCAAGCTGAAGATCGAGCGTAACTGGGGCAAAAGCCCGGGCGCTCAAGCTGCGCAGCGCAGTGCGACAAGCTTGTGCAGTTCTGGAACGGCGGAGCTGACATCTGCCCCCAGGCGGTCACCGAGGTAATCCCAGAAGGATATTCCGAGCTTCCGGCAAGTTTTGGCGAGACCGAGGAAAGCGTCCCTGGCATCGCGGCCTGGATCGGAGCGTGTTGTCCCGCTGATTTTGCGCCGGATGACTTGGCAGCGGATGTCGTTTTCGGAGCCGTTGGTGTGGAGCGGGATCGCCGGTCTGTCGAGGACGCGCAGCAGTTCCGGCTTATTGGCGTGGAGCCGTTCAAGCAGGCGATCGAGAGTGGCGAAGCCGGTCCGCCGCTTGAAGATGCGGTCGAAACGGGCCTTCAAGGCGGCCTTGCGTCGGGGGTCTGGCGCGGCGCAATAAGCTTTGAGATCGGCGTAGAACCACCAGACCAGGGATCGAACCTTTTCCTTGGCGATGCGGGTGGCTTTGGTGAAGGTGTCGAGCTTGTGGACCAGTCGCTCGGCATGGACCCAGCACAGCGCATGCTCACCGACATTGAACTGCCCGGCATCGTCCGAGAGGATGACGGTGTTCTTGATGAAGCCATGAGCCATGATGGCGCCCCACAGAGCCCCTTCGGTGGCGATCGTCACCGGATCGGGCCGGACATTCATTTGGGTGATGCCGAGATCGTCGAGGTGGGCGTGCCAAGCCGCCTCATCGGCGAAGTGCCGCGCCGGATGCGCCGACAGCTTGGCGGTGACCGGGCCGGCAAGACTACGTCGGCGCATATAGGCGAAAGCCTGATCATTGAGCGTGTAGTCACCGTGACCGGCCCGCAGCAACCCGAGGAAATTGCCCCGGCTCTTGGAAAAGGTGGTGGCGAAATAGGTGAAGGCATCGTTGCCGATCTGGGTGCAAAAGCCGTTCCGTCCGCGATGGCGGGCGCCAGTATCGTCCACCGATATCCATTTGCCCTGCGTCAGCCCGGCCCGCAGAATATCGCGGGCTTCGGCGACGAACGTCTCGGTGGCATCGGTCAGAATCCGCACCACTTGCCGTTTGGAGATATCCATCCCCAGCATGCGGAGAAACTCGGCCAGTCGTGGCACCGTCGTCTGTCCCTGGTGATATTGGGCGAGGATGAAGCGCTTGATCTCGGGACCGAAGTGATCCCCGATCCCAGCTGGCAGCGGCGCGATAATCGTCCGTCCGTCCGGCGTCAGCCACCGTTCGCGGCGGTAGCACACCACCTGGGGAACGATCTTGAGATCTTGAACGGTGAAGCTCTCATAGCCTTTGAAGCGGGAACCAACAGGAATGTCGAGGCCCGCGATCACCCGCTCCTCGACCGGCGCCGACGGCTTCTTCGCGCCGCGCCGACGTTTCTCCCGCCACTCCCGTTCCGCCCGCCTCGAAGTCTCCTTCTCCATCCCCGAGGGCTTCGACGGCTTGATCTCAGGCTTGCCCTTCAAACCCTTGAGCCGGGCAATCTCCTCGGCCTGCGCCGCCACCTTCTCCTCCAAGGACGCGACCTTGCCCAGCAACGCAACCACCAGAGCTCTCAACTCTTTGTCGCTCAGGCGGTCAATGTCCGGAAGGGGCGATGAACTCGGCATACAGCCATGGAATCACACCGGATTCCTCGGTTCAACCACTGATGAGTCCTGAACCGAAAAATCTGCCCGGCCTTTTGCCCCAGTTACGATCGAGCCCTATAACCCGCTGATCGGCGCCACGGTGCATGGCGTGGACCTCGCCGATGCACGAGACGAAACCCTGCGCGCCGAGCTGCGCCACGCCCTGGCCGAATTCCAGGTGCTGTTCTTCCGCAAGCAAACCCTCACGCCCGACCAGCAGCTTGCCGTGGCCAAGGTGTTCGGCGATCCGGACTGTGAATCAGTACAACAACGGAACCCCGGGCCGATAGGCGATGGAGGACTGAAAAGATTGGTGAATTTTGTAGATTACCGGGGTCCCTATCGGCTCCGACCGGGACCCTGCCCAACCGACGATTTCTGTCTGTAAATCAGGTGGTAATTCGCCCTAGCACTACAGTTGCCTTTTTGATTTAAGATGGGCTGGTCTGGCTGCGGCCTGATGGGCCCGTCTGAATGTTGACCATTTAAGGATGCGCGCGACGGGCAGTTGGCGCTGAGCGAGTTTCAGGGCGAGCCGCCGGATTTCCTGGACGGACCATCGGATGAGTTCT
>NZ_JBKQJR010000199.1:0-9062 GCF_052326845.1 Acidocella sp. | reverse complement strand
GTCGATGGCTGCCCGCCGGGCATGGAGCTGTCCGAGGCTGATATCCAGCCCTTTTTGGACAAGCGCCGCCCCGGGCAGTCGCGCTTCACCACGCAGCGGCAGGAGCCGGACCAGGTGAAGATCCTCTCCGGCGTGTATGAGGGCAAAACCACCGGCACGCCGATCTCGCTGCTCATCGAGAATACCGACCAGCGCTCCAAGGACTACGCCAATATCGCCGAGCGCTACCGGCCCGGCCATGCCGACGTGGCCTATGACATGAAATACGGCCACCGCGACCCGCGTGGCGGCGGGCGCTCCTCGGCCCGTGAAACCGCCATGCGCGTTGCCGCCGGAGCTATCGCCCGCAAGGTGCTCGGGCCAAGCGTAGTCATTCGCGGCGCGATGACGGCGCTTGGCCCGCATGGGATCGACCGCGCCAACTGGGACTGGGATGCGGTGGACGCGAACCCGTTCTTCTGCCCGGACGCGAAGGCCGCCGAGGCGTGGGAGAGCGAGCTGGATGCCATCCGCAAGGCTGGGTCCTCCATCGGCGCAGTGCTGGAAGTGGTGGCCGAAGGCGTGCCGCCCGGCCTGGGCGCACCGATCTACGGCAAGCTCGATGCCGACATTGCCGCGGCGCTGATGAGCATCAACGCGGTAAAGGGCGTGGAGATCGGCGATGGCTTCGCCGCCGCCACGCTACGCGGCGAGGAAAACGCCGACGAGATGCGGATGGAGAACGGGAAGATCAAATTCCTCTCCAACCATGCGGGCGGGATTCTTGGCGGCATCGCCACCGGGCAGCCGATTGTCGCGCGTTTTGCCGTAAAACCAACAAGCTCCATCCTCATCCCTAAGCATAGCGTGAACGCTGACGGCGAAGAGGTTGAAGTTATGACAAAAGGTCGCCACGACCCTTGCGTGGGCATCCGGGCCGTGCCGGTGGGTGAGGCCATGCTGGCCTGCGTCTTGGCCGACCATCTGCTCCGCCATCGCGGGCAGGTGGGGAAAATTTAATTTCGCGCCCTTTTCGCAAAAAGGGCGCCTCAAAAATTCTTACAAGTGCGAGATCTGGGCCGGGTCCGGCCCCAGCCCGAGCGCGACGGGAACGACGGTGAACAGCATGATGAGCGTGCCGCTGACGAGCACGATCAGCGCCGCCCGCCAGCCGTTAAGGGCCAGCCCGGCGCGCAGGATGAACCAGCGGTACCAGAGCAGATAGGCGGCCATGCCCCCCATCGTGGCCAGTTCCGCCGTGCGCATCGGCAGGCCCATCTGGGCCAGAATGGCGCCGAGAAACGCCCCCACCAGCAGCACCGGCAGCAGCGCCCAGAACGACCAGTTCAGCGCCGTGGCAGCACGCAGCCACATCGGCTCGCGGCCATAGAACCGGGCGAATTCGTACACCAGCACCGGCAGCACCAGCACGCCGCATAGCCGGGCGAGGAAGCTCAGCACCGCCACGCGCCAATCCACCTGCATCGCCGTGACCAGCGCGCCGACCAGCGGAAACGCGATGAGCGGCGCCAGCGAGGCATAGAAATTATCCAGCCCGCCGCCGAACTCCTTGATGCCGGCGGCATCGCCCTTGGCCAGCCGCCACAAGCCGCGCAGGATCATGCGCAGAACGCCGAAACAAGGGCTTTGTAGATCTCCGCCAACTGGCGTAAATCCGCGACCGGCACGGCCTCGTCCACCTTGTGCATGGTCGCGCCCACCAGCCCGAACTCCGCCACCGGGCAGTAGCGCGAGATGAACCGCGCATCGGAGGTTCCGCCGCCGGTATTCTGCTCGGGCGTCACGCCGGTCACGCGCTCGATCGCGCGGGTCAGCGCCTCGATCTCCTTGCCCGGCTGCGTCAGGAACGCCTCGCCGGAGATGCTCACCTCCAGCTTCGCATCCGGGGCGTGGCGGGAGAGCACCTCGCGCAGATACGCGGTCAGCGAGGCGCCGCTGTGCAGATCGTTGAAGCGGATGTTCAGCTTGGCCGTGGCCAGCGCCGGGATCACATTGGTCGCCGGGTTGCCGACATCGACCGAGGTGATCTGCAGGCTGGACGGCTCGAAGAACGGGGTGCCTTCGTCCAGGCGGGTAGCGATCAGCTCGTTCAACGCCGGGATGAGCTTATGCACGGCATTGTCGGCCAGATGCGGATAGGCGGCGTGCCCCTGCCGCCCCGGCACGGAAATGCGCGCATTCATGCTGCCGCGCCTTCCGACCTTCACCACATCGCCCAGCCGGGCGCGGCAGGTTGGCTCGCCGACCACACAGAAATCCGGGATCTTGCCGTTGGCTTCCATCCATTCCAGCACCTTCACGGTGCCGACCGTGGCTTCGCCCTCCTCATCCCCGGCGATCAGCAGCGAGACATGCCCTGGCACCTGGGAGACGGCGGAAACGAAGGCGGCGATGCCACCCTTCATGTCCACCGCGCCTCTCCCATATATGACCCCCTGTGACTCGTCTGCGGCGAAGGGATCATGCGCCCAGCCCTCGCCGGGCGGCACCACATCAGTATGCCCGGCGAAGCACAGATGCGGCCCCTGCCCCGCCCGTTCGGCGAAGAAATTCTCGATCTCGCCGAAACGCAGCCGCGTGACGGTGAAGCCGAGGCCCTCCAGCGCGCGGATCAGCACGGCCTGCGCGCCGCCATCCGCCGGGGTGACGGAGTTGCAGCGCAGCAGGTCCTGGGCGAGAGCGACCGGGGCGATCACGCGCGCAGCAGCTCGTTGATCGAGGTTTTGCTCCGGGTCTGCGCGTCAACCCGTTTCACAATAACAGCGCAGGCGAGGCTCGGGGCCTCGGGCGTCTTGCCGGGGAGCGTGCCCGGCACCACCACGGAATAAGGCGGCACCTTGCCGTAAAACACCTCGCCGGTCTCGCGGTCGACGATCTTGGTCGATGCGCCGAGGAACACACCCATGGAAATCACCGCGCCCTGGCCGACGATCACGCCTTCCGCAACCTCGGAGCGGGCACCGATGAAGCAATCATCCTCGATGATCACCGGATTTGCCTGCAGCGGCTCCAGCACGCCGCCAATGCCCACGCCGCCGGAGATGTGGCAGTTCTTCCCCACCTGCGCGCAGGAACCCACGGTGGACCAGGTGTCGATCATCGTGCCCTCGCCGACCCGGGCGCCGACATTCACGAAGCTCGGCATCAGCACCACGTTCGGCGCGATATAGGCGGAGCGGCGGACCACGGCGCCCGGCACGGCGCGGATGCCGGCGGCGGCGAATCGGTTATCGCCCCAGCCCGCGAATTTCATCGCCACCTTGTCGAATACCGGGGCGCCGCCAGGGCCGTCCATCAGCGCGTTCGGGTAGAGGCGGAAGGAGAGCAGCACGGCCTGTTTCAGCCACTGGTTCACCACCCAGCCATCCGCGCCGGGCTCGGCCACGCGGGCCTTGCCGGAATCCAGCAGTTCCAGTGCGGCTTCCACCGCGTCGCGCGCCTCGCCGGTGGTGGCGGGGGAGATGTCGGCGCGCTTGTCCCAGGCGGCCTCGATGCTGGTCTTGAGATCGGTCGTCATGTCTTTCCCGTCCTGCGATGTCGCGGCGGACCATGAGGCGCAGTGGCGGACGATGTCAACGCGCCAGGCGGGTTAAGAGATTGTTCACGCCGAGCGGCTAGAAGAGTGGCATGACCCTGCCGCAGATTTCCGCCTCCACGCCGGGCATGTTCGCGCCTGCTCCCGCCACGCACTGGCTTGCTGTCGCCGCCATGCTCACGGATCTGGCCTTCGAGACCGACCAGATGGGGCGCTTCGCCGCCTTCGGGCCGGGCAAGGTGCTGGGCCAGCCGGCGGCGAATCTGCTGGGCGTGGAGCTGGCCAGCCTGCTCGCGGGCGGCAGCGCGGAGGAAGAAGCGCTGAGCGCGACGCAGTTCCGCTCGATCATCGCCACCATTTGCCTGGAATGCGTAGCCTGGCACGGCAAGGTCCGCCTCGCTCTGTTCGATGGCGGCACGAGCGTGTTCCGCCTCGCTTTGGCCCCGCGTATCGCGGGCGCCAAGGTGACTGGCATCTACGGGATTCTGTTCGACCTTGAGGCGCCGGAACTCACCCTGCCGGACAGCCATGCCGGCCATGCGAACGATCCGGCCCTGCGCCACAATGCGATGCTGGATGCCGAAACGGGGCTATGGTCCGGCCGCACCTTCGCCGACGAACTTGGGCGCCGGTTCGACCGGCTGGATGTCGAGGAGCAGCCCGGCACGCTGCTCTATCTCGGCTTCTCCCGCGCCACGCCCGGGTTGCGCCCGGCGATCGCGCTGCGCCTGGCCGAGGAGCTGCGCGACGTGGTGCGGCCAACCGACCTGCTCGGGCGGATCGACGAGACCACAATCGGGCTATGGTGCGACGGCATGGACCACCTCACCGCCGGGGAGCGTGCGGTGAAATTCTGCGCCGCCATGCCGCCGCTGCTGCCGCAGAGCGCGGTGATCAGCGTGGGGGTGGCGCCACGCTGGCCGGGCAGAGGCGACCAGATGGATACGGTAATGGAACACGCCGCGGTGGCGCTGCACTTAGCGGACATGGCCTGCCAGCGCGCCGGGGCCGAAGCCGCCGGCGCATGGCGCGTGTGGCAGCCTGATTAGGCTGTCTTGCAGGTCTTGCAGGTTTTGATGCCGAACAGACGATAGGCCGGGCAGAAGCTGATAACGGCGGTGCCGAGCGGCACCAGGCCGATGAGGCCCCACAGCGTCTTGGGTCCAATGAAGACAAGGCTGAGCAGCACAAGGCCGACGATCGCGCGCAGAAGCCGGTCGAGCGAACCCAGGTTCTTGACCATGATATGTCTCCTTATTTTGGTATGGAATTACCGTGTGCGACATTATCACTAAAGCGGAAAAATCTGGGCGCTGCCAGTGTGGCATCTGCTCCTGAATCTTGTTTCAGGGCCCGACATCGCCTAATTCGGCGGCATGAGCGAAAACACCGAACAGAACGAGACCCTCCCGCAGGAAGAGATTCTGCTGGAAGCGCCGGATCAACGTATCGCCACGCTGGAGCTGGAGCTTCAGGAGATGCGCGACAAATGGCTGCGCGCCGAGGCCGACATGGCCAATCTGCGCGCCCGCACTAAGCGTGAGGTAGATGATGCCCGCGCCTTTGCCGTGCAGAAATTCGCCCGCGACGTGGCAGAGGCCGCGGAGAACCTGAAGCGCGGCATCGACAGCCTGCCCAAGCCCGTGGAGGGCGAGGCCGAGATCGTGACCAAGATGCGTGAAGGCTTCGAGGGGATCGAGCGTTCCTTCGTTGCCCTGCTGGAACGCAACGGCATCACCCGCCAGGACCCGACCGGCGCCGCCTTCGACGCCAATCTGCACCAGGCCATGGCCGAGCAGGAGAGCGCGGAGCACCCACCGGGCACGGTGATCCAGGCCTGGAGCCAGACCTGGCTGCTGAACGGCCGGCTTTTGCGCCCGGGCATGGTGGTGGTGTCCAAGGCGCCGCCCGCCGCCTGAGGCTGGCGAGACTTACGGCTGGGCAGCGGGTTTACCGCTGCCCAGGCCGAACAGCCCGCGCAAAAATCCCGGCGTAAGGGCGGAAAGCGGGTTCATGCTGACTTTCGGGGCGGACAGCGAGCCGCCGACATGCGCGCGCATCGCGAACAGCCCGCCGCCTTTTTCCGGCGAAAAGAGCCTCCCCAGCAGCGGCAACCGCCCCGGCAGCGCGTTGAGCGCGTAGAGCGGCACCACGGTGGTGTCGATCGAGCACTCGTCGTCAGCCAGGCGGATGCTGCCCGTGGCGGTAAAGCCAAGGGAGGATGAAAAAGCCCGCGCGCCGTTCAGTTGCAGCACACCGTTTTGCAGCGAGAACGGGATGACCGCATGGTCGATGAGCATGCCGGGGCCGGAGGCGGCTTCCGCCGCCCCGTACAGCGTGAGCGCCTCCAGGAGCTTGGTCACCTCTGACGCCTTCACCAGACGGAGCTTCTGCAGCGTGGCCGTGCCCGTGGCAGGCTGGCCGCCGCCATACACCGCATCCAGCGCCAGCGTGCCGCCGGTGGCACTGCCGTAAACGTCCAGCGCGCGCAGCAGCGTGCCGGTATCGGCCGACTGCACCGCCAGAGCGCGGCGCGAGTCCTGCTGTGGCGTGATGCTGAGGCTGAACCCGCTGGCCCGGGCCTGCCCCTGAAGCACAGTGCCGCCCTGCCCCGCGCCGGCGAAGGAGAACGCCTTCAGCCCCGGCGCCGGGGCGGCGGCCAGGTACAGAGTGCCGAAATTTAACGTGGCGTTCCAGGCGGGGCCGGTTGGCTGCGTTTGCTTGCTGCTTTGCGTGCCTTGGCCTTTTGTTTCGCGCCGCACATCCAGCACCGGGCCGGAGAGGCTGATGCGCCAGGGCTCGCCTGCGCCGGCCGGCGGGGTGATGCTGCCCGTGGCCTGGGTTCGGCCAATGGTGGCATTGGCCAGGGTGAAGCTGCCGCCTTCCTGCCCCGTGCCCCTGATATCCAGCCCCGGCGCCTGGGCGGTGAGGCTATTCAGCGCCGCCAGCCGCCCATGTGCCAGTGTCACGCTCACCTCCATGCTCCCCGCGGTTCCTGGCTGCTTTTCCCAGCCGAAGGCCGGGAGCGCGATGCCAGCGGCGGTGATGTCCGAACTGACCGTGGCGGTCTGCGTGCCGCCGGGCGGGCCTGAGAGATGGAAGGTGAACGGGGCCTTGCCACTGGCAGGGCCGCTCGCCGCCGTTGCCTGCTCCAGCCCCAGATACCCCCATAGCTGCGCCCCGGCGGAGCCTTGCAGCAGCAGATCCGCCGGGTTGCCCACGGTGCCGAGCTCCTCCGCCAGCGTCAGCGTCGCGGGCTCGCCGGCGAAGCGCCCCTTCGCCTGCAGGCGCAATCTCTGCAAGGTCACGTCGAGGCTCGCCTCGGTGTCGCTGAAGGAGAGCGGCGGCAACAGGGACACCATGTTCACCTTGTGCAGTGCCGCCCGCACATGCAGCCTGGTATCGGCCAGCGCCAAATTCAGCACGAGCGGAATATGCGCGGTGACAGTGGCGGTAATGCTGCCGGTGGCCTCTGTCATGCCCGGCGGGGCGTCGCGCAGCAGGCTGAGCGGCGGCGGGCTGAGCACGGCGAATACATCCGGCAGGCCGGCGGCGAGATCGATTGAAAGATCACCGTTCTGCGCCTGCTGCGTCAGGCCAGAGATGGTCATGCTGCCGCCGGTGAGCGCGACCCCGCCGACATGCCCGGCCTGCGCGGTGATCACCGCCGTGTCCTTGTTCGGCATGATGAACGTGCCGTCGAGCCCGGTGACCGGCGTGACGTTTTTCAGCCAGGTGAGCCTGAGGTCCTGCCCGGCGAAACCGCCATTAAGGCTGGCAAGGCTCAGCGACGAGAGATCGCCCGGGGCGATGAGGTCAAAAGTGAAGGCGGCGTTCCGCGCGAAGCCGGAGGTGATGTTCTTCGACACCCAGGCGCGGGTGTTTGGAGCCGCCTTGGGCGGCCAATAGGCCGGCAGATCCTCGGCGCGCACCGCATCGAGGGCCACGGTGAGGCTTCCCGTCCAGTTCTCCTGCGCCCGGGCCGTGAAGCCGAAGCCGATATGCGGCGCGCTGGCGCCGATGGGG
The DNA here is from genome assembly GCF_052326845.1 of Acidocella sp. Taxonomy (GTDB): domain Bacteria; phylum Pseudomonadota; class Alphaproteobacteria; order Acetobacterales; family Acetobacteraceae; genus Acidocella. The sequence goes on along the minus strand of NZ_JBKQJR010000199.1, from coordinate 1,501 downwards.
GCGAGGTCCAGCCGCCCGCCGCTAACATCCACCGCCCCTGGGGCGGCGTGCAGAACGAAGCTGCCGCCGGTGATCGCATCGCTCAGCCCCGGCTGGCCGAGCACGCCGGGGCCGAGGGTGACGTAGAAATCGCCCCGCGCCAGGGTGTAGCCCCCGCCGGGCCAGATATCCGCGCGCACCGAGACCGGGGCCGTGTTGCCGGTGAAACGGGCGCCCGTGCCATCCACGCGCAACGGTTCATGCGCGCCAAAGAGATCTGCCGGCGGGACCACCACGTCCGCCGCCGGGATATTCGCGAACTCCAGCCCCTCCGCATTGCGCACCGAGATGCCGCGCAGCCGGATGGCGAAGGGCACGCCGCCGCCCTGGCGGTAGCCGGCCCAGGTAAGCTCCGCCCCGTCCATATGCACGTAAACGCCCTGACCGGAGGCAAGCGTGGCCAGGCGGGAGGCGATATCCGGCAGCTCCAGCGGCCCGAAGGACAGCCGGAAGGCGAGCAGGCAGATGGCCAGGATGCACAGGATGAGCAGCTGCATGACGATGCGCCCGAGCTGATGCACGGCCTCGCCGAATATTTTCCAAACTTGACCTGGGCGCTGCTTCATCCTGTTCTGCTTGCCAGATGCCCAGCCGTTCCCACAAGCCGCTGTTTCCAAAACCCGCGGATGCCGAGGCCGCCGCCCGTTTGCGCGCCGATTTTTCAGGGCTGGGCGAAGCCGAACGCCTCTTCGCCGCGAGCATGGACGGTGCGGCGCTGCTCGACGCGCTGGGCGGCAATGCCCCGTATTTGGCCGAACTCGCCTGCCTCGACTCGGCGGCGCTGCTTGCCTGCGTGGCGTCGGGGCCGGACGCGCATGTGGCCGGGTTGCTGCACGGCGTGCGCGAATTGCCGCTCGGCCTCTCGCGCCGGGAGCTGAGCGCGGCGCTGCGCCGGGCCAAGCGGCAGGCGGCGCTGGCCATCGCCATCGCCGATATCGGCGGGCTCTGGCCGTTGGAGAAGATCACCAGCGCGCTCTCGGACCTCGCGCAGATGACACTGCGCGCCGCAATTCGGCATTTGCTGTTCAACCTGCACGAGGCCGGGCAGATCACACTGCCCTTCCCCGCGGACCCGGAGCGCGGCAGCGGCTTCACCGCACTCGCCCTGGGTAAGCTCGGCGCGCATGAGCTGAACTATTCCTCCGACATCGACCTCGTCCTGCTCTATGATCCGGACTGCCCGGTTTATCCCGAAGACGCGCAGGGCATGATGGCGCGCGTCGCGCGGGACATCACCACGCTGCTCGCGGCGCGGGACGAGAATGGCTACGTGTTTCGCGTCGATCTGCGGCTGCGCCCGGACCCTTCCGCCACGCCGCCGGTGCTCGCACTGCCCACGGCGCTGGCCTATTACGAGTCGCAAGGGCGCACCTGGGAGCGGGCGGCGTTTTCCAAGGCGCGGCCGATCGCGGGGGATATCGCGCTCGGCGAGCAGTTCCTGGGGGCCATCCGCCCCTTCATC
>NZ_JBKQJR010000198.1:0-3114 GCF_052326845.1 Acidocella sp. | reverse complement strand
CGTGACAGAAACCACGTCGAGTTCGTGGCCAAACAGCCGTGTCTGATTTGTGGCCGCAGCCCTACCGATGCCCATCATCTGCGGTTCACGCAGCACCGCGCGCTCGGGCGAAAAGTGAGCGATGAGTTCACCGTGCCGCTGTGCCGGGGCCACCACCGCGAGGTCCGTCGCAGTGGCAATGAAGCCGCGTGGTGGAAAAAAGCCCGTATCGATCCGACCGGCACTGCTCGCGCGCTGTGGCTGCGCACCCATCCGCTGCCGACACCTCCGGACAAAACTGGGCACCGAAGGCGCGACCCCGATCGCGCTGGAGCCGCACCATGCTTATCGCCGCCGGACCGCGCCTTTATGACGCGCTCGCCGCAAAGAAAAAAGGATTTATACCAAAACCGACTTCCGTCGGAATCGGCGGCCGCTTTGTGTCGGAATCAGTGGCCGTTTTGCGTCGGATTACGCACCCTTGCCGCCTTTGGTCGTCTTCTGCCCCTGCCTGCTCCGCCTGCTCCCGCAGACACTTTTCAAGTTCCTGGGTGGCCCCCATCAGCGCTTGCAGCGCTTGTGTTGCCTGATTGGCCGGGATGAGCACCCAAGTCAATTGGTTCGACGCTGAAGCTCTTCGGTACTTCACCGCGCTGCCAAGTCTCCCACATCGTCGTGTAGGCAGCTTCGATGTGGCGGGCGAAGCGTTCGGTATTGAACAATGGACAGGCATCGCGGTTACGCACCAGCTTGGCCTTGATCTCGGCTAACAGTGCCGGATCACGCGCCAGCTTCAATGCCAGCGTTTGGTAGTCCTCACGGTTGGAGGTGATCAGCTCAGGGATACCGACCGCATGTAACAGACTCGTCGCTACCCGCCCCGCAAATGCCTCTCCCTTGCAGGTTAAAACGGGCAAACCCGCCCATAATGCGTCGCTTGCGGTCGTATGGGCACTATAGGGCAGTGTATCCAGGAACAGATCCGCTAGACGATGACGTGCCAGGTGCTCAGCGGGCGGAAGCCGTCCAGCAAACACCAGTCGCGATAGATCAATCCCACGTCGCTGCGTCTCCTTGCGCAGACTCCGCTCGGCCCCCTCATTGTCCCCAAATAGCCACAGCACGCTGCCCTCCACCTGATGCAACAGCCGCATCCATATGTCGAATATCTCAGGCGTGATCTTCCAGTTGTTGTTGAAGCAGCAGAACACGAAAGCATGTTCTGGCAGTCCCATCTGCTGCCGCACCGGCGTGCGCTCGGCGATCTTACGCTTTGTATCATTCACCTGATAGCAATCAGGTAGATAAACAACCTTCTCAGTATAATAGGGTTGGTGTTCGACAGGCAGGACCATCGCGTCGGCGATAATGTAGTCGATGAAGTCTGCGCCCATCGTGGCGGGAAAACCCAGATAGTTTACTCGGATCGGCACGGGGCGATGAGCGAGGATGCCGGGACGACTATCCTGTGTATAGCCGGCTAAATCTACCGCGATATCAACTTGACGATCGTTGAGAAGCCTGGCGACTTCCTTGTCGCTGTTTCCGCGAACATCGTGAAACTCATCAAATGCCGCGATGAGCCGCTTTCTCATCTCGCTGCGGTCATCAACACCGAATGAAACGCCGATGATTTCAAATCGAGACCGATCGTGCAGCTCTAACAGCTCAGCCGTCAGAAACGCTGTTGCGTGTGAACGAAAATCCGGTGAAAGATAGGCGACCCGCAACTTGTCATGGCGCCAGGTCTGGCCTGACCAAAATGGTGGCAGCGGCGATGGAATCTTATTATCGATAAAGTTCACGGCACATTGCAGCTGCAACGCAGGATCAGCACTGTAACCGAGAAATACGAAGGGAGCAACAATCGACTTCTTGCCGGAGACATGCGCACATAGATCCATAGCAAACCGTGTGCGTCTGTCCCAGTCGCAGAGCCTCATCACACAATGCGCGGCCTCGCTGAACGCATGTGCGTGATCCGCCTTTATGGCCAGCAGGCGGTCGTAGTTCGCCAGCGCGTCGTCGAGCCGCCGCAGCTGCTTCAGAGCATTGCCACGATTGTAGAGCGCGTCGGCGTAATCCGGCCGGAGGGAGAGGGCCCGGTCGTAGCTCGCCAGCGCCTCGTCGAACCGGTACAGCTTCCCGAGGACGTTACCGCGATTGTTGAGCGCGTCGACATAATCCGGCCGCAGGGAGAGGGCGCGGTCGTAGCTCGCCAGCGCCTCGTTGAGTTTGCCCTGCCCATGCAGTGCATTGCCAAGGTTGAAATGGGCCTCAGCTAAGTCTGGTTTGATCCGGATGGCTTGGCTACATGCGGCAACCGCCGCTTCGAGCTTGCCCTGGCCGCGCAGTGTATCGCCAAGGTTGGAATGGGCCTCAGCTAAGTCTGGTTTGATCCGGATGGCCTGGCGATAGGCAGTGACCGCCTCGTCGAGCTTGCCCTGATTGTTGAGCGCTACGCCGAGGCTGCAAAAATAAGCAGCATTCTGCCGGTTCTGTTTTATTGCCTGACTGATCAATTCGACGGCCAAGTCATGCCGTCCGGCCTGATGCGCAATGACCCCGAGCAGGTGCAGAGCATCCGCGTGGTCAGGTTGGGCCGCCAGCACGCGCCGATAACACGCCCCGGCGTCGGCCAAGCGGCCCGCTTGGTGGTGCTTGAGCCCCGCCCCTAAGAGATTGGCGACACCCGGCGGGACGACCACAGTAAGATTGCTTGGTATCTGTCCAAGTTTGCCGGCACGCCGCCGTTGTTTGCGGTTCATGGACGCATGTTTCACTCAGTTGAATCCTATTATGAGTATACCGCCCCGAGGGCATTGCCCAATACTCGGGTCGATGGAGCGCGCTTCATTAGCGAGAATTGTCCCCTGATATCACTTAGATGCTCGACATGGCAATTGGAAGCGGGGTCCGGAGGAATCGACGCCCGCGGGGGGAAAAGGAGACCGGGTACGGATCCGTGACCCGGCTGCACCAAGATCGATACGATTGCTCGAAGGATGGTACGCGCGCACGAGCGAGGCTCGGACCTCGATTTATCGCTCGTCGCCGACCAGCTGTTCTCGCTCATCGCCCTGCCGTCTTATAACCCGCGACAATTCGGCATTACCGGCGGACTCAAGCGTATGA
>NZ_JBKQJR010000197.1:0-6424 GCF_052326845.1 Acidocella sp. | reverse complement strand
TGGGCAGACCAGCTAGGAATGCCCAGACTCGCCTAACCTCAATCTCTCGAACCGCCCGGTGCGGACCCGCATGCCGGGTGGTGTGGCAGGGGAGCGATCAGTGATGATCGCCCCCTATGCCGATTGGGGCTGGGCCCCGGAAAATCAGCGGCGCAGGTTCAGGCGGCCGATGAGGTCCTGGTAGCGCTTCACGCTCTTGCGCTTCAGGTAGTCCAGCAGCGAGCGGCGCTGGCCGACCAGCACGAGCAGGCCGCGGCGGGAGTGGAAGTCCTTCGCGTGGGTCTTCAGGTGCTCGGTGAGGTTGGAAATGCGCTCGGAGAGCAGGGCGACCTGCACTTCCGGGCTGCCGGTGTCATTGGCGGCGGTGGCGTATTCGGCGATGAGCGTGGTGCGGCGCTCAGGAGTAATCGACATCGGGATATCCCTTACAACTAGACGTTAAAACAAGCGTTCCGGCTTCAGCCACCCATCGGAGAGTCGGGCCAGAGCCGTGACGCGCCCCGCTGCCGTAATGCGCACCAGCCCCTCGTCGGGGTTGGCGGCGTCCGGAATCCGCCCCATCAGGTCCACCAGGCTGATCGCCTGGCCCTGGGAAAGGGCATGAAACTCTGCTGCGTTCAGGGCCAGGGCCGGGATGTCGTCCAGCGCGGTCGAGAGCGGCAGTATCGTTTCAGCAAGAGACGCGGGCGTATGCGCCGGATCGAGGAATTTGTCCAGCGGAACCGCCATTTTTTCCAGGAATGGGCCCACGCGCAGGCGGCGCAGCACGGCGATGTGCCCCACGGTGCCGCAGGCGCGCGACACGTCCCGCGCCAAAGCGCGCATATACACCCCCTTGCCGGACTGCACCTCGAACTCCGCATGGTCGGCATCCGGCCGGCCGATCAGCTCGAAACGGTCCACCTGCGCCGGGCGGGGCGGCAGTTCCGGCGGGGCACCGGCGCGGGCGAGGTCGTAGGCGCGCTCGCCATCCACCTTCAGCGCCGAGAAGGCTGGCGGCACCTGCATGATGTTGCCGATAAACTGCGGCAAGGCGGCGCGGATCTCATCGTCCGTCGGGCGGGCATCCGAGGTGGCGACCACCGCGCCCTCGGCGTCGTCGGTATCCCGCGCCTCGCCGAAGCGGATGGTGAAGTGGTAGATCTTCGTGCTGTCCATCACGTAAGGCACGGTCTTGGTCGCGGCCCCCAGCGCGATCGGCAGAATGCCCGTGGCCAGCGGGTCCAGCGTGCCGCCATGGCCGGCCTTTTGCGCATCCAGCGCTCGTTTAACCTTGTTGAGCGCCTGCGTGCTGGTGATCCCTTGCGGTTTGTCGAGGATGATCCAGCCGTCGAGTTTGCGGCCTTTCTTCTGCCGAGCCATGCGTGTCCTAAGTCCTGAGTGAAGCGGCGCTGATAGGCCAAGCCGCGCCGCGGGAAAAGAAGGGAAGAGGAATATCTGCCCTGGGCAGCGAGCCATTAACGGCGAATCAACCTTTGTCTGCGCAGATCAGGCTGTCTGGAAAAACTCCGGCGATGTCCTCCAGCCCGTTCCAGCCCACGGATTCCCGCCAATGCCCGATGACAGCCACACCCTCACGATGCCCCTCCTTGCCCAGGCGCCAAGGGGAAGCCACGCCTTCGCCCTGCCACCCTTGCCGCGCGCCGTGCCGCCGCCAAGGGAGAAATTCATCGGCTTCGTCCGGGACGAGGCGAGTGCCGCGCTGCTGCAGGAATGCCTGGCCGGGCGCATCCCCGGCGGCAACCTGGTGCATGTCGCCGATTTCCAGGCCAGCCTGAGAATTCTGGGGGCGATGACCACGCCGGAGGTGGTGCTGGTGGACCTCTCCGGCGAGGACCAGCCGGTGAATGCCATGCTGGAGCTGGCCGAGGTGGTGCATGAGGGCACGGTGGTGCTGGCCATCGGCGAAATTCAAAACATCAGTTTCTACCGCACCGTGACCAAGGGCATGGGTATCCGCGAATATCTGTGCAAGCCGCTCTCAAGGGAGGCGGTGCTGCGCGACCTCCTGCCTTTCGTCGCAGCACAGCCCGAGGTGCCGGGCCCGGCGCGCGGAGGGCGGCTGGTGGCGGTGGCTGGCGCGCGCGGCGGGGTGGGGACCACGACACTGGCCACCAATCTCGCCTGGTACATCGCCACAGAGCTGCACCGCCACACCACGCTGCTGGACGGCATGCTGAACACCGGCACGGTGGGGCTACATCTGGACCTGCCCCAGGCCAAGGGGCTGAGCGCGGTGCTGGAAAAACCGGAGCGCGTGGACAAGCTGCTGATCGAGCGCTGCATGCACGGCGCGGCCGCCCGGCTGCACGTGCTGGCCGGGGTGGAACCGCTGGATCAGGACGTTAAGTACCGCCATGAGAGCGCGCTGATGTTCATCCGGACCGTCCGCTCGCGCTATAATTTCGCCGTGGCCGATGCCGGGGCGCGGCTGGAACCCTTCGCCCGGGACCTGCTGCTCAACGCGCAGGAGCGTGTCATCGTCATGGACCCGAGCATGATCTCCATCCGCAACCTGGAGCGGCTGACCAGCCTGCCGGGTGGCGGTTGCCCGTCGCTGCTGGTGCTCAACCGGGCAGGCGCGCCGGGCGGGCTGGCGCAGACCTACATGGAGCAGAGCATGGGGCTACGCTTTGATGCGGTGATCCCCGACCTGCCGCGGATCGTGCCGCGAACCACGCAGCTCGGCACCCTGGCGGCGGCCTTGCGCGGGCCGTTCCGGGCCGGAATCGTGGCTCTGGCCGCGGCGCTGGGGGTTGGCCTGCCGCCGGAACGGGGGGAATAGACGGCTTGCGGCGCCGGATTAGGAATTGCCGCGAAAATCAGCTATAACCAGGGCTTGTTTTGACGAGTCTGGAGCCCTGCCGCGAATGTCCGAATCGACGCCGCCGATCCCTCAATCCCCCGCGCAAGATGACGCGTATGACGCCGCGTCGATCAGCGTGCTCAAGGGGCTGGATGCCGTGCGCAAGCGCCCCGGCATGTATATCGGCGATACCGATGACGGCTCGGGCCTGCACCATATGGGCTTCGAGATCATCGACAACGCGGTGGACGAGGCCCAGGCGGGCTTCGCCGACCGGGTCGAGGCGGTGCTGAACGGCGACGGCTCGATGACCATCCGCGACAATGGCCGCGGCATCCCCACCGATATCCACGCGGAGGAGGGCATCTCCGCCGCCGAGGTGGTGCTGACCAAGCTGCACGCGGGCGGCAAGTTCAACCAGAACTCGTATAAGGTCTCCGGCGGCCTGCATGGCGTGGGCGCGGCGGTGGTCAACGCCCTCTCCGAATGGATGGAAGTGCGCATCTGGCGCAATGGCGAGGAGCACTTCATCCGCTTCGAGCACGGCAACACCGTGGCGCCGCTGAAGCTGGTGGGGTCCACCGACCATCTGAACGGCACGGAAGTCACCTTCAAGCCTTCCGCCGCCACCTTCACGCACACGGAGTTCGACTACGCCATCTTCGAGCGCCGCCTGCGCGAGCTGGCCTTCCTCAACTCCGGCCTCGCCATCATCCTGCGCGATGAGCGGCACGAGCCGGTGCAGGAAGCCAAGTTCCACTACGAGGGCGGGGTGAAGGAATTCTGCGCCTGGCTCGACCGCGCAAAAACCCCGGTACTGCCTGCGCCCATCACCGCCATCTCCGAGGCCAAGGAGGCGGGCATCAAGGTGGAGTTCGCGCTCTCCTGGAACGATTCCTACCACGAGACCATGCTCTGCTTCACCAACAACATCACCCAGCGCGACGGCGGCACGCATCTGGCCGGGTTCCGCGCGGCGCTGACCCGCGTGGTGAGCAAATATGCCCAGGGCATGAGCAAGAAGGAGAATATGGAATTCTCCGGCGAGGATATGCGCGAGGGCATGACCGCCGTGCTCTCGGTGAAGGTGCCGGACCCGAAATTCTCCTCCCAGACCAAGGATAAGCTGATCTCCTCCGAGGTGCAGCCGGTGGTGCAGGCCGCCGTGGCCGATGCGCTCTCCCACTGGTTCGAGACGCACCCCAAGGAAGCCAAGGGCATCGTGCAGAAGGTGATGGACGCCGCCGCCGCCCGCGAAGCCGCCCGCAAGGCGCGCGAGCTGACCCGCCGCAAGGGTGTGCTGGACATCTCCTCGCTGCCCGGCAAGCTGGCGGATTGCCAGGAACGCGACCCGGCCAAGTCCGAACTCTTCCTGGTGGAGGGTGACTCCGCAGGTGGCTCCGCGAAACAGGGGCGCGACCGCAAGTTCCAGGCCATCCTGCCGCTCAAGGGCAAGATCCTGAACGTGGAGCGCGCGCGGTTCGACAAGATGCTGGGCTCGGCCGAAATCGGCACGCTGATCACCGCGCTGGGGGCTGGCATCGGCCGGGGCGAGCCGGAGCAGGGCGGGTTCGACGAAAGCAAGCTGCGCTACCACCGCATCGTCATCATGACCGACGCCGACGTGGACGGCTCGCATATCCGCACGCTGCTGCTCACCTTCTTCTACCGGCAGATGCCGACACTGGTCGAGAAGGGCTATCTCTACATCGCCCAGCCGCCGCTCTACCGGGCCAAGCGCGGCAACGACCAGCGCTACCTCAAGGATGACGACGCGCTGGAAGCCTTCCTGCTGGACCGCGCCATGGGTGAAACCACCCTCACCAGCGGCTCTATCACCTTGGCTGGCGATGAGCTGCGGGCCGAGACGTCCTGGATCGGCCAGATGGTGCACCGGTTGAAGGCGCTGAGCAACCTGCTGCCGCTGGCCTATCTGGAGCAGATCGCCATTGCCGGGCTGTTCGCCCCGGCGGCGCTGGGCGATGCCGCCAAGGATGCGGCGCTGGTGGCGCGGCTGAACGCGCTCTCCCACCCCACCGAGCGGGGCTGGGTCGTCACCTCCGATGCGTCCGGCATCACCCTCGGCCGTACCGTGCGCGGCGTGGCCGAGCGCTACCATCTGGACGCTGCCACGCTGCGCACCGCCGAGGCGCGCTATCTGGCCGAGCGCGCGCCGCGCCTGGCGGAGCTGTTTGGCGCCGAGGCGACACTGGCCATCGACGGCCCGGCAAAGCTGGTGCACGGCCCGGCCGGGATGTGGGAGGCGCTGCTGGCCTATGGCCGCAAGGGCCTCACCATCAGCCGCTTCAAAGGGCTGGGCGAGATGAACCCGGAGGAACTCTGGGCCACCACGCTGGACCCCTCCGCCCGCCGCCTGCTCCAGGTGAAGATTGCGGACGCCGAGGACACGGACCAGATCTTCGCGACGCTGATGGGCGACATCGTCGAGCCCCGGCGCGATTTCATCGTGACCAACGCGCTGAAAGTGGCGAATCTCGACACCTGAGAGACTGTCTGTAAATTCTACTCTGGCGGCAATGCCGGCGCGGCATGAAAACCATGCCCGCCCGGGTATTGGCGCCAAGCTGGGGCGTGCCTAGCTTTACCTCGAAAGCCGAGGTGAACCATGGCCGTCCGCGCATCGCGCTCCCTTTTTTGTAACGCCGCCTGGCTGTTCGGCGGCATCGCCGCCCTGTTGGCAGGCGGATTCGCCCGGGCCCAGGTCCCGCCCCCGGCCTATGATCCGCCCGAGGCCGTTGTCAGCGAAACCGCGATCCTCTCGGGCGGCTGCTTCTGGGGCATGCAGGGGGTGTATGAGCATGTGAAGGGCGTGGTGCATGTGTATGCCGGTTACACTGGGGGCACGGCCGATACCGCCAATTACGAGACGGTGAGCACCGGCACCACCGGCCATGCCGAATCCGTGCAGATTATCTTCGATCCGCGCGCGGTTTCCTATGGCCGCATTCTGCAAATTTACTTCGCCGTCGCAACCGACCCGACGGAGCTGAACTTCCAGGGGCCGGATACGGGCACGCAGTACCGGGGCGAGATCTGGTACGCCAGCCCGGCGCAGCAGCACGTAGCCACCGCCTATATCGCCCAGCTCACCGCCGCGCACAGTTTCCCGGCGCCGATCGTGACACGGGTGGACCCCGCCATGCCGTTCTACCGGGCCGAGTCGTATCACCAGGACTTCCTGGAGAACCACCCGGACTACCCGTATATCGTGGTCAACGACATCCCCAAGCTGCACGCCCTGGAGATCGCCTTCCCGGCTGAGTATCGCGCCGCAGCCGTGCGGGCGCTGCCCCAGCCCTAAAGTTTGGCGGCCAGCTTGCGGAAGGAGCCGTCGTCGAAATCCCGCGGGATGATGTGGATGGGGCAGGAGACGAAGCGCTCCAGCGTGGCCGCTGCTTCCTCCGGCAGCACGGGCGATTCGAGGCTCTCGCTCAGCACCACGGCGGTGACGCGCACACCATGCGCGGCCAGGAATGCCCCGGTGGTGATGGTGTGGCTGATGCTGCCGAGATAGGTGCCCGCGACCAGGATGACCGGAGTCTTCAGCGCCACGATGAGGTCGATGATCAGGTGATTGTCGTCCAGCGGCACGGCAGC
>NZ_JBKQJR010000196.1:0-13316 GCF_052326845.1 Acidocella sp. | reverse complement strand
AAGGGCAGCCCGATTTCCCGCAAGGAGATGGTGTGCCCTTGTACAGCCAGGTGCCGTCGCGCCTGATCAGGAACGGCAGCTCACTGCGTTCCAGCAGGCAGCGGGCCGTACCAGCCACCACGCCAGGTTGCTCAGCCCTTTCGTTCACGATCCGTTGATTCCATTGCTCGCCACAGCCCGTTTCCCCTTCATATAGGGTCTGCCGCGGCGTAATCAAATCCCGGCACACGCTCCCGTTGCGGACCCGTTATCTTTCCACAGGGGCTCAAACCCCCGCCGCAACCAAAGCTTAACGGGAATTTTCTTGACACGGCGCGGCCAAGCATAGCGAGAATGCACCAGGTTCAGGGGGATTTCAGCCAATTTTGAGCTTGACCTGTCTCTTCTCCACGCGCTTTTCCGTCCGGAAAAACCAGATGGACTTAGACGTATGAACGCGACGGACCGCAAACTCCGCAAACTGCATGTCGTGACGCATGGCTGCCAGATGAACGTGTACGACAGTGCGCGCATGGCGGACGTTCTGCGTCCCTTGGGCTACACCACGGTGGACAGCCCGGAAGAGGCGGACATGGTGATCATGAACACCTGCCATATCCGCGAGCGGGCGGAGGAGAAGGTGTTCTCGAACCTCGGCCGGCTGCGTGTGCTGAAAGAGGAAAAAGGCGGCGAGATGATGATCGCCGTTACCGGCTGCGTCGCCCAGGCGGAGGGTGAGCTGATCACCAAGCGCGCCCCCTTCGTGGACCTCGTGGTCGGCCCCCAGGCCTATCACCGCCTGCCGGAACTCATCGCCCAGGCCCACCGCAAGCAGGGCGCGGTGATCGACACGGAATTCCCCGCCGACCAGAAATTCGACCATCTGCCCGATGCCGCCGCCCCGCAGGGCGTGGTCTCCTTCCTCTCCATCCAGGAGGGCTGCGACAAGTTCTGCTCCTTCTGCGTCGTGCCCTATACGCGCGGGGTGGAATCCTCGCGACCCGTGGCGAGCGTGCTGGCAGAGGCCAAACGCATGGTGGCGCTGGGAACCAAGGAACTCGCCCTGCTCGGCCAGAACGTGAACGCTTACCATGGCGAGGGGCCGGATGGAAAAACCTGGGGCCTGGCCCGGCTGCTGGCGGAAATGGCGGAGATCGAGGGACTGGAGCGGCTGCGCTACACCACCTCCCACCCCAACGACATGGATGACGAGCTGATCCTGGCCCACCGGGACAACCCGAAGCTCATGCCCTTCCTGCATTTGCCGGTGCAGTCGGGGTCGGACAAAATCCTCCAAGCCATGAACCGTAAGCACAAGGCCGATGATTTCCGCCGCATCGTGGAAAAACTGCGCGCGGCCCGGCCGGATATCGCCCTCTCCTCCGATTTCATCGTCGGCCACCCTGGCGAAACGGATGCCGATTTCGCCGCCACCATGGCGCTGGTGCGTGAGACCGGCTTTGCCCTGGCCTACAGCTTCAACTACTCCCCCCGCCCCGGCACCCCGGCTGCCGGGCTGCCGCAGATCGCCGAGGACGTGAAGAACGCCCGGCTCTACGAGCTGCAGGCCGAGCTGCGCCGCCAGCAGGACGACTTCAACGCCTCGCTCATCGGGCAGGTCACCCCCGTGCTGTTCACCGGCGCGGGCCGCCATGCGGGGCAGATCGCCGGGCGCTCGCTCTACCTCCAGCCCGTGGTGGTCGAGCATCCCACCGCGCTGACCGGCGAAGTCCGGGAGGTGAAAATTACCCACGCCAACCCTAACTCTATCCTCGGCACTCTCATCAGCAAGGAGCAAATCGCCGCTTGAGCCAGATCCTCGCGTCTCCGGCTACCCGTCCCGTCCCGCTCGCGCGGCCCCTCACCATGACCTTCGGCGACAACGCGCTTCTGCCGTTGCTGCTCGGAGATCACGACCGGCACCTGGCCCGGATCGAGCAGAAGCTCGGTGTGCGCCTGGCCTGCCGGGGCAACAGAATTTCCATCTCCGGCACGGCTGAGCAGGTGGCCGCGGCCGAGGCGGCACTGGCAGCACTCTACCGGCAGCTGGAACGCGGCGAGATGATCGACGGCCCGAAAGTGGACGCGGCCCTGCGCCTGACCGACCCGGCGACCGAACCCCGCCTGCCCCTCTCCGACCTTCCCGCCATCCGCACCCGCAAAGGCGCCGTCGGCCCGCGCAGCGCCGGCCAGGCGGCATATATGGAACTTCTGGCCCGGCACGAGATGGTCTTCGCCATGGGCCCGGCCGGCACCGGCAAAACCTATCTCGCTGTGGCCCAGGCCGTGGCGATGCTGACCTCCGGCAAGGTGGATCGCATCGTGCTCTCCCGCCCGGCTGTCGAGGCAGGCGAACGTCTCGGCTTCCTGCCCGGCGACATGAAGGAGAAGGTGGACCCTTACCTGCGCCCGCTCTACGACGCGCTGAACGACATGCTGCCCGGCGACCAGCTGACCAAGCGCATCACCACCGGCGAGATCGAGATCGCCCCACTCGCCTTCATGCGTGGCCGCACGCTGGCGCATGCCTTCGTCATCCTGGATGAAGCCCAGAACACCACGCCGGTGCAGATGAAGATGTTCCTGACCCGCATGGGCGAGGGCACGCGCATGGTCATCACCGGCGACCTTACGCAAATCGACCTTCCCCCCAACACCCGCTCAGGCCTCGCGGACGCGCTGGAAACGCTGGAAGGCATCCAGGGCATCGGCGTCGCCCGCTTCGCCAATTCCGATGTCGTGCGCCATCCGCTTGTCGGGCGGATTGTGGAAGCCTACGACCAGCGCTATGCCGCCGCGAAGGAACATGCCCGCGAGCGGCAAAGTTAAAGGACAAATGGAACCTGGAAGTACAAGCCCCTTCGGGGGCGCCGAGATTTTTGTCGCTGACCGGCGCTGGCGCCGTCATGTGCGGCATTTGCCACTCATCGTGCGGCGGGCCCTGGCGGCCGCGGGATGCGGCGCCGATGTGGTGTTAACCGATGACCGGACCGTAAAGCGGCTGAACTACCGCGACCGCGGCAAGAACAAGCCGACCAACGTGCTCACCTACGCCAACCCGCCGGAAATGCTGCTGGCCTTCGGCGTGGTGGCGCGCGAGGCGGCGCGCGAGAGCAAGAGCATCGCCCAGCATTTGCAGCACCTTCTGGTGCATGGTGCTCTGCATCTGCACGGCTACGACCATCACCACGCCGGCGATGCGCGGGAGATGGAGGCCGAGGAAGCCCGCATCCTGTCGCGGCTGCACGTGCCCAACCCGTGGAAAAACCGATGAGCGGCGCCCTTTCCCGCCTGCTCAACCGGCTGCGCAACACCGAGCAATCGGTGCGCGACTCCATCGCCGAACTGGTCCAGGAGGCCGGGGACGAGGAAGCCCAGGGCGCCTCTGGCGAGCTGGTCGGCCTCACCCCGCACGAGCGCGCGCTGCTCGCCAACGTGCTGCGCCTGCGCGAGATCACCGCCGATGACGTGATGGTTCCGCGCCCGGACATCATCGCCATGCGCGCCGATGTGACGCTGGACCAGGCCCTGGCGCTGATCCGGCAGGAAGGCCATTCCCGCATGCCGGTCTACCGCGAGCATCTCGATGACATTCTCGGCATGGTTCACATCAAGGATGTGTTCTCCTACACTGGCCCCGCGGCCGAGTTCTCGGCCGAGAAACTCCTGCGCAAGCCGCTGATGGTGGCGCCGCAGATCACCGTGCTCGACCTGCTGCTGCAGATGCGCCAGACGCACACGCATCTAGCCCTGGTCGTCGACGAATATGGCGGCATAGACGGGCTGGTGACGATCGAGGACCTCGTGGAGACCATCGTCGGCGATATTTCCGACGAGCATGACGAGATCGAGGGTCCGATGCTGGTGGAGCGGACCGATGGCGCGCTGGAGCTGAACGCCCGCCTGCCGGTGGAGGATTTCGAGGCGAAGCTGGGCCCGATGCTCTCCGAGGATGAGCGCGCCGCGGATATCGAGACCATTGGCGGGTTGGTGTTCAACCTCGCCGGCCGGGTGCCGGCCAAGGGCGAGATCATCCGGCATCCCTCGGGGATAGAGTTCCTGGTGCTGGAGGCCGATGCCCGCCGCATCCGCCGCCTGCGCGCCCGCCGCCCCGCCGATGCGGCGGAATCCCCCCCTGCCAACCCCGCGCCACAAGCATGACTGCCCCCCCCACAACCCCGCCTTGCATGGCGCATGGGTGGAATGCGGAGAGCGGGAAAACGTGGGAATCACTGGCAAAACACCCTGTGCCGCACCGGGACACTCTCTTGTATCGGCGCGGGTTCGATGGATATGTAAGACTGTTATAAAGAAGTCCCGAAAGACGAGTGACAATGGGTGAGTTAAGAAAGACGAAGGTTCTGATCATCGGCGCGGGCCCGGCGGGCTACACGGCGGCGATCTATACGGCGCGTGCCAATCTCAACCCCGTTCTCGTGGCCGGGCTGCAGCCGGGCGGCCAGCTCACCATCACCACCGATGTCGAGAATTATCCCGGTTTCGCCGAGCCCATCCAGGGCCCCTGGCTGATGGAGCAGATGGCCAAGCAGGCCGAGCATGTCGGCACCGAGATCATGTACGACCTGATCACCGAGGTCGATTTCTCCGCCCGCCCCTTCCACGCCTGGACCGATGGCGGCGTGGAGTTCGAGGCCGAGACCGTGATCATCGCCACCGGCGCCCAGGCCCGCTGGCTGGGCCTGCCTTCCGAGCAGCAATACCAGGGTGCCGGCGTCTCCGCCTGCGCGACCTGCGACGGGTTCTTCTACCGCGGCAAGAAGGTGGCCGTGGTCGGCGGCGGCAACACGGCGGTGGAAGAGGCGCTCTACCTCACCCACCATGCCAGCCATGTCACCCTCATCCACCGGCGCGACAGCCTGCGCGCCGAACGCATCCTGCAGCAGCGCCTGTTCGAAAACCCGAAGATCTCCGTCATCTGGGACCATGCGGTGGACGAGATCCTTGGCTCCGGCACGCCCGAGGTGGTCACCAGCGCGCGACTGAAGAACGTGAAGACCGGCCAGACCCAGGAGATCGAGGTGGATGGTGTGTTCATTGCCATCGGCCACTCCCCCACCACCGCCCTGTTCGCGGGGCAGGTCCACCTCGATAACGAGGGCTATATCGTCACCACGCCGGGCACCACCGAAACCTCCGTGCCGGGCGTGTTCGCCGCCGGGGACGTGCAGGACAAGACCTTCCGCCAGGCGGTGACCGCGGCGGGCACCGGCTGCATGGCGGCGCTGGAAGCTGAAAAATTCTTGAGCCAAATTCCACTGTTTGTGAATGAGGCCGCATAAAATGACGGGGCAGAAAATGGATTGGGATAAACTGCGTGTCTTCCATGCTGTGGCAGAAGCTGGCAGCTTTACCCATGCCGGGGACACCCTGAACCTCAGCCAATCCGCGGTATCGCGGCAGATCTCCGCGCTCGAGGAAGCGCTCTCCGTCCCGCTCTTCCACCGCCATGCGCGCGGACTGATCCTCACCGAACAGGGCGAAGCGCTGAACCGCACGGTGCGCGAGGTGTTCGCCAAGCTGGCGATGACCGAGGCCCTGCTAGCGGAAAGCAAGGAAAAACCAGCCGGCCGGCTGAAGGTGACGACCACGCACAGCTTCGGCGTGACCTGGCTGGCCCCGCGGCTGAAGAACTTCATCGCCGGGCATCCGGATGTCACCGTCTCGCTGCTGCTGGACGACACCGATCTCGACCTTGCCATGCGCGAGGCCGATGTCGCCATCCGCATGCACCCACCCCACCAGCCGGACCTGATCCAGCGGCATCTGGGCGAGATCAACAGCCATATCTGGGCCTCGCCGGACTACGCCAAGACCTACGGCCTGCCAGAGACGGTGGAAGACCTCGACAAGCACAAGCTCATCCTCTTCGGGGACCGCAAGCCCCCCGTGCCGGATGTGGACTGGCTGGGCGATCTCGGCCGCAAGGACGGCACCGCCCGCCGCGGGGCTCTGGAGATCAACTCCCTGCAGGCGATTCTTGCCTGCATCCGCGCCGGCTTGGGGATCGGCTCGGTGCCGGATTACCTGGTGCAGGACACCAACGGGCTCATCCCCGTGCTGCCGGATGTGAAGAAACCCACGATCAACATGTACTTCGTGTACCCGGAAGAGCTGCGCAACTCGAAGCGCGTTTCCGTGTTCCGTGACTTTTTGGTGAATTCTATTGCCGAACGTAACGGGTCAAGGCACTGAAATCGGCTGGTTTCCTGATTTTTCTAAGTTCGCTGGAACAAATAGATACAAAAAATCAACTAGGTTACAATTTTAACACTTAAAATTTTCTGATTGTGGCTTATATACAACACGTCCGGTGCGAGCCGGATATCATCCGGTTCAGTTGAGCCGGATTGGGACTTCGGTCCCAACGTCTCCCAGACGTGAAGCCTCCCTGTTGACTTGACCCGCTGGCCCCGCGACGTGGCTAGCGGGTTTTTTTATCCGCAGGGCGCAATTTGCTCCCGGCTCTGGCTTCGGCCTATTCTTGCCGCAACACGCAACAGCAGCAAAAGGATACGCCCGTGACTGACGTCTTCATCCTCTCTGGCCAGCGCACCGCCATCGGCGATTACGGCAAAAGCCTCAAGGACATCCCGCCGACCAAGCTCGGCGAGATCGCCATCCGCGCAGCACTCGCCAAATCCGGTGTCGAGGCCGCCGAGATCCAGCATGTGGTGTTCGGCAGCGTCATCCACACCGAGCCGAAGGATGCCTATATCTCCCGCGTCGCCGCCGTTCATGCCGGCATCCCGGTGGAAACCCCGGCCATGACCGTGAACCGCCTGTGCGGCTCGGGCATGCAGGCCATCATCTCCGCGGCGCAGAGCATCATGCTCGGCGATGCCGCGCTCGCCGTCGGCGGTGGCGCTGAGTCGATGAGCCGTGGCGGCTACCTGCTCCCCAACGAGCGCTGGGGCGCGCGCCTGGGCGACGGCAAGGTGATCGACATGGTCGTCGGCGCCCTGAACGACCCGTTCGGCCATGGCCATATGGGCATCACCGCCGAGAACGTGGCGGCGCAGTACGGCCTGACCCGCGAGATGCAGGACGAGTTCGCCGCCGAGTCCCACAAGCGCGCCGCCGCCGCCCAGGCCGCCGGCTACTTCAAGGAGCAGATCTGCCCCGTTGAACTGCCCTCGCGCAAGGGCGTGGTGATCTTCGACACCGACGAGCACGTCCGCGCCGACACCACCGTGGACAGCCTCGCCGGGCTGAAGCCCGTCTTCAAGAAGGACGGCACGGTGACGGCGGGCAATGCCTCGCCGCTAAACGATGCCGGTTCCGCCGTGGTGCTGGCGAGCGGTGCCGAGGTGACCCGCCGCAACCTCAAGCCGATGGCGCGCATCGTGGCCTACGGCCATGCCGGCGTGGCGCCGGAGGTGATGGGCCTGGGGCCGATCCCGGCCACGCAGAACGCCCTGCGCAAGGCCGGGCTCACCGTGGCCGATCTCGACGTGATCGAATCCAATGAGGCCTTCTCCTCGCAGGCCTGCGCCGTGACGCGCGATCTGGGCCTCGACCCGGCCAAGGTGAACCCTAATGGCGGCGCCGTGGCGCTGGGCCATCCGGTGGGCGCCTCGGGCGGCATCATCCTCATCAAGACCATGTACGAGCTGCACCGCACGGGCGGGCGCTATGGCCTCGCCACCATGTGCATCGGCGGCGGTCAGGGCATCAGCGTCATCATCGAGCGCGTTTGACGTTTTACCAGCGAACCACGGCGGGGCTTGTCCTCGCCGTGAAGGCGCATCCGGGGGCAAAGCGCGTGCAGATCGGCCCCGTTCTGCCCGCCGCCCCGGCCCCCGGCTGGCCCGAAGCACGGCTTAAGATCTCGATCAACGCTGCGCCGGAAGACGGCAAGGCGAACGCGGCGATCATCGAGGCCCTGGCGCACTGGCTGGGGGTGAAGGCGTCCGCCATTAGCCAGACAGCCGGGGCGACGTCGCGAGAGAAGAAATTCCTGATCACCGGCCCGGTAACCGTGCCGGATATCGCCTGACGCGCTACTGCTGGTTCAATAGGGACAGCAGCGCCCCAGGCGGCAAATCCACCTGGGAAAACCCGGCAGGCGGCGCGAAATTCTCCGCCGGTTGCGGCGCGTAGGACACGGAGAGCGCCGTCAGCTCGGCGCTGCCATGCGCGTCATGCCCCGAGAAATGCAGGGTCACCCCGCTCGGGGTGATGCAGGCGGTGCCGGTGCCGTTCTTGTCCAGCACCAGATATTTCTCGCAGTCCAGCCCGGCGTAATGGCCGGTGCCCAGCGGCGTGAACTGCGCGCCATCGGCATTGTAGATCTCCCCGGTCAGAGCCGAGAAATCCGGCGCCTGCACCACGGCGCGCAGCGCGGGAACCACCACCTGCGCCTGACCGGAAGGCAGATTGGCCAGCACGTAATAGCCGCTCTGGCTCTCCACCTTGGCCAGCTGGTCGGCAGCGTCGTAGGTCAGCTGATAGGTCGCGGGCGCCCGGCCGGAGGCTGTGAGCGTGTACGTCACCGCCACATCGCGCGAAGGCAGGAAGACCGGCGCCGCAATGGCGCTGGCAGGGAACAGGGCCGCAAGCGCGGCGAAGGACAGGTAGTTTCTCATGGAGCCTCCTTTCGCATTGTCTCTATTTCCTCCCACAATGCGGCAGGATCAGGGCTGACAGGAAACCGCGCCTGCTCCTCCACCGCCTCCGCCAGCAGATGCTGATACTCGCCGCGCGGGATCTCCACGGCGCCGAACCGGGCGAGATGCGTGGTGATGAACTGCGTGTCGAGCAGCTTGAAGCCCCCCAGCCGCAGCCGCGCCACCAGATGCACCAGCGCCACCTTGGAGGCATCCGTCGCGGTGGAGAACATGCTCTCCCCGAAAAACACCCCGCCCAGCGCCACGCCATACAGCCCGCCGACCAGTTGGCCGTTCTCCCAGGTCTCCACGCTATGGGCGAAGCCGAGCTGGAACAGCTCGGTGAAGAGACGCTCGATCTCCTCGTTGATCCAGGTTTCCGGCCGGTTGGGGCGGTTGGCGGCGCAGGCTGCGATGGTGGCCGCGAAATCGGCATCGGCGGTGACGGTGAAGTGCTGGCCGCGCAGCGTCTTCATCAGGCTGCGCGGAATGTGGAACCCATGCAGCGGCAGCACGCCGCGCTCCTCCGGGTCCAGCCAGTGCACAGTGCGGCTGTCCCGCGCCTCCGCCATGGGGAACAGGCCGAGCCGGTAGGCGCGGAGCAGCAGATCCGATGTGACTTGGAAAGGCCTCGCGGACATGGACTAAACGTCGCATATATGCCGCCATTTTGCCAAGCCAAAGCAGGCGGGCACGAAAAACCCCGGACGTTTCCGCCCGGGGTGAAAGTCCTTGAACTTGGCGATTTGGTTTTTATTATCGCGTGGTCGAGGACATGGCCCAGAAATGGCCGTGGACGAGGCCTTCGTCATAATCGCGGTACTCAGCGCGGGAGTTGTCCTGGCTGGTGTCCTTCGTGTTGCCCCGGAGTTGAGCAGCCACCACCGCGTTGCCAGCTTCGCGCTGGCGCTGGGCCGCGGCCTGCCCACCAATCCCATCGGGGGAGAAGGTCGGGAGAAGCTGATGACGCATGGTGAACTTCCTCTTCGTGATATCTATCTCTGTTGTGTCTTCCCCGGCGCGGGAGGGCGATTGCGATGGAGACTTGATTTGCCCCGCAGGAAGACCGTGAGGTCAAACTATTTACAATGCGCTACGACGTATAGCGAAAACCGGCGGAAATCCGCGAAATCTGTGTGTGACTTTACTGTAAATTTTTGCTAATTGTAAAACATGTCAAAAGCAGCCATCGGCAAGACCATCCGCCGGCTTCGCATGGAACAAGGCTATACCCAGCAAGGCTTTGCCCAGAAGCTTGGCATATCAACATCTTACCTGAATCTCGTCGAGCATGATCAGCGCAATGTCACCGCCTCGCTGCTGTTCAAGCTGACGGATATCCTCAAGGTCGATCTCGCAGCACTTTCGGGCGTGCAGGAGCGCGAATACGAGGTGGCGCTGCGCGAGGCCTTTTCCGACCCCTCCCTGGCGGTGGAACCGGTGCCTGATGCGGAGATCCAGACCCTGGCCGCGGCCCCCAACGCGGCGCGCGCCGTGCTCGCCCTGCACCGGGCCCTGGCCGGGGCGCGGGAGGAAGCGGGCGGCGGCATCACCCTGCCCTCCGGCCGCAAGATCCTGCTGCCCAACGAGGAGGTGCGGGACTTCTTCCACGACCACGAGAACCATTTCCCGGCGCTGGAGGAGGTGGCCGAGCAGATCTGCGCCACGCTGGACACGGCCACGCTCGGCACCAACCACGCTTTGGCCGAGCGGCTGCGCCGCCAGCACGGGCTGGTGGTGAGCGTGCGCCCCCTGCCCGGCGCCCTGCGCGTGTTCGACGCCGCCAACCGCATGCTCACCCTCTCGGAAGACCTGCCGCGCGAGAGCCGCGGCTTCCAGATGGCCTTCCAGCTCGCTTTGCTGGAGGCGCGCGAGCCGGTGGAAAAGATCGTCAGACGCGCCAACCCGACAACAAGCGACGCCGCCGAATTGCTGCGCATCGGCCTGCTCAACTACATCGCCGGCGCGCTGCTGATGCCCTACGAGCCGATGCTCGCCGCCGCGCGCGAGCGCCGTTACGACGTGGACGCGATCGCCGCGCGCTTCGGCGTGTCCTACGAGCAGGCCTGCCACCGCCTTTCCACCCTGCAACGGGCCGGGGCGCGCGGCGTGCCGTTCTTCTTCCTGCGGGCGGACCCGGCGGGCAATGTCAGCAAGCGCTTCTCCGCCGCCGGCTTCCCGTTCATGCGCTTCGGCGGCACCTGCCCGCGCTGGATCGTGCATTCCGCCTTCGCCACGCCGGGCGCCGTCCGCGTGCAGGTGGCCCAGCTCTCGGCCACGGAAACCTTTCTCTGCTTCGCCCGCGCCATCACCGGCCGCCCGGCGCGCTGGGGCGAGCCGCCGCCGGTGCATGTCGTGGGCATGGGCTGCGATATCAGCCATGCCAGCGAACTGGTCTATGGCGACGGGCTCAATCTCGCCACCGCCGCGGTCGGCATCGGCCTGTCCTGCCGCATGTGCGAGCGCCAGGACTGCCGCTCCCGCGCCTTTCCGCCCATCGCGCACCGGCTTACCATCGACCCGCAAACCACCAGCGCCAGCCCGTACAAATTCGAAGCCAAGCCCGGCCCTTCATAACAATACGGAGATGTTTACTTTCCACGCGGACAAAATTTTGCGCGCCGCAGCGTGAATTTCAGTTAAAACACGCCGGGGGTTGATCCACGTCAACGCGGACCCGTCAGCGACTGACGCAAATCAGCTTCCGGACAGTACTCAGGAAGGAACTGCGGCATGACCGAAAAATCATCCGACCCATTCGAATTTTTTAAGATCTCCCAGGATATGCTGACAGCGCAGCAGAAATTCCTGCCCTCGAACAAGATCTTCGAGCAGTTCACCGACTACGTGCGTAACGTCACCCAGGCGCAGATCGCCTATAACCAGGCGCTGATGCGAGCCCAGGCCGCGCTGCTCGCCGGCGTCATGGAACGTCCGCTGACCATGGTCTCGGACAAGGTGGATGAGCGTCCGAGTTCCGCCGCGCACCAGCGCAACGTGTCGGCTCCATGAATTGCGCCACGGCGGCCCCTGGCCGACCGTGGACATGTCCTGCCATTTCTCCGCGGGCGCGGCCAAGCCCGCCGAACCGCCGCGCTCGATGACGGTTAATACCAGCTCGCTTAAAGTCTGGAGCTTCCTATGAACGAAGTTGTCATCAACAACCGCGACCTGGACCGGGCCCTGCATGCCGCCGAGGCGAAGCTGACCGGCGGACTGTCTCCGACTACGGTCGGCCTCTCCTGGGTCCATTGGGCTCTGCATCTGGCCAACCAGCCCGGCCGCCAGGTGGGCCTGATGCAGCAGGCGGCGTCCGACTGGGCGGAGCTGTCCCGCCTGGTGCTGGGCCTGCCGGTGGAAACCATCGCCCCGGCCGCCGAAGACCACCGCTTCAGGGACCCAAGCTGGCAGCACGGACCTTCCGCTATTGCCGTGCAGGCCTTCCTGCATACCGAGCGTCTCTGGGACCTCGCCACCACCGAAGTAAGAGGCCTGTCCAAGGAGCATGCCCGCATCGTCAATTTCGTCGGGCGCCAGATGCTGGACATGATGGCGCCGTCGAATTTCCCGGCGCTCAATCCGGAGGTGCTGACCAAGACCCAGGCCACAGCGGGCGACAATCTGCGCCAGGGCATGCGCAATTTCATCGAAGACCTGCAGGCCGCGGGCGGCGGCGGCACCCAGCCTTTGCCGATGCAGCCGGGCAAGGATGTCGCCATCACCCCCGGCAGCGTCGTGTACCGCAACGAGCTGATCGAGCTGATCCAGTACAGCCCCCAGACCGAGACGGTGCGGCCCGAGCCGATCCTGATCGTGCCGGCCTGGATCATGAAATATTACATTCTGGACCTCTCCCCGCAGAACTCCATGATCCGCTATCTGGTAAGCCAGGGTTTCACGGTATTCTGCATCTCCTGGCGCAACCCTGATGCCAGCCTGCGCGACATGACGCTGGACGACTATCGCAAGCTCGGCGTGATGGCGGCAATGGACACGGTGACCACCATTTGTGGCGCCCAGAAGATTCATGCCACCGGCTACTGTCTGGGCGGCACGCTGCTCACCATCGCCGCCGCCGTCATGGCACGCGAGCACGACGAGCGCATCGCCACCATCACCCTGCTGGCGGCGCAGACCGACTTCACCGAGGCGGGCGAGCTGCAGCTCTTCATCAACGACTCCCAGCTCGCCTTCCTTGAGGATGCGATGTGGGCCCAGGGCTATCTGGACTCCAATCAAATGGCGGGCGCCTTCCAGCTGCTCCGCTCCAACGACCTGATATGGTCCAACCTCATCCGCCGCTATTACCTTGGCGAGGACGACCACCCGAACGACATGATGTCCTGGAACCGGGACGCGACCCGCATGCCCTATAAAATGCATTCGGAATATCTGCGCCGGCTGTTCCTGGATAACGACTTGGCGGAAGGCCGGTTCGAGGCCGGTGGGCACAAGATCTCCCTGGCCGACATCCATGTGCCGCTCTTCATCATCGGCACCGAGACCGATCACATCGCCCCCTGGCAGTCCGTGTACAAGCTGCAGCTGCTCAACCCGGACGACTTCACCTTCGTGCTCACCTCCGGCGGGTTCACGGGCGGGCTGGATTTGGCGGTGAGCCATTCCGCCCAGGCGGGCCACCAGGAGCCCTCGATGCAGGTGGCTTGGCTCTGCCATTCATCCGGCGGCACGTAGAGGTCACCCCGCTGG
>NZ_JBKQJR010000195.1:0-9253 GCF_052326845.1 Acidocella sp. | reverse complement strand
GCAGATCTCGCGCGCCATGTCCATCTCCACGCCGAGCAGCGCCGCCATGGCGCCCAGGCCGGCGGGTACGGCTTTCTGCATGGCCTGGCCGCGCAGCTTCAGCAGCATTGCGGTGTCGGCGACGGAGAAGGATTCCGCCGCCGCCAGGGCCGCGTATTCACCCAGGGAGTGCCCGGCGACCAGCGCCGCCTTCTCCTTCAGGCTGATCCCGCCTTCCGCCTGCAACACCCGCAGCACGGCCAGGGACACCGCCATCAGCGCCGGCTGGGCGTTCTCGGTCAGGGTCAGCTCCTCGGACGGACCTTCGAACATCAGCTTGGAGAGCTTCTGCTTCAGAACCTCGTCCACTTCCTCGAATACCTGCCGGGCTGGGGCGAAGGCGGCGGCGAGGTCGCGGCCCATGCCGACGGCTTGGCTGCCTTGTCCAGGGAATATAAAGGCGTTCACCGCCATGTTGTGGGTCTCCTCTAACGTGAGGGCGGGACTAGCATGAGCCGCGGCTGACGCAAAATGGCGCGCGCGGGGCTGGTGGGGCGGCCGCGCGCAAAATTAACAAGGGACTACAAAAGCGCCAGTGCGGCCAGTGCGCGCCGCATTTCCTCGGGCATTTCCGTCGTCTCGCTGCGTTGGGCTGAGAGGTCCGGCGGTGCGTCCTTGGGCTCCAGATAGCGCCAGCCCTGAAAGGCGCGCATCGCCCGGGCTTCCACGCGCACGAGTTCGGGGTCCAGCACCAGGGCGGTGTAGGACATGCCGTCGCTTGCGGCTTCAGTGCGAATATCTAGGAGTTTCTGGCGGACCAGCACGGCCCCGCCGATAACCCAGTAGAGCGACCCGCCATCCAGCAGTTCGTCCGCGCGCTTGGGTCTGTTGCGCGTAATGTGGCGCAGAGGCGGGTCTTGCGCCGCCTCTGCCATATGCAGCGCGTGGAGGTGCGCGATGTCGCGCGCCCCCACGGCCAGCTTTACAAGGTGGATCAGTTCTTGGCCTTGTCCACCAGGGCGTTCTTGGAGATCCACGGCATCATGCCGCGCAGCTTGGCGCCCACTTCCTCGATGGGGTGGGCGGCGTTGCGGCGGCGGATAGCCTTGAAGCTGCTCTGGTGGACCTTGTTCTCCAGCATCCAGTCGCGGGTGAAGCGGCCTGTCTGGATGTCTTCCAGAACCTTCTTCATCTCCTGCTTGGTCTCGGCCGTGATGATGCGCGGGCCGGTGACGTACTCGCCATACTCAGCGGTGTTGGAGATGGAGTAGTTCATGTTGGCGATGCCGCCCTCGTAGATCAGGTCCACGATCAGTTTCACCTCATGCAGGCACTCGAAATAGGCCATCTCGGGGGCGTAGCCGCCCTCGACCAGCGTCTCGAACCCGGCCTTGATCAGCTCGACCAGGCCACCGCACAGCACGGCCTGCTCACCGAACAGATCGGTCTCGCACTCTTCCTTGAAGGAGGTCTCAATGATGCCGCCCTTGCCGCCGCCATTGGCCGAGGCATAGGAGAGGGCGATTTCCAGCGCGTTGCCGGTGACGTTCTGCGCCACGGCGACGAGGCTCGGCACGCCGCCGCCCTTCAGGTACTCACCGCGCACGGTGTGCCCGGGGCCCTTCGGCGCGACCATGAACACGTCGATATCGGCGCGCGGCTCGATGAGGTTGAAGTGCACGTTCAGGCCGTGCGCGAAGGCCAGCGCGGTGCCGGGGCGCATGTTGGCGGCCAGATGCTCGCGGTACAGGTCGGCTTGGCCCTCATCCGGGGTGAGGATCATCAGCACATCGGCCCAGGCGGCGGCCTCGGCCGGGGTCATCACCTGGAGGCCCGCGCCTTCAGCCTTGGCGATGGCGGTGGAACCGGGGCGCAGCGCGATGGCCAGTTCCTTAACGCCGCTATCCTTCAGGTTCAGCGCATGGGCGTGGCCCTGGCTGCCATAGCCAACGATGGCGACCTTCTTGCTCTTGATCAGATTAACGTCTGCATCCCGATCGTAATAAACGCGCATGTGACTTTATCCTTGTTCTCTTTTACTGAAACGAAAAAACTGGCGCGCTCCCTAGTCCCTTTTCGCAGGCATGTCACCTTGGCGTGCGGAACACGAGCGGCCTTGAAACCCTACCCGATCGTCTTCAGCCCCCGGGCGATGGCGGCGACGCCGGTGCGGGAGACCTCCGCTAAGCCCACCGGGCGCATCAAATCGAGGAAGGCATCCAGCTTGTCGGTCGCGCCGGTCAGCTCGAAGGTGAAGCTCTCGGTCGTGGCGTCGATCACCCGGGCGCGGAAGGCATCCGCCAGGCGCAGCGCCTCGGCCCGCTTCTCCCCGGTGCCGATCACTTTTATCAAGGCCAGCTCGCGCGAGAGATGCGGGCCCTCGGTCAGGTCCAGCACCTTGTACACCGGCACCAGGCGGTCCAGCTGCGCCTTGATCTGCTCGATCACCATTTCCGTGCCCTGGGTGACCACGGTGATGCGGCTCTTGGAGCCGTCGCGCTCCACCGGGGCGACGGTCAGGCTGTCGATGTTATAGCCGCGGCCGGAGAACAGCCCGATGACGCGGGCCAGGACACCGGACTCATTCTCAACCAGCACCGAGATGGTGGCGGCGCGCAGGTTCCCATTTGCCATCAGACGAGCGCCAGCCCGGCATCGGTAACACCCGGCTGCCCATTGGTCTTGTGTTCCGGCCCCAGCAGCATCTGGTTATGCGCAGCGCCGGAGGGGATCATCGGGAACA
This sequence comes from Acidocella sp., assembly GCF_052326845.1. Taxonomy (GTDB): domain Bacteria; phylum Pseudomonadota; class Alphaproteobacteria; order Acetobacterales; family Acetobacteraceae; genus Acidocella. Next base: position 6,531 of record NZ_JBKQJR010000195.1, on the reverse strand, counting down.
CGTTCTCCATCTCGTCCACGCAGATATCCGCAATCACTGGCTTGTCCACCGCAATCATCTCCGCGATCACCCGGTCCAGATCCTCAACCTTCTCCGCGCGCAAACCCACCGCGTGGAAACTCTCCGCCAGCTTCACGAAGTCCGGCAGCGCCTCGGAATAGCTCTGGGAATAGCGGCTGCCGTGCAGCAACTCCTGCCACTGGCGCACCATGCCCATGTAATGGTTGTTGAGGATGAAGATCTTCACCGGCAGGCGGTACTGCGCCAGCGTGCCCATCTCCTGGATGTTCATCAGCGTGCTGGCCTCGCCGGCGATATCCACCACCAGCGCGTCCGGGTGCGCCACCTGCACGCCCATGGCGGCGGGCAGGCCATAGCCCATGGTCCCTAAGCCGCCGGAGGTCATCCAGTGGTTCGGCTTCTCGAACTTGAAGTACTGCGCCGCCCACATCTGGTGCTGGCCGACCTCGGTGGTGACGTAGGTCTCGCGTCCGCGCGTGGCCTTGTAGAGCTGCTCGATGGCGTATTGCGGCTTGATGATGCTGCCGGGGTCGCGGTTCTGTGTGTAGCGCAGCGACTGCTTGGCCCGCCACAAATCGATCTGCGCCCACCATTGCGCCATGGCGCCCTTGTCCTGCGGGGTGGAATCCGCCTTCCAGGCCGCGATCAGCGCCTTCAGCGTCGCCAGTGCGTCGCCCACGATGGCGACATCCACCACCACGGACTTGTTGATGTTCGCCGGGTCGATATCGGCGTGGATCTTCTTGGAATTCGGCGAGAACGCGCTGAGTCGTCCCGTCACACGGTCATCGAAGCGCGCGCCGATGTTCAGCATCACGTCGCAGTCATGCATGGCGAGGTTCGCCTCGTACGTGCCGTGCATGCCCAGCATCCCCAGGAACAGAGGGTCGCTGGCCGGATAGGCGCCCAGGCCCATCAGCGTGTTGGTGCAGGGAAAGCCGGTGAGGCGCACGAACTCGGTGAGCAGGCGCGAAGCCTCGGGCCCGGCATTGATGACGCCGCCGCCGGCATACACGACCGGGCGCTGGGCGCGCTTGAGCAGCGCGACGGCTTCCTTGATCTTCGCCGGGTCCGGCTCGGTGCGCGGGCGGTAGGAGCGGTGCGGCTCGCGGCTCGGCTCCCGGTACGGGGCGGGGGCGATGAGGATGTCCTTGGGCAGGTCCACCAGAACCGGGCCGGGCCGGCCGTTCTTCGCGACGAAGAACGCCTCATGGATGATCCGCACCAGATCCTCGGAGCGCTTCACCAGGTAGTTATGCTTGGTCGCCTGGCGGGTGATGCCGGTGGTGTCGGCCTCCTGGAAGGCGTCGTTGCCGATAAGATGCGTGGGCACCTGGCCGGTGAGGCAGACGAGCGGGATGGAATCCATCAGCGCGTCCACAAGGCCGGTGACGGCGTTGGTGGCGCCCGGGCCGGAGGTGACGAGCACGCAGCCGACCTTGCCGGTGGAGCGGGCGTAACCTTCGGCCGCATGCACGGCCGCCTGCTCGTGCCGGACCAGGATGTGCTTGATCTCGTTCTGCTGGAAGATGGCGTCGTAGATCGGCAGCACGGCGCCGCCGGGATAGCCGAAAATCGTGTCCACGCCCTGCGCCTTCAGCGCGCGGAGAAGGGCCTCCGCGCCTGATTTCATCAGTTCGTTCGTTGCGATCGTGCCGTCCATGGTCTGTCCTGCTGGTCAGGGGAGAAAAAATACTGCGGAAGCGATTAACGCCGGTGACCGCGGAGGTCAACCGGGAATATTTATAAAATTTACCAAATCGCCAATAAAACTTTCCGAAAGTTGCGTGAATGAGGTGATTCTTGAATGAATTATTTGCATGTCTGGGGTGCCGACCAATTTCTGGTGCCGGAACCACGTGCCCTGGCGCTTGGTGTACTGGTGCGTGACCAGCACGGCGCGGGATTTGGCCTCCTCGAGCGGGATCTCGCCGCTTAAGTATGCCCCCAGCTCCGGCACGCCATGGGCACGCATCAGCGGCAGGCTGGTATCCAGCCCCAGGGCCAGGAAGTTGCGCACCTCCTCCAGCGCGCCCTGCTCCAGCATGGCCTCGAACCGGGTCTCAATCGCCTCGCGCAGGGCGGCGCGCGGCGGGTCGAGCAGGATCATCCTCAGGTGCCAGCCGGTCAGGCGTTCGGTGGGTTGCGCCTGCCAGAAGGCCAGCCCCTTGCCGGTGGAAAGCAGCACCTCATAGGCGCGGGCGATGCGCTGGGAGTCGCCCGGCTTCAGCTTCGTTGCGGTTTCGGGGTCCAGCTTCACGTGGAGCGCTTCGGGTCCGATCTCGGCGATCAGGCGGCGCGCTTCCTCGCGTGCCGCCGGGTCCGGCTCCGGGATATCGGCGATGCCGTTGACCAGCGACGAGAAATACATGCCCGTGCCGCCGCAGAGGATCGGGAACTCCGCCTCCGCCATCTCGGCCAGGGCAGCGCCGCGCCACCAGGCGGCGTTGGCGGGCTCGGCGGCGGCGCGCACGCCATATAAACGGTGAGGTGCTGCCGCCTCGTCCTCCAGGCTCGGCCGGGCGGTGATGATGCGCAGCTCCCGGTAGCACTGCATGGCGTCGGCATTGATGACGGTGCCGCCCAAACGCCGCGCCAGGGCCAAAGCGAGCGCCGACTTCCCGCTGGCCGTCGGACCCGCCAAAATCAGCGCCGTGCGTTGCCCTGCTTCGTTCTCTGTCCTACCAGTCGCGACCATGTCTCATATCGTCACTTTCGTCGCCAACCGGCAAGCCGGTTCCCTCACCGCCGCCGAGGCCAAGCGCGCCCAGGATCTCGCCCAGGGCTTCGAGCCCACCTGGCTGGCCGAGGGCTGGGCCATGGAATTCGCCGTGCAGAACGTGCCGGACCGCGCCGCCCTGGCCGCAGCACTCGACCACAAGCAGGTGGATATCTTCGTCACCAAATCCCGCGGCCGCCGCAAGGCCGTGCTGGTGGCGGACATGGATAGCACCATCGTCACCTGCGAGACGCTGGACGAGCTGGCGGCCTTCGCCGGGCTGAAGGATGAGATCGCCGAGATCACCAGGCGGGCAATGAACGGCGAGCTGGATTTCGCCGCCGCTTTGCGCGAGCGCGTGGCGATGCTGACGGGGCTGAAGCTCTCGGCGCTGGAGGCGACCTGGGCGGAGATCCAGTTCTGCCCCGGCGCGCGGGAACTGGTGGCCACCATGCGCGCGCATGGTGCGACCACGGCGCTGGTCTCGGGCGGGTTCACCTTCTTCACCTCCCGCGTGGCGGCGGAGATTGGCTTCGACATCCACCGCTCCAACGAGCTGCTGGATAACGGCTCGGAGCTGACCGGGGCCGTGGCCGAGCCGATCCTGGACAAGAACGCCAAGCTGCACACGCTGCAAGAGCTGGCGCAGAAGCGCGGCGTGAAGCTCGCGGCGACATTGGCCGTGGGCGACGGCGCCAACGACCTGCCGATGCTGAAAGAGGCGGGGCTGGGCATCGCCTACCACGCCAAGCCGGTGGTGGCGGCACAGGTGGCCAACCGGGTTGAGCACACTGACTTGACCTCGCTGCTGTTTGCGCAGGGATACCCCGCAAGCGCGTTCAAGACCGGGGAGTAAGGCATGAAGACCAGGGCGGCGGTGGCACGGGCGGCGGGTAAGCCGCTCTCTCTGGAGATCGTGGACATCGAGGGCCCGAAATACGGCGAGGTGCTGGTGGAGGTGAAAGCCACCGGCATTTGCCATACCGATGAGTACACCCTCTCCGGCATGGACCCTGAGGGCATCTTCCCCACCATTCTCGGGCATGAGGGTGCTGGCGTGGTCGTGGATGTCGGCCCCGGCGTGACCAGCCTGAAGAAGGGCGACCACGTGATTCCGCTGTACACGCCGGAATGCCGCCAGTGCAAAACCTGCCTCTCGCGCAAGAGCAACCTTTGCACGGCCATCCGCGCCACCCAGGGCAAGGGCGTGATGCCGGATGGCACGTCGCGCTTCTCCTGCGATGGCGAGCCGGTGATGCACTATATGGGCTGCTCGACCTTCGCCAATTTCACCGTGCTGCCGGAGATCGCGCTGGCCAAGGTGCGCGAGGACGCGCCCTTCGAGAAGATCTGCTACATCGGCTGCGGCGTGACCACCGGCATAGGTGCTGTGTTCAACACCGCCAAGGTGCAGCCGGGTGACAACGTGGTAGTGTTCGGGCTTGGCGGCATCGGGCTGAATGTCATTCAGGGAGCCCGCATCGCGGGGGCGGACAAGATCATCGGCGTGGACATCAACAACGCCCGCAAGCCGATCGCCGAGAAATTCGGCATGACGCATTTCGTCAACCCGGACGAGATCGGCGAGGATCTGGTTCCGTATCTCGTCAACCTCACCGATGGCGGCGCGGATTATTCCTTCGAGTGCATCGGCAACACCAAGGTGATGCGCCAAGCGCTGGAGTGCTGCCATCGCGGCTGGGGCACCTCGATCATCATCGGCGTGGCGGGTGCCGGGCAGGAGATTTCCACCCGGCCGTTCCAGCTGGTCACGGGCCGCACCTGGAAGGGCACGGCCTTCGGCGGCGCCAGGGGCCGCACCGACGTGCCGCGCATCGTCGACTGGTACATGGATGGCAAGATCGACATCGACTCCCTCATCACCCATGTGCTGCCCTTCGAGCAGATCAACGAGGGCTTCGAGCTGATGCGCACGGGGGAGAGCATTCGCAGCGTGGTGGTGTATTAGGCTATGCTGGCGTAGCGTATGTTGGCGTTGTTCCCACGGACAAGGAGCCGACGGTGAGAGACATGCAATACACGTACGAAGCGCCGCAGCAGGAAACAAAAGCTGCACACGAAAGCGCGCCCCCCTCCCGACCGGCCAACAGCACGCGGGATTTGGTGTTTCGCATTTATGACCGGGCCGTAGAGCTGGTGATCCTGGGGGTGATTCCCATGATGCTGGTGTCGCTTGGTTTTGCATTTATCCAGGCATTGATCAGTACTGCCTCCATGTTCCCTCTGGCCAGCATCATGGCGTCTGACGAAGTGGCGATGCGCGGGCTGGTGGAGCGTGTGCTCGACGTTGTGATTCTGATCGAGCTGTTCAACACGTTTATGGAATATGCGAGAACAAGGCATATCCGGCTGTCGAACCTGCTCGACGTGACGATCGTGTTTTCGCTGCGCGAGATACTGATACAGCTTTACGCGCAGGAATTTTCTGCGGCTGACATATTAACGCTGTGCGCGCTGGTGATTGTGCTGGTCATTGCACGCAGTATTGCGACCTGGTCCGCGTCGCAAGGGAATGCACGTTAAGGCGGGGAACATGCCCCCGCCCTGAGCTATCGCAAAAACCTGAAAGCCTTACTGCGCCTGGACCTGCCCGTAGCGCCCGAGCATGGTGCGCAGCGGGTTGGCGCCGGCGTTCGAGCCCTGGCTGTTGACCACAATAGCCCGTGCACCCGGCGCGGTGCCGTAATAGCGCTGCTCGTAGCCGGAGTCGTCGGAAAGCACGGAGCCGGAGAGCGAGACGCCGCCATACAGCCCCTCGCTCTTGGAGAAGCTGATGATGTCCGCGTTCAGCGCGGTGGACATGGAGCCGTTCACCCCCGCGCCGAGTGTCGCCACGGACAGCCCGGCATCCGCGCCGAACTTGAACTGCGAGTTGAGCAGCGCGTTCAGCCCGCCATCGGTCATGATGATCATCATGACCTCGGCGCTCTGCACGCCGATCTGCAGGCCGAAGCTGCCGCTGCCCAGCGTGTAGAAGGCCGGGTAGGACCAGCTGCCATCGTCCGTGCGGGCGGAGAGCACGCAGCCCCCGCCTTCGCCGCCGAAGAAGAACCCGGCGCGGAAGAGGTTGGGGCAGATCACCACCGCCTTGGCCTTGCGCAGGAAGTCCTGGGCCTGCGAGCCCTGGGCGCCGCCCATCATGTCCTCCAGCGCCAGGGTGGAGCTGTCCACCAGGTATTGCGGGCTGCCGGCGAAAGCCGGGGCGGCGGTGCCAAGGGCCAGGGCGGCGGCGAGCAGAAGGCGTTTCATGGGCAAAGGCTCCTTCGGGTTATTTCGGTTCAGCGGGTCCCGGCGAGGGCGCGCCGGGCGGCTCTGTAAGGTGTTCATTAACAGACAAGACGCGCCAGCCGCGATCGTTAAATTCCAGCCTGGTGAGGGAGATGTTGTCGATTTGCAGGCACAGCGCCTGATGCGCGGTGAGGCCCAGCGCATGCGCGCAGGCGGCGCGGATGGCCCCGCCATGCGAGACGATGATGGTGTGTTCCCCCTTGGCGGAGGCGAGCAGCGCCTCCAGCCCAGCGCCGACGCGGGTGATGAGATGCGCGAAACTCTCGCCCCCCGGCGGGGTTTCCGCCGCATGGATGGGCCAGAACGGGTGGCGCTCGGCATGGCTCCGCTCGTCGAACCCGGCGATGGGCATGCACTGGAGCTGGCCGAAATTCTGCTCGACGAAGGCAGGGTCGATCAGCGGCTCGGTCTTCGGGTAGCCCGCGCGCATCAGCGCCTCGGCGGTGAGCCGGGTGCGCGAGAGCGGGGTGCAGACCAGCCGG
>NZ_JBKQJR010000194.1:0-38873 GCF_052326845.1 Acidocella sp. | reverse complement strand
GTGATGCCGCGCATCTCCTCCAGCGAATGATTGCGGAACGGCCCGCCGGAGGCGGTGAGCACGATCTTGTCGATAGCCTTGGTGTTGCCGTCCGCCATGGCCTGCATGATGGCGTTATGCTCGGAATCGACCGGCAGCAGCGTGGCGTTCGCCTCATCCACGGCGCGCAGGAACACATCGCCGGCGGAGACCAGCGCCTCCTTGTTGGCAAACGCGATGGTGCCGCCATGCTTCACCGCGGCGAGCGTGGGCTCCAGCCCGGCCACGCCGGTGATGGCGGACATGGTCCAGTCCACCGGACGGCCGGCGGCCTCCAGCACCGCCTCGCGCCCGCCAGCGCAGGCGAGGTTCGTGCCCGCCAGCGCCTCGCGCAACTCGCCGAGCAGCGATTCGTCGGAAATGACCGTGATCTCGGGGCGGAACTGCTTCGCCTGCTCCGCCAGCAGCGCCACATTACGCCCGCCGATAAGGGCGCAGACGGCATAGGCCTCCGGGCTTTCTGCCACAAGATCAAGCGTTTGCGTTCCAACGCTGCCCGTGGACCCGAGGATTGTTAGCCGCTTTAGCCCCATAATGGCACGCCTCCATGTACGCAGAACGCCAGCAGTGCCGCCACGGGCCCTGCGGCAAGAAAACCATCCAGCCGGTCGAACAGCCCGCCATGGCCGGGGATCGTGTGGCCGGAATCCTTGACCCCCAGTTTGCGCTTGATCGCGCTTTCCAGCAAATCTCCGCCCTGGGCGCAAAGGCTCAGCACCAGCCCGACGGCGAAAGCCTGCCACGGCTCGGCCTGCAGATGCCAGGCGAGCAGCGCCCCTGCGGCGGCGCCGCTGAGAAGGCCGCCGAACGAACCGCTCCAGGTTTTGCCGGGTGAAATCTTTGGCGCCAGCTTCGGCCCGCCGAGCAGCCGCCCGAAGACATAGGCGCCGATATCCGTGCCCCAGACCACCAGCACGAGGAACGCGGTGTCCTCCAGCCCAATCTCGGGCCGCAGCCTCAGCCAGAGCAGACACAGCCCGCCAAGCGCGGCGTAAGGTACGCCCAGCGCCACGAAACGGCTCTTGTACAGCCAGCCGGTCAACGCCGCGATCCAGAGCATGTTCACGAGGCTGGAGACCGGCCCCAGAAACACGCCACTGCACCACAGCACGGCCATGACCGCGACGAGTGCCAGCGGCCTGGGAAAACCCGCCAGCCGCCCCCATTCCCAGCCCAGCCCGCCCATGGCGATGAGCAGCAGCGCGCTCCAGGCCCAGCCGCCATACCAGACGCAGAACAGCGCCAGCGGCCCGAGCACCAGCGCCGAGGCGGTGCGGATAGAGAGATCCGACCAGCGGTTATCCGCCGATTTATCCGTTATGTCAGACAGGGCGTGCACCAAAGCGCCGCTCCCTTGTTGCGTACTCGCTCAGCGCCGCGGCGAGATGCTCGGCGGAGAAATCCGGCCACAGCACCGGGGTGAAGAACAGCTCGGAATAGGCCAACTGCCAGAGCAGGAAATTGGAGATGCGCTCCTCGCCCGAGGTGCGGATCAGCAGGTCGGGGTCGGGGATGCCGGTCGTGGAGAGGAACCCGGCGAAAACCTGTTCCGTCAGCTCCTCCGGCCTCACCCCGGCCTCCATGGCCCGGCGCGCCGCGCCCACAATATCCGCACGCCCGCCATAGGAGAGCGCCATGACCAGGGTCAGGCGAGAGTTGCCTGCCGTCCTGGCCTCGGCCGTCTCCAGCTCCGCGGCCAGATTCGGCCCGAAGCGCTCGCGCTCGCCGATCACCTTCAGGCACACGCCCTGCTCATGCAGCTCGTTCAGCTCGCTGCGCAGATAATGCTTCAGCAGGAAGGTCAGATCCGTGACTTCCTCCGCCGGGCGCTGCCAGTTTTCGGAGGAAAAGGCGAACAGCGTGAGGTAGCTTACGCCCTGGTCAATCGCCGCCTCGATGATGCGGCGCACGGCTTTCGCGCCCTCCCGGTGGCCGGCGGCACGCGGCAGGCCGCGCGCTGCCGCCCAGCGGCCATTGCCGTCCATGATGACGGCAACATGCCGTGGCACGGGATGAAATGGATTGAGAGACATCAGACCTGGCGGATGTCCTTTTCCTTCTCGGCCAGGCTATCATCGACGCGCTTGATGTAGCCATCCGTGAGCTTCTGCACCTGCTCGGCCCAGTCGCGCTCGTCGTCCTCGGAGATCTCTGATTTCTTCAGCTGCGCCTTGATCTGCTCCATGCCGTCACGGCGCACGCCGCGCACGGCGATGCGGGCGCTCTCGGCATATTTGCCGGCGGCCTTCACCAGCTCGACGCGGCGCTCCTCGGTAAGCACTGGCAGCGGCACGCGGACGATCTGGCCATCCGGCTGCGGGTTCAGGCCCAGGCCGCAGTCGCGGATGGCGGCGACCACGGAATTGATCATCGAGCGGTCCCACACCTGCACAGTGATCATCCGGGCTTCCGGCACGGCGATGGTAGCGACCTGGTTGATCGGCATCATCGTGCCATAGGCATCAACCTTCACCGGCTCCAGCAGCGCCGGAGAGGCACGGCCGGTGCGCAGGCCGCCGAATTCGCGCTTCAGCGCGTCCAGCGCGCCGTCCATGCGGCGGGTGAGGTCGGATTTGATATCAGCTAAGTCAGCCATTCTTGTTGCTCCTTAGGCCTGCGGTTCCGTTATCCGGGTGTAGCGCCCTTCGCCGCGCATGACAGCGGCGAACGCCCCCGGGGCATGAATGTCGAAAACGATGATGGGAAGATGATTCTCGCGCGAGAGCGAAATGGCGGAGGCGTCCATGACGTTGAGGTCCCGCGCCAGCACGTCCAGATAGGTGAGTTCCTCGTAGCGCTCGGCATTGCTCACCTTGCGCGGGTCGGCGGAGTATACGCCATCCACTTGCGTGCCCTTCAGCATTGCGTCGCAGTTCATCTCGGCAGCGCGCAGGGCGGCGGCGGTGTCGGTGGTGAAGAACGGATTGCCGGTGCCGCCGGCGAAGATCACCACCCTGCCCTTTTCCATGTGGCGCATGGCGCGGCGGCGGATATAGGGCTCGCAAACGGCGGACATCGGGATGGCGGTCTGCACCCGGGTCGGCACCTCCTGCTTTTCCAGCGCCGACTGCATGGCCAGCGCGTTCATCACCGTGGCCAGCATGCCCATGTAGTCGGCCTGGGCGAGGTCCATGCCCCCCGCCGCCCCAGCAACGCCACGGAAGATGTTGCCGCCGCCGATGACCAGGCAGACTTCGACGCCCATGGCCACCACGTCACGCACGTCCTGCGCGATGGCGTTCAGGGTATCGGTATCCAACCCGTATTCGCGGGTGCCCATCAGGGCCTCGCCGGAAACCTTAAGCAGTACACGCTTGTAGAGGGGAATCGGGTTCATGGCCTCGCTCATACAGTTCTTGGTGGGCGATTCACACCCCAGACCGCCCCGAATCCGATTCGGCGCGGGATGATCGCACAGAAAGGGCGGCTCCGGCACAATGCCCGAACCGCCCTGGTTTAGTCCAGATGAAGGACGGGTTAAACCCCGGCCGCCGCCGCCACTTCAGCTGCGAAGTCGGTGGCTTCCTTCTCGATACCCTCGCCCAGGTGGAAGCGGACGAAGCGGGTGATCTTGGCGCCGGCCTTCTCGACCACAGCCTTCACCTTGCTCTCGCCGTCATGCACCCAGACCTGCTCCAGCAGCACCACGTCCTCGTAGAACTTCTTCACGCGGCCTTCGACCATCTTCTCGATGATGGCTTCCGGCTTGCCAGAGGCGCGGGCCTGCTCGGAGAGCACGTTCTTCTCGCGCTCCAGCGCGGCCGGGTCGACCTCAGCGACGGACAGCGCATCCGGGCGGGTCGCGGCGACATGCATGCCGATCTGCTTGCCCAGGGCCTCCAGAGCCTCGGACGCATTGCCGTCCAGGCCGACGATCACGCCGATCTTGCCCAGGCCCGGCTTCAGCGCGCCGTGGATGTAGGCGGCGGCTACGCCACCCGGCACCTCGATGACGGCGACGCGGCGGACATTCATGTTCTCGCCGATGGTGGCGACCAGATGCACGGCCTCTTCCGCGACGGTGCGGCCGGTGCCGGGATAGGCGGCGGCCTTCAGGGCCTCCACATCCTCGCCCACGTCCAGCGCCAGCTTGGCGACGGTCTCGACGAAGTTCTGGAACGCCTCGTTACGGGCAACGAAGTCGGTCTCGGCGTTGATCTCGACCATCGCGGCCTTGCCGGGGGCGAGCGCCACGCCGACCAGACCCTCGGAGGCCACGCGGCCGGACTTCTTGGCCGCGGCGGAGAGGCCCTTCTTGCGCAGCCAGTCGATGGCGGCTTCGATCTCGCCATTGGTCTCGGTCAGCGCCTTCTTGCAGTCCATCATGCCCGCGCCGGTCATCTCGCGCAGGTCCTTAACCAGGGCAGCGGTAATTTCAGCCATGTGTTCGCTCCTTTATGCGTTTGCGCGCGAGGACATTTGCCCCCGCGCGCGACGTTCGGTTTTTTTGCCGGGCGCCTTGCGGCACCCGAAACAATATCAGGCGTGCGCCTCAGCTTCCGGCGCCGCGTCCAGGATCGGCTCAGCAGCCTCGCCCAGGTCGATTCCGGCGGAGCCCAGCTCGGCGGAGATGCCGTCCAGTACCGCGCCGGCAACGAGGTCGCAATACAGGGTGATGGCGCGGATCGCGTCGTCATTGCCCGGGACCGGGTAGGTCACGCCCTCGGGGTCGGAGTTGGAGTCGAGGATGGCGATGACGGGGATGCCCAGCTTGTTGGCTTCCTCGACCGCCAGCTTCTCCTTGTTGGTGTCGATGATAAACAGGACGTCCGGCAGGCCACCCATGTCCTTGATGCCGCCCAGCGCGCGCTCCAGCTTCTCGCGGTCGCGCGTCATGTTCAGGACTTCCTTCTTGGAATAGCCCTGGGTCTCGCCGGCCAGCAGCTCGTCCATCTGGCGCAGGCGCTTGATGGAGCCGGTGATGGTCTTCCAGTTGGTCAGCATGCCGCCGAGCCAGCGGTGGTTCACGTAGTACTGGCCGCAACGCTGCGCGGACTCGGCCACGTAGTCGGCCGCGGCGCGCTTGGTGCCAACAAACAGCACGCGGCCGCCGGCGGCGGTCACGTCACGCACCTGCTTCAGGGCGCGCTCCAGCAGGGGAACGGTCTGCTGCAGGTCGATGATGTGGACCTGGTTGCGCACGCCGAACAGGTACGGCGCCATGCGCGGGTTCCAGCGGCGGGTGTTGTGGCCGAAATGCACGCCGGCTTCGAGCAGCTGGCGCAGGGAGACATCGGGAAGTGCCATTGGCAGTTCTCTTTCCTTGATCTGATCCGGTTATATCCTCCGCGGGGGGAAGTACCTTACGGCACCGGACCTCTTGGGCTTCCCCAGGAAAGGCCCCCGCGTGTGAATTTGCCCGCACCATGCGGGCGGAGGGGCATATGGCGCAAAACGCCCCGCAAGACAAGGCGGAAACGAAAAAAGGCGGCCTTTTGGGCCGCCTCTTCCCGTCGATCAAGCCGGAATGGCTTAGAACTTGTAACCGACGCCGAAGCCAACCACGGTGGGGTCGAGGCCGGTCATCGCATGGACGGCGCCATGGTTCACGCTCGCGGCGGTGGGCAGGATAATCTGCTTCACGTCCACGTTCGCGGTCCAGTTGCCCTGCAGCGGCACGTCGAAGCCGGCGTCAAAGGACGGACCGACGGCGGTGCGCAAACCCAGCGAAGTAAAGCCGTTAGAGGTCTTCGGGCTGGTGCCATAGAAGAACGCGACGGTGATGCCGACACCAACATAGGGACGGATGATGCCGATCTGGGGGAAGTGCCACTGGGCGGTCAGCGTGGGGGGCAGAACCCAGGTGGAACCCAGCGTCGCGCTCTTGCCGTTATTATTGAGCGAGAGGGTGTGGCGGCTGGTGGCTGCAATAATCTGAAAAGACAAATTCTTGGTTACGAAGTAGGAGGCATCGAGCTCCGGCGACACACCGGAGGTGATGCCGAGCTTGCCAACAGTCGGCCCCCCTACAACGTTCACATGGCTACTTACATTCTCAGGGATAACGCCGATGATGCTCAGGTGCGTCATGATGTCGCCGGGCTGATAACCAGTCGCGCCGTTGAGGATGTCGTAGTTGCTGGGCTCCACATAGCCCGGAGCGCTCTGGGCCAGTGCGGGGGTAAACGCGGTGCCGGCCAGCAGAGCAGCGGCGGCAACCGTACGGAACGTGGACTTCATAAAACAGGCTCCCGTAATTGGTGAACAGGACCCGGATAAGCGCGCCCCTTTCAGTACTCTTTGATCTGGAACAAATCTTCAATACTCCAAAATAAGCCCACACACCCGGTTGCAAATAAGCAACAAAAGATTCCTTTAAAATATATCTTTATGGACCAAAAAAAACCGGGCCACTTTGGGCCCGGCTCTTCGGTTCAGGCCAGCAGAGGGCCCCAGGACGGGTCGGAACCGTAGGTCGGCGTGTCGACCATCTGTTCGTTGAAACCATCGATGCCAATGGTGACCAGGCGGGAATCGTGGCCGCCTGCGGTTGGGCTCTGACGGTCGAACATGATCACGCGGCCATTCGGGCAGAAGGTGGAGTTCTCCACCAGGAAGCCCTGGGTGAGGATTCGCTCGCCCGTTCCATCCGGCGCCATCACGCCGATGGAAAACCCGCCCGAGCCCCAGAAGGTGTAGGTGATGAGGTCCCCACGCGGCGACCAGCACGGTTCGGCATAGCGGCCGGGGCCGAAGGAGATGCGCTTGGCGCCGGAACCGTCGGCACCCATCACGAAAAGCTGCTGGTTGCCGTCACGGTCCGAGTTGAACACGATCTGGCTGCCATCGGGCGAGTAGCAAGGCGTCACATTGATCGAGGAATAGTCGGTAAGTTCGGTCATGCCGCCGCCGGAGAGGTCGGTCTTCACGATCGCCGAACCGCCGTTCTTCGACACGGACATGAGCAGCGAGTTGCCATCCGGCGAGAAGCGCGGGCCGATGGTCATGTCGCCATAGGCGCCGACCAGGCGGGTCGAGCCGGACTGCAGGTCGAACAGATAAACGCGCGGGTTGTCGCCCTGGAAGCTGACGAAGGCGAGTTGCTGGCGCACCGGGTTGTACTGCGGCGAGATCGCCATGGAGGAGCCGTCGGTCAGGAACTGGTTGTTCGCGCCGTCGTAATCCATGACCGCCAGGCGGCGGATCGGGCTCGTCGTCGTACCAGTCTCGGAGATGTAGGCGACGCGCGAATCGAAATAGCCCTTCTCGCCGATCATCTGCTGGTACACCGAGTCGGCTATGATATGCGCGATCCGGCGCCAGTTATCGGCGGTGGTGGTGTAGGCCGTGCCCTGCAACTGCTGCTGCTGCTGCACGTTCCACAGGCGGAACTCCACACGCAGCTGGCCGCCGCCGGCATCGGTGACGGAGCCGGTGACCAGCCCCTGGGCGCCGAGGAGGGTCCAGTTCTGCCACACCGGCGTGCCGTTATTCACGGAGTTGGGCACAAAGCTGGACTGATCCAGCGCGCGGAACAGACCGGAATGGGTGAGGTCGCTGCCGATCACGCTGGTGATCTGCGCGCCAGTGCCCGAGGTGTCTTCGAACGGTGCGATGGCGATGGGAATCGGCTGGTTCTGCGCGCCGCTCACATTGATCGCCGGGTCGCCACCGGAGGAGCCGCCGCCGCTCGGCGCGGCCGGAGCGGGTGTGGCACCGCCGCCACCGAGCATGCTCTGCGCGAAGGCGGACGGACCGATCAATGTCGCGGCCCCGGCGCCGATGATCCCGCGGCGGGAGAAGGGCGGCAATTTAAAACGTGTCATCAGTACCTCTCACGGAGTGAAATGGAACAGGAAGGTCTGGTTCTGACCCAGCATATAGGAAGGCAGCGGCAAGGTAGCACACTGGTAGTTCATCACCGCATCGACGGCGCGGCTCGCATAGGCGTTGAAATACGGGTCGCTCATCTTGTCCTGGTCCTGCGGCGCGACGACAGCCTGGCGCACCGTGCCCGAGGGGTCGGTCGTCACCAGCAGCATCACGCTGAACCCGGCCAGCCCAGGCGCGCCGGCATCCACGCTCCAGCAGGGGCGCACATGGTTGCCGATGGCATCGCGGTCAGCGCCCGAGAGGCCGGAATTGGCCGTGCTGTTCGGGCTTCCGCCGCCATTGGGCGCACCGCCCTGGTCGGGGTTGTACACATGCGTCGGCGGCTGCACCTGCTTCTGCAGGGCCTGCAGCTTCATCAGCGTGTTCAGCACGTTCTGGCTCAGCGGCGCCGGGGTCTTTACCACATGCTGCTGATGCGTCGGGCTCTTGGCCGGTGCGGGGGGCTGCTTCTCCGGCGGCTGCTTCTGCGGCGGCTGCACGATGCTCGCCACCTTCTGCGGCGGATGCGGCGGTGGCGGCGGCGTGGGAATGGCCTGCGGACTCGGCGCCGGCGGGGGCGGCGGAGGGGCGGGCGCCGGGGGCGTGGTGCTCGGCTTCTGCTCCGGCGAGGGCGGCGGCGGCGGAGGCGGCGGTGGCGGCGCCTCGATCGGCTGTGGCTTCGGCTGGTTCACCGCCAGCGGGCCCTGGTGCGGCACCGGCAGGTTGGAAGGCGCCGGCACCTTGTTCTTCTCAAACGCCTCTTGCGGCGCGGAGGGGCCAACCAAATCCACATCCACATCCTGCTCGGCGCTGGTATCCAGCGGCTGGAGCGGCAGTGTCACGATCGCCGCGATGATGATCGCGGCGTGGACGAACGCGGATATGGTTACGCCCCGGCGGAGATCCCGGTCCAAGATATTGCTCCCCTCCCCGGCTTACTTGCCGGAGCCGGTCGGTTGGGCGAGCAGCGCCACTTTCGTGAAACCGCCCTGGGTGATCGTTGCCATCACCTGCAGCATGTCGCCGTAGGAGACATCCTTGTCCCCGCGCACGTAGACGCGCTGGTCAGGATTGTTCTGCGCGGCCTGCTGCAGCGTGGCGACCAGATTGCTCAGCTCCACCTGCGTGTTCTGCAGGAAGATCTGGTCCTGCGCGTTCACCGTGATAGTGATGGGCTTGGCGTCGGCCTGGGCCGGCTTGGCGTTGGCCTGGGGCAGGTTCACGTTCACCGAGGAGGTGATCATCGGCGCCGTGACCATGAAGATGATCAGCAGCACCAGCATCACGTCCACCAGCGGGGTGACGTTGATCTCCGCCATCGGGCGGTAGCGCTTCTTGCCGTTGCCCGGCCCCATCAGCCCGCCGGCCATTTACTTATGCTCCTCGGTCTGGCGCGACAGAATTGCGGAGAATTCGGCGCCGAAGCCCTCCAGCCGCGACCCGAAGCGGGCGAGGTCGTTGGAGAGCTTGTTATAGGCCAGCACCGCCGGAATGGCGGCCACCAGGCCGATGGCGGTGGCGAACAGCGCCTCGGCGATGCCCGGAGCGACCACGGCGAGGTCGGTATTGTGCATGGCGGCGATGGCCGAGAAGGAGTGCATGATACCCCAGACCGTGCCGAACAGGCCGATGAACGGCGCCGTGGCGCCGACGGAAGCGAGGAAGATCATGAACCGCTCCAGCCGGTCCATCTCGCGCATGATCGTCACGCTCATCGCACGATCCACGCGCTGCTCCACGGCTGTCTTGCCGATCTCGGAGCCGGCGATGCGCGCGGTGCGTTTCCACTCGCTCATCGCGGCGCCGAACACGGCCGCCATCGGGTTGGTGGGGTCGGTGCCCTCGCGCTCATACAGATTGTCCAGGCTGCCGCCGGACCAGAACTCGTCCTCGAACACGTTCGCCTCGCTGTTCACGCGGCGCAGGGTCATCACCTTCTCGATGATGATCGTCCAGACCCACACGCTGGCAAAGAGCAGCACCAGCATCACAAGCTTCACCACGATGTCAGCCTGGAGGAACAGGCCGAGCAGCGACAAATTCGCCGCAGAAGGCGCGGCCATGGCCGCCTGAGTAACCGTATCGTCCAATGTCTTTCCCCAGTTAAATTTTCAGCCGCTGCACCCAGTCGCGCGGAATGCGCGTGGCCCGGCCATCCGAGACACGCGCGCAACCCAGGGCGAGGTCAAGCACAGCCAGCGAGTCGCTGTCTCGCAGGAATTTTTGACGAAGCGTGACTGTCGCCCCGCCAATCTCCCTGAACTCTGTTTCCACGCGCACCACCTCGTCCAGCCTCGCGGGCCGCTGATAGTGCAAATTGACGCGATGCACCACAAACATCACGTTGTACTGAGCAACCATCTCCGAATGAGGCGCGCCCATGTCGCGCAGCGCCTCAGTGCGGGCGCGTTCGGCAATGGACAGGTAGTTGGCGTGGTACACGATGCCGCCCGCGTCGGTGTCCTGATAGTAGATCCGGGTCTCGTAAATATAGATCATTCGGGGAGCAGTAAATCCAGCTGATCTGGGCGATTCTGTGGCGGCGTGAGTCCAAGGTGCCGCCAACCGGCATCGCCCAGCATTCTGCCACGCGAGGTGCGGAGCAAAAGTCCTTCCTGGATGAGATAGGGCTCGACCACATCCTCCAGCGTGTCCCGCGCCTCGGCCAAAGCCGCCGCCAGGGTTTCAACGCCCACCGGGCCGCCATTATGGTGTTCGGCCAAGCGCCTTAAGTACCTGATATCCATGGCATCCAGCCCCTTATGGTCGACGTCCAGCCGGGTCAGCGCGGCATCGGCCAGCTCCCGGGTGATGGTGCCGGCGCCAGCCACCGCGGCGAAGTCCCGCACCCGGCGGGTGAGCCTTCCGGCCACGCGCGGCGTGCCGCGGGAGCGCTTGGCGATCTCGTGCGCGCCTTCGTAGGAGAGATCCATGCCCAGCTTCTGCGCCAGGCGGATGACGATGCCGGTGAGTTCGTCCGGCGTGTAGAACACCAGCCGCAGCGGAATGCCGAAGCGGTCGCGCAGCGGCGTGGCCAGCAGCCCGGCGCGGGTGGTGGCGCCAACCAGCGTGAAGGGCGGCAGGTCGATGCGCACGGTGCGCGCGCCCGGCCCCTCGCCGATGATGAGGTCGAGCTGGAAATCCTCCATGGCCGGGTAGAGGATTTCCTCGATCGCCGGTTGCAGGCGGTGGATCTCGTCGATGAACAGCACGTCGCGCGGCTGCAGATTGGTAAGGATGGCGGCAAGATCGCCGGATTTCTGGATCACCGGGCCGGACGTGGCCTTGAACCCCACGCCCATCTCACGCGCGACGATCTGCGCCAGCGTGGTCTTGCCCAGCCCTGGCGGGCCATGAAGAAGAACATGATCAAGGGCTTCGCCACGGGACTTCGCGGCCTGGATGAAGATTTTTAAATTTTCCCGGCTGGCCTGCTGGCCGGTGAAATCGTCCAGCGTTTGCGGGCGCAGCGCGGCTTCGGCCACGTCATCGGGCAGGCGCTCGCCAGAGGTGATGCGGTCTTCACTCATGGGGCCGCTCTTATACCGTCATCGCGAGCGCAGCGAAGCGATCCATTTTCGTCCCAACACTGTGAAAAAAGATGGATCGCTGCGCTGCGCTCGTGATGACGGATGACGTTGCTGCTCATTTCGCCAACGCCTTCAGCCCTGCGCGGATCAGCACGTCAAGCGGCGCGTCCGCGCCATGCGCCTCGATCCCCTTGGTCAGGGCGGCCTCGGCCTCGGCGCGCCGGTAGCCGAGATTTTCCAGCGCAGAGAGCGCGTCAGCCGCATGGTGGCGCAGCGCCACGACGGGCGGCAGCGCCGCCGCCCCGCCGCCGGGCATGGCCCCGGCCTTCTCACGCAATTCCGTCGCTAGGCGGAGGGCGAGCCGTGGCCCCACGCCGGGGGCACGGCTCAAGGCCGCCTTGTCGCTGCTGGAAATGGCGGCGATGAGCTGATCTGGCGACAACGCGGAGAGAATGCCCAGCGCCACCTTGGCGCCCACCCCCTGCACGGTATTGAGCAGGCGGAACCACTCCCGCTCGGCAACCGTGCCGAAGCCGTAGAGCGTGATGGAATCCTCGCGCACTTGCATCTCGGTAAGCATGCTCACCGCACCGCCCTCATCCAGCGCCGCGAGCGTGCGGGAGGAACAGAACACCAGATAGCCCACCCCGTTCACGTCGATGACACAGTTCGAGTCGCCGATGCTCTCGATGATGCCTTTCAGCCGTGCGATCATGCCGGGCGCTTCCATGCGTTGAGCGAGGCGCGATGATGCGCGTGGCAGATCGCCACCGCCAGCGCGTCCGCCGCGTCGGCCCGTTTTTGCGCAGCACCTGGCAGCAGGCGGCGGACCATAAGCCCCACCTGCTCCTTATCCGCGCTGCCTGTACCGACAACCGCCATCTTCACAGTCTTGGCTCCATATTCGAATACCGGAATACCCACCCGCGCCGGGGCCAGCAGCGCCACGCCGCGGGCGTAACCCAGCTTCAGCGTGGCTGCGCCGTTGCGGTTCACATAGGTCTCTTCCACCGCCGCCTCGGCGGGGGCGTAGCGGGCAAGAATTTCGGCCAGGGCATCGTCGAGCATTTTCAGCCGGGAGGGGACGTCATCCACCGATTCGGTGGCGATCACCCCATCCGCCACATGGCGCAGCCGGTTGCCCTCTGCCTCCAGCACGCCCCAGCCCGTGAACCGCAGGCCGGGGTCGATGCCGAGCAAGCGCATCAGGCGGAGAGCTTCGCCATGACCTCTTCGGGGACCTCGAAATTGGCATAGACGTTCTGGACGTCGTCATCATCTTCCAGAACATCCAGCAATTTCAGCACCGAAGCGGCTTTTTCCTCGTCCAGCGCCACGGTCATGTTCGGGCGCCACTCGATTCGCGCCTCCGCCGGCTCGCCGAATTTCTGCGCCAGGGCGTCGCGCACGGCGAAGAAGCCCTCGATGGCGACCTGCACCTCATGGCCGTCCTCGTTGCTCCCTACGTCATCGGCGCCAGCCTCGATGGCCGCTTCCAGCATGGTATCGGCATCGGCTGCGGAGGCCTGGTAGCGCACCACGCCCATGCGGTTGAACATGAAGGACACGGAGTTCGTCTCCCCCAGCGCGCCGCCGGATTTGTTGAAGGCCGCGCGCACCACGGAGGCGGTGCGGTTGCGGTTATCCGTGAGCGCCTCGACGATAACCGCCACGCCAGCCGGGCCGTAGCCCTCGTAGCGCACAGCCTCGTAATTCTCCTGCCCGCCGGCGCCTGTCGCCTTCTTGATCGCGCGGTCGATCGCGTCGCGCGTCATGTTCTGCTTCAGCGCCGCGCCTATGGCGGCGCGCAGGCGCGGATTCGCCGCCGGGTCGGGCAGCCCCTCCTTCGCGGAGACGGTGATTTCACGGATGAGCTTTGCAAAAATGCGCGCGCGCTTGGCGTCCTGCGCACCTTTGCGGTGCATGATGTTCTTGAATTGCGAATGTCCGGCCATTTTTTTCGTCTACCATCGCTTCTGGCGCACCGGAAGGCGGTTCGTGCAGATTGACATATGCATTCGGCACCACTATCCAGCATCCCCACACCGGGCGCGTAGCTCAGCGGTAGAGCATTCGCTTCACACGCGAAGGGTCACAGGTTCAATCCCTGTCGCGCCCACCACTTCCCCAGAAAATTCAGCAAATTCAAAAGCCTTTAAGGGCTCTGGTGTGCCTTGTGGCTTACGCCACGCGGCCACCCAGAATTCCCTTGATCTTCTCGATCAGCACGCCCTTGGAGGAGAGCGCATCCTCCAGCAGGTTCGCCTGCGCGATCATCAGCATGTGCATTTCCAGCAGGCCGATGGAGGTGCCGGTATGCACGAGAACCGGCTCGAATCGCATCTCCTCATCCCGGCGCATGGACTGCTTGAGCGCCTCGGCAATCGGCGTGCTGCCCTTCAGCGTCAGCGGGCGCGTATCCATCTTGTGCGCCAACTCCTGCAGCGGACGCTTGATGAACACCTCGCGCCCGAAGGGCTGGGAGATGGCTGTGAGCAGCATGCGGCGCGAGACCACCCCGAAAATCTGCCGGTCGGCATGCACGATGAAGCCGGGGAGCGCCGGGTTGTTGAGAAACTCCTGCTCAACGTCGCCGGTGCGTACATCCAGCCCGACGATCTTATCCCACAGCTTCAACTGCCCCACTGAGGTTGGGCTGTTGATGGAGTCGTTAACAAGCAGGTTAACAATCGATGCGATCTGCGACATTTACACCCCCGCCTCGCAGGACTGAACGGTCATTGTTTTCCCTTGGCCGGAATACGCGCCGACGCCGTACGCGGAAAATTGGTCACTCAATGCAATGACATGGCCCCTAACAAGCTCCCCCTCCTGCTTTTGTCAGACCCGGCGCTGCTGGCAAGCGCCGATGCTTGCCCGGAACAACATTTAACGCAACCATAACATGCGCTTACGCAACAAAAAACGGCGCCTGAAGGCGCCGTTTCTGATGGACGGGGGCGCTCGGCCCCCTGCCTTTGGCTTTACGCAGACTTGGCCATGCCGCGCAGCACGTACTGCAGAATGCCGCCATGCTTGTAGTATTCCACCTCGTCGGCGGTATCGACACGGCACAGCACCGGCACTTCCTGCTTGGTGCCATCCTTGCGGGTGATGACCAGGGTCAGGTCCATGCGCGGGCTGAGCTTGTCCAGCCCCACGATGTCGATGACCTCTTCACCGGTCAGGCCCAGGCTCTTGCGGGTCACGCCGTCCTTGAACAGCAGGGGCAGCACGCCCATGCCGACCAGGTTGGAGCGGTGGATGCGCTCGAAGCTCTCAGCGACCACGGCCTTCACGCCCAGGAGCATCGTGCCCTTGGCCGCCCAGTCGCGGCTGGAGCCGGTGCCGTATTCCTGGCCAGCGATGACCACGAGCGGCACGCCATCCTTCTTGTACTTCACGGCGGCGTCGTAGATGGAAAGCTCTTCGCCACCCGGATAGTGCTTGGTGTTGCCACCCTCGGCGCCACCCAGCATCTCGTTCTTGATGCGGATGTTGGCGAAGGTGCCGCGCACCATCACGTCGTCGTTGCCGCGGCGGGACCCGTAGGAGTTGAAGTCCTTCTGCAGGACCTGGTGCTCCGTGAGGTACACGCCCGCCGGGGCCGTCTTCTTGATGTTACCGGCCGGGGAGATGTGGTCGGTGGTGATGGAGTCACCCAGCAGCGCCAGGATGCGAGCGCCCTTGATGTCGGCAGCGCCGCGCGGGGCCGGCGTGATGCTCTCGAAGTAGGGCGGGTTCTTCACGTAGGTGGAACCAGTCGGCCAGGCGTAGGTGTCGGTGCCGCCGGTGACTTCGATGGCCTGCCACTGCGCCGGGCCCTTGAACACGTCGCTGTAGCGCTCGACGAACATCTCACGCGTCACATTGGCGTGCACGGTGTCCGCCACTTCCTTCGTGGTCGGCCAGATGTCCTTCAGGTACACCGGCTGGCCGTCCTTGGAGGTGCCTATCACGGCGGTGGTGATGTCCTCGCGGATGTTGCCGAAGATCGAGTAGGCGACCACCAGCGGCGGGGAGGCCAGGTAGTTGGCGCGCACGTTGGCGTGCACGCGGCCCTCGAAGTTACGGTTGCCGGAGAGCACGGAGGCCGCGACCAGCTTGTTGCCCTCGATGGCGTCCACGATGGCATCCGGCAGCGGGCCGGAGTTGCCAATGCAGGTGGTGCAGCCATAGCCGACGGTCTGGAAGCCCATCGCATCCAGGTCGGCAGCGAGGCCGGACTGGTTGAGATAGTCGGTCACAACCTGCGAGCCGGGGGCCAGCGAGGTCTTCACCCACGGCTTCGGCGTCAGGCCCAGAGCGTGTGCCTTGCGGGCAACGAGGCCGGCCGAAACCAGCACGTACGGGTTGGAAGTGTTGGTGCAGGAGGTGATGGCGGCGATCACGATGTCACCATGGGTGATCTCGTAATCGGTGCCGGCCACGGCCACCTTGGTGCCAACGGCGTCCCGCGCAACGCCCAGGCTCTTGGTCAGCTCGGTGTTGAAAGCGGAAGCGGCTTCCTTGAGCAGCACGCGGTCCTGCGGGCGCTTCGGGCCGGCCAGCGAAGGCTGCACGGTGGACAGGTCGAGCACCAGCGTGTCGGTGAAGGCCGGGTCCTCGCCGGTGACGCGCCACAGGCCCTGGGCCTTGGCGAACGCCTCGACCAGCTTGATGCGGTGCTCGTCGCGGCCGGAGAGCTTCAGGTAGTCCAGGGTGAGCTGGTCAACCGGGAAGAAGCCGCAGGTCGCGCCGTATTCCGGCGCCATGTTGGCAATGGTGGCGCGGTCGGCGAGCGGCAGCTCGTCCAGGCCCTCGCCGAAGAACTCGACGAACTTGCCGACGACCTTCTTGGCGCGCAGCATCTGGGTGACGGTGAGCACCAGATCGGTGGCGGTCACGCCCTCGGAGAGCTTGCCGGTCAGCTTGAAGCCGATCACGTCCGGGATCAGCATGGCGATCGGCTGGCCGAGCATCGCGGCCTCGGCTTCGATGCCGCCCACGCCCCAGCCCAGCACGCCCAGGCCGTTCACCATGGTGGTGTGGGAGTCGGTGCCGTACAGGGTGTCGGGGTAGACGAAGGTGGAGCCGTCATTCTCGGAGGTCCAGGCGACCTGTGCGAGGTATTCCAGGTTCACCTGGTGGCAGATGCCGGTGCCGGGCGGCACGACGCGGAAGTTATTGAAGGCTTCCTGGCCCCAGCGGAGGAACTTGTAACGCTCGCCATTGCGCTCGAACTCCAGCTCGATGTTCTTCTTCAGCGCGTCGGCGGAGGCGGAGTAGTCGACCATCACGGAGTGGTCGATGACCAGGTCAACCGGGATCAGCGGGTTCACCTTCTCGGGCTTGCCGCCCAGCTTCATCACGCCGTCGCGCATGGCGGCGAGGTCGACCACCGCCGGCACGCCGGTGAAATCCTGCATCAGGATGCGGGCTGGCTTGAAGGGCACTTCCTTGGCGGAGGAAGCCTTCTCCAGCCATTCGACGATCGCCTTGGCGTCGTCCACGGTGTAGCTGCCGCCGTTCTCGAAACGCAAAACGTTCTCGAGCAGGATCTTAAGGGTCTTTGGCAGCTTGGAGATATCACCCAGCTTGGACGCAGCCTCGGCGACGGAGAAGTATTTGTACTCCTTGCCGTCCACATTCAGAGTTTGCTGGGTTTTGAGGCTATCGTGGCCGATGGCTGTCATAGGCAAAAACCTTTCTGCTGTTGCCGCTTGTGATTTGGCACGGCTTAAACCATAGCCGCAGAGGTACGTCTATTCCGTAAAAAGGAATTTTACACCTGCTTACAGTTCAAAAACTCTCGGTTTTCCGCGGGGAAAGGCTAGTGTTACAGGGCTTAGGCTTCACCCTGAGCGACGGAGGCATGCTCCTGTTGCGTGGCAGGAATGGCGCAGGCAAATCCACCCTGCTCCGCGCCTTGGCCGGGCTGACCCCGCTGGCGGCCGGCACGGTGCTGTGGGAGGGCGCCCCGGCGCTGCAGGACCTTCCGGCGCATGCCGCGCGCATCGCTTGGCTGGGGCATCTGGACGCGGTGAAACCGGCCCTGACCGTGGCCGAGCACGTGCCGGAGGAGGCGCTGAAACCGGTGGGGTTGGAGCGTTTCGCCGCCCTGCCCGCCCGGTTCCTCTCAGCGGGGCAGAAGCGGCGTTTGGCCATTGCCCGCGTCGTGGCCTCGGGGCGCAAGCTCTGGCTGCTGGACGAGCCGACTACCGGACTGGACGCGGCCTCGGTGGAGCGATTCGGTGCGCTGTGCACTGCGCACCGGGCGGCGGGGGGCATGATCATCGCCAGCACCCACACCCCGCTCGACCTCCCGGACATGCAGGTGCTGGAACTATGATCGCGCTCATCACCCGCGAGTTGAAGCTCTCGCTCCGCCACGGCGCGGATACCGTGGCGGCCCTGCTCTTCTTTATCATAGCTGGCACGCTGTTCGCCTTCGCCGTCGGCCCCTCGCCCGCCGTGCTGGCCGGCATCGCCGCCGGGGTGGTGTGGGTCTGTGCCCTGCTGGCGGCGCTGCTGCCGCTGGACCGGCTGTTCGGGGCTGACTTCGAAGATGGCACGCTGGATCTGCTATTGCTCTCCGGCCTGCCGGCCTATGAGGTCGCCTTTGCCAAGACGGTCGTGCACTGGCTCACCACCGGGCTGCCGCTGCTGGTCATCGCAGCACCTCTGGCGGTGATGCTGCGCATGCCCGAGGCGAAAATCCCGCTGCTGATGCTCAGCCTGGTGCCGGGAACGATGATCCTGTCCCTGCTCGGCACGCTGGCGGCGGCTGTGAGCCTCGGCGCCCGCCGGGCCGCGGTGCTGATGCCGCTCATCACCCTGCCGCTGGTCATCCCGGCGCTGATCTTCGGCGCCGCGGCGGTGACCTCGGCGCATCCGGCCGCGCCTTTATATATGCTGGCGGCAATGCTGATGGCGGCGCTGCCCCTGGCGCCGCTAGGCGCCGGGACGGCCCTGCGGGCGGCGGCGGAGTAAGAGTCCCTTTCAAAACCCTACTATGTCAGCCGCCTGGCACCGCATTTCTGCGCTCCGGTGCTCACGTACTCCAACGTACGCTCCGCTCCGGTGCTCGTAATACGCCGCCTATTGCGTCAGGTTCTTGTCCACCGCCTGCAGGTAGATGAGATACACCACCAGCAGGCCGAGCGAGATGAACACCTGGTGGAAGAACTCCACTCCGCGGCCGGCGGCGAAGACCAGCACCGCCGCACCGATGAGCGGAAAAATGGCAAGACCGACGCGCCGCGTGGCGAACAGATACACCTCGCGGTCCAGCCCCCACCAAACGGGAATCCGTGGCGAGTCAGAAAAGTGCTTGTCGGCATAAACGGAGGTCAGCACGAGGAGGAGACAACCTCCCAACACGCCTAGCGCCGGGGGCAAGGTCATGGGGCGCTAGTCCCCAGGCGGAAAGGCGAGGCCCGAGCCGGGATCGACGAAGATGAGGTTGTCCTTCACCTCCCTCACGCCCGGGGCGTTCTCGGCGATCACGATTACTGCCTGGCGCTCCTCGTCGGAGAAAATCGTGCCATCCAGCGTCACCATTTTGTCCTGCACGGCCACGCGCAGGCCGGATTTCGGCGCCCAGCGGGCCTTCTCCAGTTCGGCCTTGATATAGGCGCTGATCGATTCGTCGGTGCATTCCTGCGGGGTTTCGATCAGTTTGCGCGCCAGCACGCGCAGCAGGTCGGCGCGGCTGATCACGCCCACGAGCTGGCTATCCTGCAGCACCGGCAGGCGCTTGATGTGCTTGCGGAGCATCAGCTGCGCCACCTCGTCAAGCGGCGTATCCGGCGTCACGAACACGGGGCTGTGCGTCATCACCCCGCTGACATGGCGGGCATGGGTGGCCACGTAGTCGGAAGCGACGGAAGCCGGCATGAGCAGGGATCTA
The DNA here is from genome assembly GCF_052326845.1 of Acidocella sp. Taxonomy (GTDB): domain Bacteria; phylum Pseudomonadota; class Alphaproteobacteria; order Acetobacterales; family Acetobacteraceae; genus Acidocella. The sequence continues at coordinate 19,601 of NZ_JBKQJR010000194.1, read as the reverse complement.
AGCCAGCCCGCCTGCTTGCCATCGGTGCCGATTTCGGCACGGCGCATCAGATCACCCTCGGTGACGATGCCGACCAGCGTGCCCTTTTCATCCACCACCGGCAGGCCGCTGACGCGATTCGCCAGCATGATGCGGGCGGCATCCGCGACCGTGGTGCTGGGCAGCACGGAGATGGTGTTGCGACTCATCAGCTCCGAAACTTTCATGGCATCCTCCTTGGAAACTATGAATGTTTCCTTGCGCTAAAACGCCACCTGCACCTTGACGCAGGTCAAACGGCGGCTTCAGCGATGTCGGAGAGCGCCTGGGGGCGGAGCAGAATGATCTCGTGGATGTTGGGGATCTCGATCAGTCCGTCGCGCTTGAGCTGGGAGAGCGATCGGGAGACGGTCTCGATCGTCAGGCCGAGATAATCGGCCAGATCCGTGCGCGAGAGCGGCAGTGGCATGGACACGTTCGGCTTCGGCAGCATGCCGGAGGCGCAGATATCCAGCCGCTCCGCCCAGGAGAGCAGGAAGCTGGCGATGCGCTCGATCGCGGTCTTGCGCCCGAGCAGCAGCATCTGCTGCTGGGAGAGCACCAACTCGTGCATCGCCACGTCAAGCAGCTTGCGCTCGAGCACCGGAAACTCCTCGAACACCAAGGCCATGGCGCTGCGGGTGAAGCGGCAGAGCTTCACCGGCTCCATCGTCTCGGCCGAGAACATGTTCTTGCTGGTCGCGGCGAGGCCGAGGAAATGCCCCGGTCCGGCGAAGCCCGTGATCTGGCGGCGGCCGTCGGGCAGGCTCTTGAACAGCCGCACATTGCCGGAATTGACGTTGTAGAAATAGAGCGAGGGCTCGCCTTCCTCAATGAACACGGTATTGGCCTGCAGCGAGACATGCTGCGCCGCACGGGCCAGGAAGCTCACCTCGGCATTGGAGAGCGCGTCGCAGAGCCCATGGTGGCGGGCGCCGCAATCATCGCAATTCGAGGCAGCCGTACGGCTGGCCAGATTAATGGCCACCGGGCGCCGGAAATCCGCGATCTTGTTCAAAGACGTCATAGAGCGTGTCTAACAACTATATCGCCGTTGATCCATATCAAAGGTCGCGCGGCTGACATGGACTAACCGGGGGTTTCCGGGGCCAGGCCCAGACGGCAAGCCCCGTGACGGCCAGGACGGCCGTGCCAAGGACGCTGCCCTCCGGCCCGGTGGCGCCGCCCGAAAGCAAGGGGCTGCCGGCGGGTACGAGTTGCAGCAGGGTAAAGGCGCAAGCCTGGCCGCTGTCATGCGCGCCGAAGATAAAGTTTTCCGCGTAATCCCAGCCTCCATGAAAGCCGATGCTCCACCAAAGCGAGCCGGTGCGCCGGATGCCCAGGGCGAATACCGCACCGGCCAACGCGGCGTTGAGCACGCCGGAGAGCCCTTCCCCGCTGTCGCTGTAATGCAAGGCACCGAAGACGAGGCTCGTGAGAATGAGCGCGCGCCAGAAGCCGCAGCCCCGGGTTAGTGTCTGTAGCAAGTAGCCGCGGAAGGCGAACTCCTCGGCAAAGCCGATGAGCAGGCTGGAGCCCGCCCAGACCAGGGCATATTCCGGGATTTCACCCACGGACAGCCCGCCCCACCCCGCCCGGGCATGGCCAAAGAGAACAAGCAGCAGGATGAGCGCGCCGAGCACCGCCACCCCGCCGGCAAAGCCCGTGGCGCAGCGGGCCAGGCGGCGCTTATCCACCAGACCGCAAGACGCGAGGCTGCGCCCCTCCAGCCGGACCATGACCAGGCTGGCCAGCAGGACCGGAAGCAGCAGCAGCGCCTCGTTCACGGCAAGAAAACCCGGCGTCAGCGCCGCGCCCGGATGGAAGCGCGGCAGCGGCAGCAGCGCGGCCAGCAGTGCCAAACCGAAGACGGAGCCGGCAAGCAGCGCAAGGAACATCGCCACCCGCCAGCCGGCGCGCACCCCTCCCGGGCCGCGCCACCAGCCTTGCGCACCGCTCCCTTGTTCCAGCCAGCCCCGCAACGGCATACGGTTAGAGCTCGCTGCGCGCAGTCATCGAGACATTGCGCGCCTCGGGACCGAAAAGCATCAGCAACATCAGGATTACCGCGACACACCCCGCCGTCAGCGTGAGCGCGTAGCCGTAATCGCCGCCATGCCGCGCGGCGATGGCAACCTGCAGCGGTGCGTTGACCGAGGCGATGAAATTGCCAAGCTGGTACACGAAACCCGGAAACGTGCCGCGGATTTCCGCCGGGGAAAGCTCGTTGAGATGCACGGGCGCGACGCCCCATGCCCCTTGCACCGCCACCTGCATGAAGAAGGCCGCGATGCCGATTTGCACCGGTGTGCCGGTATGCGCCCAGAAATACAGAACCAGCAGGGAGAGCACGCAGGCCGCGATAATGGAATAGCGCCGGCCGATTCGCTGGCTGAGCAGGCCGAACAGAATGCCGCCCAGCACCGCCCCCACATTATACAGCAGGCTGATATTGGTGATCTGCGCGCGGGTGAATTGCAGCTGCTGGCCAAGGAACAGCTTGGGATAGATGTCCTGCGTACCGTGCGAGAAGAAATTGAACGCCGTCATCATCAGGACGGCGTAAACCACCAGCTTGAAATTTTTGGCCAGAAGATGCCAGGCGGAAACTTGCGTCCCCTTGTGCAGGGTCGTGAAGGCCGGGCTTTCCTCGACCTGCCCGTTGATGAAGAAAACCAGCAGCGCCGGCGCCGCACCGGCGAAGAACATGCCCCGCCAGCCGAGGTAATGATAGACGAACCCGAACAGCAGGGTGGCGAGGAAATAGCCCGAAGGGTAGCCCGCCTGCAGCACGCCGGAGACCCAGCCGCGCCAGCGCACGGGAATCGTCTCCATGGCCAGGGATGAGCCGACACCCCACTCCCCGCCCATGGCGATGCCGAACAGCGCGCGAATGACCAGGAAGGAGGTGAAGGACCAGGCGAAGCCGCTCGCCGCCTCGAAGAAGGAGTAAAGCAGGACAACCAGCATCAGCACCGGTTTGCGGCCATAGCGGTCGGCCAGACGGCCAAAGATGAAGGCGCCGGCCGCGCGAGTCGCCAATGTCAGGGTGATCGCGAAAGCGATGGATGTGACCGACACGCCGAAGGACTTGGCCACGTCGTCGAAGGTGAAGATCAGGATGAAGAAGTCGAAGGCGTCCAGCGTCCAGCCGAGATAGGCGGCGATGACGGCGTTGCGTGCGCGGGCGACATTCCCGGCGATTGTCCCGTTCATTCAGGTCTCCCCAGCGCGGCGGCACCATGCTGGCAGATGGGATAGGGCAGCGCCGCGCCAAGCGCAACGGCGCCCCGTTCCATCACAAAACTCTGATTTTTCAGGAAGAAAGATGGTCGGAGTGAGAGGATTCGAACCTCCGGCCCCTGCGTTCCGAACACAGTACTCTAACCAGGCTGAGCTACACTCCGATGCGGCGAGCCTATAGCCGAACGTGTACGGGTTCCGCAAGATGCCCTGGCAAATTAACTGCCACGAAATCGTCACAGGGCGCACTTTTAAGGAGAATCAATAAGTCCTAGCCAATACCGAATGTCCTATGATAATTATTGCACATGTGCGTGAAATGTGACTCGACTCGTCGTGGCTTTATGGCGCTCGCGCTCGGCGGAATCGCCGCGGGAATCGCCGCGCCGCGCCGCGCCTGCGCGGCCCTGCCGGGAAAACCGCTGATCATGCTTGACCCCGGCCATGGCGGGCACGACCCAGGGGCCATCGCCCCTGATGGGGAGTTCGAGAAGCATATCACCCTTGCAACCGGGCTCGATCTCCGCCGCGCCTTGCTGAGGACCGGCCGCTACCGCGTAGCCATGACCCGCTCGAAGGACGTGTTCGTGACCCTGGAAGGCCGCGTGGCGGCGGCGGTGAAGGCCAATGCCAGCCTGTTCCTGGCCCTGCACTGCGACCATCTGCCCGACCCGGACATGCGCGGCGCCTCGGTGTTCACCCTGTCGGACAATGCCTCGGATACGCTGGCCGCCAGCATCGCCAACGACGAAAACAACAGCGACAGCGCGCCCGGGCAGATCACCGGGGTATCGCCGCAAGTGGCCAACATCCTCGCCAGCCTGGAGACGCGCGCCACCAAGATCGGCTCGCAAAGCCTGGCGCAGGATATTCAGGACAGCTTTCAGGGCATCGTGCCGCTGCTGCCAGACCCGCATCGCAGCGCCAATTTTGCCGTGCTGCGCGATCCATCCACCCCGGCCACGCTGCTGGAGATGGGCTGCCTGACCAACAAGCTTGACGAACAGCGGCTGCGTGACCCCAAGCAGCGCAAGCTGCTGACCGAGCACCTGACCCTGGCGATCGACCAGTACTTCGCCGATTACGCGGGGCGCCGCCTCGCCGGTTGAGGCGGATTGCGGCATTTTTATTCCCCGCGTCCTCGCAGCCATGAAAGCCCGGTGCTAATAGCCCAATCATGTCCGACCCGAGAGACTCCTTTTCCGCCGGCGATCGTCTGGCCCCTCCCCGCCGCGAACCCGCCCACCAGCCCCGTGCGCCGCGGCCGCCTCGCGGCCCGCGCAAGCACAGCCTGCTCGGCACGGTGCTCAGCTTTGTCGTCTCGGGGCTGTACCGGGTGGTCTTCCTTGGTATCGTCCTCGGGCTTGTGGGAGCCGGTGCCGGCTTTCTGTATTTCTCTGCCGGGCTGCCCAGCATCGACAGCCTGAAGACCTACAAGCCGCCCTTGGAGAGCCGCGTTTTCGCCAGCGATTTCCAGCTGGTCTCCGAACTTGGCAGCCAGCACAGCGTGTATGTCACCTACGACCAGATCCCGCCGCTCGTGTCACAGGCCTTTATTTCGGCTGAGGACAAGCTGTTCTGGGTCGAGCCGGGCGTGAACCCGGCCGCCATGCTGCGCGCGGGCATTACCGACATCACCCTGATCGGCTCCGGCCGGCGCCCGATCGGCGCCTCCACCATCACCCAGCAGGTGGTGAAGAACATGCTGCTGGACAACCACATCACCTTCGGCACGAAGGTGAAAGAGGCGCTGCTGGCCATGCGCGTCTCCCAGGCGATGAGCAAGCAGCAGGTGCTGACCCTGTACCTCAACGAGGTCGATCTCGGGCACAACTCCTTCGGCATCGCCGCCGCGGCCATGACGTATTTCGACAAGCCGCTGAGCCAGCTTGACATCGCCCAGGCGGCGACCCTCGCGGCCCTGCCCAAGGCGCCGACCAATTACGACCCCTTCCTGCACCCGGCTGACGCCCTGCAGCGGCGCAATTTCATCATCAGCCGCATGCTGGACGATGGCGCCATTACCCAGGCGCAGGCCGATGCCGCCACCGCCGAACCGCTACTGCCACGCGCAGCCGCGGCCACGCAGGGCGTGGTGAATGGCGGCTATTTCGCCGATGCGGTGAAGGCGCAACTGGTCCAGAAATTCGGCGCCGACGCGGTGAACACGGGCGGCCTCGTGGTGCATACCAGCCTGGACCCGCGGCTGCAGCAGGCCGCCACCGACGCGGTGCGCGACGGGCTTGAGCAATATGACCACACCTATGCCGGCTGGCATGGCCGCGTGGCGCATGTGGCCGACCCGGACTTGGCCGCGAACTGGCAGCAGGACCTGGCCAAGCAGACCAACCCGCCGGGCATGCGGCAGAACTGGCGCCTCGGCATCGTGCTGGAAGCCGCTGGCCCGAGTGCTCGGATCGGCTCCATCGACCCCGCCTCCGGCAGCCCGCAGACCGGCGAGCTGCCGCTCGCCGATATGCGCTGGGCGCGCCCACAGGTGAACGGCGGGCTGGGGCCGCGTCCCTCCTCCGTGTCTGACGTGCTGCACCAGGGTGACGTCGTCATGGTCTCGGGCGAGGCCATGCTCTCCCTGGAGCAGATCCCGAACATCCAGGGCGCGCTGGTCTCGATAGACCCGACCACGGGCCGCGTGCTCGCCATGGTTGGCGGCTGGAGCCACGACATCAGCTCCTTCAACCGCGTGACGCAGGCGCAGCGCCAGCCCGGCTCTTCCGTGAAGCCGTTGGTCTATCTCACCGCCATGGAGCAGGGCGTGCAGCCCGACGCGCCGGTGCTGGACGCGCCTTTCGTGCAGCAGCTGCCTGACGGTAGCGTGTACCGCCCGGGCAATTACGAGGACACCTTCCAGGGTCCGGTGCCTATCTTCCACGCGCTGGAGGACTCACTCAATCTCGCCACGCTGCATCTGGCGCGGCAGATCGGGCTCAACAACGTCGCCACCACGTTCCAGAATTTTGGCATCGTGGACCAGATGCCGCCCTATTACCCCTCGGCCATCGGCGCCATCGATACCACGCTGTGGAAGATGGCCACCGCCTATGCCGCGCTGGACCAGTACGGCCGGCAGGTGACGCCGAGCCTGATCGACAGCGTGACCAACCCGGACGGCACGGTGCTGTATCAGTCCCCCAGCCAGGTCTGCGATAACTGCGTCAATAATGCCGACCCCGGCCAGATGCCGCAGCTCAACCTCTCAGGCCAGCAGGTGGCGGACCCGGATTCTGCGTACCAGATGATCACCATGATGAAGGGCGTAGTGCTGCGCGGCACCGGCGCCCCGGCTATCGTGGGCATCTCCCAGCCGGTGGCGGGCAAGACCGGCACCACCAACAACTTCAACGACGCCTGGTTCATCGGCTTCACGCCGGGCATCGTCACCGGCTGCTGGATCGGCTTCGACACCCCCGCCAGCCTGGGCAAGGACCAGACCGGCGGCAATGTCTGCGGCCCGATCTGGAACGAGTACATGAAGGTGGCGCTGGCAGGTCAGCCGAACCTTGACTTCGCCGCGCCCCAGGGGATGACTGCGCAGCAGGCGGCCGAACCGGACGGCACCATGGTGACGGAAGCCTTCAAGCCGGGTCAGACGCCGGGCGCCCAGTCGCAGAACGCACTGCTCGGCGGGGCGGATAATGGCGGCTCCAGCGGCACGCCCGCCGCCCCCGGTACCACGGGCCCTGGCCAGCCCGGCACGCCTACACAGCCGTCCAATATCGACAACTCACTCGGCGGCCTGTATTAACATATTGATTTTATACATGTATTTAACGCGGATGGGGCCATGCTCCATCCGCGAATTTTATATCCCCGTTTTAACTTGACTTTCTCTATCTGTATTATATTTTTATAGCACACTGGATAACACAGGGTGCAAACATGGACGACAACCTGATCACTCATTTCCGGCGCGGCGCGGATAATCTGTGGGTGTGCAAATTCGCCCTGCAGCTCCGTACGCGTGGCGGCCGGATCCAGAGCTTCCGCGTGGGTCAGACCGTGCGCCCCGGCGAGTATAATTATGATGGCGAGGATCTGGTGGCCGGGCTGGAGCGTATCTCGCTTGCCCGAAGCTGGCGCCCGCCCAACCCGCCGCGGGTGCTGCCCTACCTGATCTGACACCAACGGGGGCATGACATGCGCATGCCCCCTGTTCTTTCCGGACGGCACACCCTATATCGGGCGTTATGTCCGCTGAATCCGACCAACTGAATGAGCAGATCGGCCGCTCGGTCGCCCTGCTGAGGAGGCATCTTTGACTGGGATGCCGCTGTCATCAAGCTCGAAGAGCTGAACCACCGCGCCGAGGATCCCAATCTTTGGAATGACGCCGACGCCGCGCAGGCCGTGATGCGCGAGCGCAACCGTATCGCCTCCATGGTCGAGGGGGTGTGCGCCATCGAAGCCGAAACCAAGGATACGCTGGAGCTGATAGAACTCGCGGAAGCCGAGGGCGACGAGGCGATGGTGCGCGACGGTATCGCCACACTGGAGCGCCTGGCCGAAGGCGTAAAGCAGAAGGAAATCGAATCCCTGCTCTCCGGCGAGGCCGATAGCCGCGACGCGTTCATGGAAATCAACGCCGGCGCTGGCGGTACCGAGGCTCAGGACTGGGCGCAGATGCTGGCGCGCATGTATATGCGCTGGGCCGAGCGCAAGGGCTTCAAGGTGGAAGTCCTTGACGAATCCGAGGGCGAGCAGGCGGGCATCAAGTCGATGTCCCTCCAGATCTCCGGCCCCAACGCCTATGGTTGGCTGAAGACCGAGGCGGGCGTGCATCGCCTCGTGCGCATCTCGCCGTTCGACGCCAATGCCCGCCGCCAGACGAGCTTCGCCTCCGTGTGGGTGTATCCGGTGGTCGATGACAGCATCGAGATCGAGATCAACCCCGCCGACCTGAAGGTGGACACGTTCCGCGCCTCCGGTGCCGGTGGCCAGCACGTGAACAAGACCGAATCCGCCATCCGCATCACCCACGTGCCGACCGGCATCATCGTGGCCTGCCAGACGGACCGCTCCCAGCACCGCAACCGCGCCACGGCCATGAACATGCTGAAGGCCCGGATGTACGAGGCGGAGTTGCAGAAGCGCGAAGCCGCCTCCGCCGCGACGGAAGCGGCGAAAACCGAGATCGGCTGGGGCCACCAGATCCGCTCCTACGTGCTGGCACCATACCAGCTGGTGAAGGATCTGCGCACCGGCTACGAGAGCGGCAACCCCGCTGCGGTGCTGGATGGCGCGCTGGACCCGTTCATGGCGGCGTCGCTGGCTGGCCGCGTGGGCGCAACGCGCTCCGAAGCCTCGGCGATGGCGGAGTAGGCCAGAGTCACGAAAACACCCGCGCCCCGGCGGCGCGGAAATTTCGTGACATTTGCTGAAACTCCTGCTTGTCTCCCCGGAATAATCCGGCCCCGCCAGCAAACAAAACGGCAAAAAACGCCGGATGTTTTGGGGATGAGACATGCGCGATAATGCGAAACGGGTAATCCACCCCCTGCCCTTGCGGGTGATGCATTGGCTCAACGCCCTGGCGATCATCGTGATGATCGGCAGCGGCTGGCAGATCTACGACGCCTCACCGCTATTCGGCTTCACCTTCCCGCGCAGTATCACCATCGGGCAGTGGCTGGCGGCGGCCATCGCCTGGCATCTCGCCTTCATGTGGCTGCTGGTGAGCAATGGCGTCTGCTATGTGGTGTGGAGCCTTGCCTCCGGGCATTACCGCAAGCTGCTGCCCATCCGCCCGCGCGAGGTCTGGCGGGATTTCACCGCCGCGCTCACCTTCCGGCTGAAGCACGAGACCGGCATCTATAACGCGGTGCAGAAACTGCTCTACGTTGGCGTGTTATTTGCCGGGCTGGTGGCGGTCGTCTCCGGGCTGGCCATCTGGAAGCCGGTGCAGCTCTGGTTTTTTTGCAATCTGTGTGGCGGGTATTTCGCCGCGCGCTACGTGCATTTCTTCGCCATGAGCGCCATCGCCGCGTTTTTCGCCGTGCATTTGGCACTTGTGGCCATGGTGCCGAAAGCGCTGCCGCCCATGATCACCGGAGGGCGCCAGCCATGACCAGCCGCCGCAAGCTGCTGCAGCGCGCCATGGCGCTGGGTCTGATCTCGCCGCTGGACGCCTGCAACTACGAGGACCCGCAGCACCCGGACCTCGCGGATGATTTCCTGCACATGATGTCCGCCTGGAACGACCGCGTGCAGGCGGCGCTGTTCAACCCGCATACGCTGGCGCCCACCTTCCGGCCAGACCAGATCACCCGCCCACCGCGCTTCAACGCGTATTACGACATCTCCCAGGTGCCGGTAGTCGACCCCGCCACCTACCAGCTGGAGCTGGGCGGACAGATTGCGGACAAATCCCCCTGGACACTGGCGCAGCTCAATGCCCTGCCGCAGGAAGGGCAGATCACCAGGCTCACCTGCGTGGAAGGCTGGCGCGTCATTGGCCAATGGGCGGGCGTGCCGCTGGGGCAATTCCTGCGCCGCGTGGGGGCGGACACCACCTGCCGCTATGTCTCCTTCCGCTGCGCCGACGGGTATTATTCCTCCATCGACATGCCCTCCGCCCTGCACCCGCAGACGATTCTGGCGCTGCAATTCCTGGGGCAGCCGCTCACCCCGGCTTTCGGTGCGCCAGTGCGGCTGCGCATCCCCACCAAGCTTGGCTTCAAGAATCCCAAGCAAATCGTGCAGCTTGCGGTAACCAACGTGTACCCCGGCGGATACTGGGAAGATCAGGGCTACAACTGGTTCTCCGGCTCTTGATGTTGCCAGCGCGGCGGGCCATGCACGCCGCATGAATGCGGCATTCTTGGTTGTTCTTATCGCGCTTGCTTTCCGGCTTGTGTTCGCCGGGTTCACCGGGCTGGGCATGGACGAAAGCTATATGATCGCGGCGTCGCATAGCTTCGACGCCTCGTATTTCGACCATCCACTGGCCTCCTGGTGGCTGGAACTGGCCGCGCGGTGGCTCACCGGCAGCGCCTCGCCCATCGTAGTACGACTGCCCTTCGTCGCGCTCTCGGCGCTGTCCTCCTGGCTCATCTACGCCATCACGGCGCGGCTCTACGGCGCGCGGGCGGCATTCTGGGCGGTCGCGGCCTATTCCATCTCGCCGGTGTTCTCACTCGCCTTCGGCTGCTGGGTGCTGCCGGACGGTCCGCTGGACGCGGCGTTGCTGGCCTTCCTTTACGCACTCATCCGTGCCCTGGGGTTGCCTTCGGCCAAGCCTGAGCCGCGCTGGTGGCTGGCGGCGGGAGTGTTCGCCGGGCTGGCGCTGCTCTCCAAATACAATGCCGCCATGGTGCTGGCGGGCACGGCGGTGGCGGTGCTGACGGACAAAGCCGCGCGGCAGGAGCTGCGCCGGCCCGGCCCCTGGATGGCCGTGGCGCTGGCGGTGCTGATGTTCACCCCGGTGCTGTACTGGAATACCACCCATGGCTGGGCGAGCTTCCACTACCAGGGCGGGCGGGCGGAGGGGGTGCGGCTGCGCCCCTCTATGCCGCTCACCATCTGGGGTGGCGAGGCGCTATTCCTGCTGCCCTGGCTCTGGCTGCCGATGGTCTGGCTGATGCTGCGCGGCTTCGCGCAAGGGCCGGCGGAGCGGCGCGGCTGGCTGCTGGCCTGGGCAGCGGTAATACCGGTGGTGCTGTTCGCCGTGGTGGGGCTTTGGTCCTCCACGCGCATCCTCTACCACTGGGCAACGCCCGGCTATCTCATGCTGTTCCCGCTGCTCGGCAACTGGGCGCAGGATTTCCGCCCCCGGCTGCGCGACAATGTGGCGCTCATCTCCGCCGGACTGCTGGGCACGGCGGCGCTGTGCATCACCGCGGAACTCTCGCTCGGCTTCATTCCCAATCTCGACCGCATTTTCGCACCCGGCAAATCGCCGCTGCTGCAAGTGGTGGACTGGGACAGCATCGCCACGCAAATCCCGCCCGGGGTTGATGCCGTGGCGGCGCAGAAATGGTTCGATGCCGGGAAGATCGGCTACGGGTTGCGTGATGAGAATTTGCCGGTGACGGTGTTCGGGCCGGAGCCGCATCAGTTCGCCTTCTCCACGCCGCCATCCTCGCTGCTGGGCAAGAACATCCTGGTCATCGCCATGCCTGGCAGCACCAGTGCCACGGCGGCAAAATTCTCAGGCAATTTCAAGGGCTTTATTCCAGGCCCGGCGCTGACCGTGGCGCACAATGGCGACGTGCTGCTGGTCATTCCCACCTTCATCGGCACGGATCTGATCAAGGCACCATAAGAATAAGGGGGGCGTTGCCGCCCCCTTCCCAGTGTTTACGCCGCCTGCGGCAGCTGCTTCGTTGCTGTCAGCGTGTTGATGGCGATACGGCGCGGCTTGGCGCTTTCCGGTACCACCCGGCGGAGAGCCACATGCAGCAGGCCGTTGACCAGTTCGGCACCTTCCACCACCATATGGTCGGCGAGCACGAAGCGGCGCGAGAACGCCCGCGCAGCAATGCCGCGATGCAGGAATTCGGCCTTCTCCCCCGGCTCCTCGGCCACCTTGCCGGAAACCAGCAGCGCATTGTCCTTCACCGTCAGCTCGATGTCCTCGGCCGAAAACCCAGCCACGGCGAGGGTCACGCGATAGGTGTCCTCGCCGGTCTTCTCGATATTATAGGGCGGGTAACCGGCCGCGTCCTGCGGCAGGGTATCCACGAGCCGGGCCAGACGGTCGAAACCGATGGCGGTGCGGAACAGCGGCGCAAAATCGTTAGTCATGATATAACCTCCTCAAAAGCAAGGTATTTTTACAGTCGCGGAAACAACCCCTTTCGCCCCCATACAGGCAGGCGGACGGAGTGCCGGAACCCTCTTCGAGGCACCCCGGCACTGAGTATTATGGGAATTTTTCGGGCCGCTTCAAGAAAATTTCTGGCCCGCGTTGTTCAGCCCGCCGCGGAAATCAGCGCTCCGCCTGTAAGCCGCCAGATGCGGTCGAGTTGTTCCACCCCGGTGAGCCGGTGCAGGATCAGCAGCACGGTGCGGCCTTCCGTCACATTGTTCAGCACCTTGAAGAATTCCTGCTCGGTGGCCGAATCCAGCCCGGCGCAGGGCTCGTCCAGCACCAGGATCGGCGCGTCCATCAGCAGCGTGCGCGCCAGCGCGAGGCGCCGCCCCTGCCCGCCGGAGAGCGTCGCCCCGCCCTCGCCCACCCAGGCATCCAGCCCATCCGGCAGGGCGCGCACCACATCGGCCACCTGCGCGGCTTCCAGCGCCTCCCAGAGGCGCGCGTCGTCCGCCGCCGGGTCGCCCAGCAGCAGGTTGTTACGGATGGTGTCGGCAAAGAGCTGCGTCGTCTGCCCCAGATAGGCGATGCGGTGGCGCAGCGCTTCGGAGGGCAGCAGAGAGACGTCCGTGCCGCCGAGGCGGATCTGCCCGCTCACCGGGGCAACCAGCTTCAGCAGCAGCGCCGCGATGGTGGATTTGCCCGCACCTGAAGGGCCGAGAATCGCCACGCGCGCGCCCTGCGGCACTTGCAGCGAGAGGTTCTCGAACACGAAGGGCCGGTCCTCGGCATAGCGGAAGCTGACATGCTCGAAGGCGATGGAATTGCGCGAGGGCATCGGCGCCGGTTGCGTCGGCTCGGGCACGGCGGGCTTGGCCTCCGCCACCTGCACCACGCGCGTGGCGGCGGCATTGGCCTGGCCGTAGAGCAGCCCGGCGCGGGGCAGGCCAAGCACGGTCTCGAACGCCGTGGTCAGCACCATCACGGCGATGATCGCCGCCACGGGCGCGCCAAGGAAGCCTAGCAGGATGGCGAGCAGGATGCCGCCCTGGGCCAGGAGGAAGGCCCGGGCGTTGAGCGCGCTCCCCTTAGCCACCAGCTCTCGCTGCGCCGACAGCAGCGCCGCCTCGCGCGATTGCACAGCCGCCAGCATCCGCCCTTCGGCCTCGAAGATCTTCACCTCGCGCAGGCCGTGCAGGGCATCGAGCGCCGCCGAGCGCAGACCGGACATGGCCAGCCCCGCCTTGCCCGCATTCTCTCTCGCCGCCCGCGCCGCCACCACCGGCAGGCAGAAAGCGATGTAGAGGAAGGGCAGCAACACCAGTTCCGCCGCCGCATGCTCGCGCCACAACACCCAGGCCAGCACCGGCGCCAGCATCAGCGCGCTCATGCCGGGCACGAAGATGCGCAGGAACAGGCCGTCCAGAGCGTCCACATCATTCACCAGCCGGGACAGCGCGTCGCCCGCGCGGCGGAAGCCGAGCCCGCCCGCCCCGCTCGCCGCCAAGCCCCGGAACAGCCACACGCGTAGATCCGCCAAGGCGCGGAAGATCGCCTCATGCGACATCACGCGCTCCAGATAGCGCAGCACCACACGGGCCGCGCCGATGAATTGCAGCCCCAGCGGCACCAGCACTGCCGTACCAGCCAGGGAGAGCGCGATGTAGCGCCCGGAGAAGCCCATCAGCGCCACGCCCGCGGCCAGCGCCGCCAGGGAAAGCACCACCGCCAGGGCGAGCCAGCCGGCATCGTGCAGCCACAGGGAAAGAATACGGCGCATCGGGCTCATGCCATCACACTCCGCCAGCTCGCGTAACGCAGCGCGTCGAGATCCAGCCGCCTGGCGCCTATGGTTTTGGCGAAATCCATGGCCATGGTGGAATGCGTGGCCAACACCACGGTGCGCCCGGCGGCGAGATGCTGCAGGCTCTCCAGCACGTCGCGCTCCACGGCGGGGTCGAGATGCGCGGTGGGCTCATCGAGCAGCAGCAGCGGCGCGTCCTTGAGGAAGGCGCGGGCGATGGCGATTCGCTGCGCCTGCCCCCCTGACACGCCGAACCCGCCCTCGCCGATGGGCGTCTTCAGCCTCTGCGGCAGGCTGGTGATCAGCTCGGTGAGGTGCGCGTGGCGGATGGCGTCGGCCAGTTCGGTCTCGCTCGCGGCGGGGCGGGCGAAGCGGATATTCTCCTCGATGGTGCCGGCGAAGATGACCGGGCGCTGGCCGATCCAGCCCAGCATCTTGGTCCGCGCCGCCGGGATGAGCGTGTCCATCTCCGCGCCGTTGATGGTGACCTTGCCCGATTGCGGCGCCAGGAAGCCGAGAATGAGGTCCATGATGGTGGATTTGCCCGCGCCGGACGCGCCGGTGAGCAGCAGCATCTCGCCGCGCCCCACCTTAAAGGACAAATTCTCCACCACCGACGGGCGGGAAGCATCCCAGGAGTAGGTGACGTGCTCAAACGCCAGCGTCACGCCGTGAGCGGCGACGGAACGGATTTCCACGGGCGGCACCGGGGCGGGCGCTTCCGGCAGCGTGGCGAAGTCGTCAGCCACCGCTTCCACCGCCATGCGGTCAGCATACACGGCGGAGAAGGCGCGTAGCGGCGCGAAGAATTCAGGCACCAGCAGCAGCATGAACAGCGCCGTGGGCGCCAGCCTAGCCTGCCCGTGCAGCACCGGGGCGAAACGCAGCACGATGATGACCAGCGCCGCCGCAGCGGCAAGGTCCAGCGCCGTGGAGGAGAGGAAGGCGACGCGCAGCACCCGCATGGTGCGCTGGCGCAATTCCTTGGCAGCCGCGGCCAAGGCACGGGCTTCATCAGCAGCACGGCCCGCAAGCACGATGGTGGAGATGCCACGAATCCGGTCCAGGAAGCGGATCTGCAGCCGGGTCATCGCCAAAAACTGCTTCTTGGCCGCCACCCCGGCGCCGATGCCCGCAACCGCCATGGCGAAGGGCACGAACAAACCGGCCAGCAGCAGGGTCAGCCCGGAGCGCCAATCCACCCAGAGCGCCGCCAGCCCGACCAGCGCGGGGCCAAGCATTGCCAGCGCCGTGGCGGGAATCCAGCGGGCGTGGAAACCGTCCATCGCCTCCACCCGATCCACCGCCGTGGCGGCGAGATCCGCCGAGTGCCGCCCGCGCAGGCCAGCCGGCCCCTGCGCCAGCAGGGCCGCGAGCACCGAGCCGCGCAGCCTGCGCCTTGCTGCGGCACCCAGCTCGAAATTCTGCCGCTCCACCTGCATTTGCAGATAAGCCCGCGCCCCCGCCGCGGCGAGGAAGCCCAGCGCGCACAGCACCGACAGCCACGCGCCGGGGCCGCGATGCAGCACGCCCGCCAGCAGTTCAGCCGCGCACCCCGCCTGCGCGATGCCTAACAACACGGGTAGCATGCCGAGAAATATGGAAAGCCTGGCGGCACGGAACCCGAGTTTCTGCTCAGCCTTCACCCAGGGTTTGGTACGTGCGCTCATGTGTCTTTTCTAGCCGCGCTCCGCGCCCTTGCCCAGGGGCTGGACGGGCGCGTGCAAAATGGTCAAAACCCGCGCCAAATGATGATCGCCAGAACACTCCAGGAATTGCACGCCGCGCGCGAGGCGCTGGGTCCGGTCGGCTTCGTGCCCACCATGGGCGCGCTGCATGCGGGGCATCTCACCCTTGTCGCCACGGCCAAGGCCGCCGGGCGGCCGGTCGCGGCCAGCATCTTCGTCAACCCGACGCAGTTCGGGCCGAAAGAGGATTTCGCCCGGTATCCGCGCGACGAGAAAGGCGACCTGGAGAAGCTGGAAGCCGCAGGCTGCGCGCTGGTCTGGCTGCCGGGCGTGGATGCGATGTACCCGCCGAACAGCGCCACGACCATCACCATCGGCGGCCCGGCGTTGCAATGGGAAGGCGCCTCCCGCCCCGGGCATTTCTCCGGCGTGGCCACGGTGGTGGCCAAGCTGTTCGGGCAGATCCGCCCCGAGGCCGCCTATTTCGGCGAGAAGGACTGGCAGCAGGTGCAGGTGGTGAGCCGCATGGTGGAAGACCTGGCGCTGCCGGTGCGCGTGGTGCCGGTGCCGATCGTGCGTGAGGCCGATGGCCTCGCCCTCTCCTCGCGCAACCGCTACCTCTCGGAGCCCGAGCGCAAGGCCGCCCCCGCGCTCTACGCGGCGCTGACACATACGGCGCAGGAAATCGCCGCTGGCAAGGAAGTGGCTGCGGCGCTGCACCGCGCCAGGCAGTCCCTGGCGCAGGCCGGGATGGTGCCCGATTATGTGGCCCTGGTGCACGCGCAGACGCTGGAGCCGCTGGCCAGCTTTGCGGCCCCGGCACGGTTGATCGCCGCCGCCAAGCTTGGCCAGGTGAGGCTGCTGGATAACGTCCCGGTCGGCTAGCCGTGTGGCGCCAGCCAGGCGAAGGGGTTGGGCGCCACAATCAGCCACACCGCCAGCGACCATAAACTGCTGACGCTCACGCCCAGGATCAGCCCCAGCACCGTGCCCGTCTGCGTCTTGCCGAACTCGGCGCGCACCAGCGGAATCGGCAGAAGCAGCCCGAGCGTGAGGTTGCACAACAGCACCCCGGCGAGCCCCGCCAGCAGCGGCCCCAGCATGGCGGGCGCGCGTGCCATGGTGGCCAGCACCGGCAGGGCCAGAATCAGCAGCGTTGCATAGCCCGCGGCGGCGATGCCGGCGCGCGGGGGCAAAAAGGCGGGCACCGGGGCGCTGGCGGCGAGGTCCGGGGCATCCTCCGTGCCGCGCAGCACCGAGATGAAGAACAGCCCTAGCTGCCCGGCCAGAAACACCAGCAGGGGCAGCACCACCGCCATGCCGCCATAGGCGGTAAACTTACCGGCCAGGATGAACACCACCGGCACCAAGGTGAGCGAGCGGTACACCACCTGCGAGATGAGCCCGGGGAAGCGGGCGAGCAGCCGCAGATCCTTGGCGAAGAGCGCGGCGAAGGCGGTATTGCCGAACTTGCCGCCTTGCGCCCCGGTGCGTCCCGGCGGCCGGTAGGCGGCGGCGGTAATGGCGCCCTCGGCGAAGGGCTTGGCCAGAACCCGCCACGCCAACCCGAACACCGCCAGGCTGAAGGCGATGCTGGCGGCAAGATCCACCCCCTGCCCCAGCAGCCCGCGCGCGAAGAGAAAGGCTGGACCGCCCCCGCCCGGGCCGGGCAGCATGGCGCGCCAGAACCGTACCAGGGGTTCCGGCGGCACGAAGCGCGACAGCTGGCCGAGGATAAAGATGCCGATGCCCATGCCGAGCGCCAGGGTATGCCCTGCCCGCCGCGCCGCCGCCGGGCCGATGCGCCCCAGCAGCGCCGTGACCGTGGCAAAGGCCAGTGCGGCGACCATAAGCGCCTCGGCCAGCAGCATGGGGTACACCGCCAGCGCCCATAATTGCCCGTACACCGCCAGCGCATTGGCCAGCACGCCGCCCAGCAGCGCCCAGGGGGCGGCGATGCTTACCGCCACGCCGAGCATCCGCACCGCCAGCACACGCCCGGGCGGGATCGGCGAGGCGAGCAGGAAATCCGCGTCGCCCCGGCCGTAGATCACGTCGATGCTCGCCGTCATGGCGCGGGAAAACATCAACGCGAACAGGAAGACGATGTTGATGTTCGCCGCCAGCAGCATGACGTCTGCGGGGAGCGGGTGGCGGACGATCTGCCCCGCCAGCAGCAGGGCAATGCCCTGAAAGATAACGCCGACCGCAATCACCGGAATGAGCACGTGCCGATGCGTGCGCACCAGAATCGAGCCGCGCCACAGCACAATCAGCTCATGGCGCAACAACCAGAGGAAACCAGGGGCGGAGAGCATCAGGCGGCGGTGAGGTGGAGGAACACATCCTCCAGAGAGCCGGAAATCCCGGCCTGCTCGCGCAAACCCGGCAAATCGCCCTCGGCCAACAGCCTGCCGCCGGAGAGGATACCGATGCGGCTGGCCAGCCGTTCGGCGACCTCCAGGATATGGGTGGTGAGGATAATCGCGGCCCCACCCTCAACATGCTTTCGCAGGATATCCTTAACCAGCCGGGCGGAGGCGGCGTCCAGCCCGGTGAGCGGCTCATCCAGCAGCAGAAATTTTGGGTCGTGGATCAACGCCCCGGCGAGCACGGTCTTCTGTTTCATGCCGCGCGAGAAACCCTCGCAGCGCTCATTGCGGTGCGGCCAGAGGCCGAGCGTGTCCAGCAACTCCTCGGCCCGGGATTTGGCGAGATCGGCATCCACCCGCCACAGCCCGGCGACGAAGGCGAGATATTCCAGCGGGCTCAAGCGATCGTAGAGCAGCGGCTCGTCCGGGATCCAGGCCATGACCGTCTTGGCGCCGAGCGGGTCCGCCAGCACATCGCGCCCATACACAGAGATGCTCCCGGCATCCGGGCGCATCAACCCGGCGATCATGCGCAGTGTGGTGGTCTTGCCCGCACCGTTAGGGCCGAGCAGGGCGTAGAATTCACCTGGACGGATGCGAAGGTCCAACCCTTCCACAATCTTGCGGCCAAAGGATTTGGCCAAGCCACGGACCATAAGGGCCGCCTGCATATCCGTCGCGTCCATCACGCCCCCGCGCCATTGTGGCGTGATGCTAACAAGGCGGCGGCACGGTTGGCTAGGGCACGTCTCTAATGCGGCTTCTCGTCGCGCTCAGGCTCCTGCCGCCATAGCGACGGCCGCCGGTAATCCGGAGCGCTCTGCCAGCTTTCCTCGTCCGCGCTGTGGCGAGAGGGCTCCTCATCGTCACGCAGCAGGCCGCGGCCTGCCACCAGCAGCATCGCCAAACCGACATTAGAAATATTTATCCGCATGGCCTTTTCCTTCCAGACCAGCATATTGTTGCGACACAGGCCATGTTACGGCCATGTCTCGTTATCCTATCTGGGGACGGCGCGGACGGTTTTAAAGGCCTGGGCCTCAGCCCTCCTGGCGGTAGTTCGGCGCCTCGCGGGTGATGGCGACGTCATGCACATGGCTTTCGCGCAGCCCGGCGCCAGTGATGCGGCGGAATTTCGACTGGGTTTGCAGCGCCTCGATATTGGCGCTGCCGGTATAACCCATGCCGGCCTTCAGGCCACCGACGAGCTGGTGCACCACGGCGGACATCGGCCCCTTGTAGCCGACACGGCCCTCAATGCCCTCGGGCACCAGCTTCAGGCTGTCCTTGATCTCCTGCTGGAAATAGCGGTCCGCCGAGCCGCGCGCCATGGCGCCGAGGCTGCCCATGCCGCGATAGGATTTGTAGCTACGGCCCTGGTAGAGGAACACTTCGCCCGGTGCCTCGTCGGTACCGGCCAGCATCGAGCCGACCATCACCGCATCCGCGCCAGCCGCCAGCGCCTTCACCATGTCGCCCGAGGCGCGGACACCGCCATCGGCGATGGCCGGCACGCCGCGCGCGTGGCAGACGGCGGCGGCTTCCATCACGGCAGTGAACTGCGGCACACCCACACCCGCCACAACGCGGGTGGTGCAGATGGAGCCCGGGCCGATGCCGATCTTCACCGCGTCGGCGCCAGCGTCGATCAGCGCCTTCGCGCCATCGGGCGTGGCGACGTTGCCGGCGATGATCTGCACGTTGTTGGA
>NZ_JBKQJR010000193.1:0-15845 GCF_052326845.1 Acidocella sp. | reverse complement strand
CCCCCCACGCCCTGCTTGCCGATGGCAAGAAAGATGCGCGCGGGCCGAGCGGGCAGCGCGTCCAGCACCGCATCGCGGTCCGGCAGGCTGACCCAGTCATCGCCGGGGCCGGGCACCCAGGCCGGGCGCTCCAGCGCCAGCAGGGACACGCCGATTTGGGTGCAGGCGGCCACGGCGTTGCGACTCATCTGCACGGCAAAGGGATGCGTGGCGTCGATGACATGGGTGATGGCTTCGGCAAGCAGATAATCCACCAGCCCTTCCACCCCGCCAAAGCCGCCAATGCGCGTGGGCAGTGGCTGGGGCAAGGGGGAATCCGTGCGCCCGGCATAGGAGAACACGCCCGCCACCTCCGCTCCGGCCAGGGCGCGGGCCATGCGGCTGGCCTCGGTGGTGCCGCCCAGCAGCAGCACGCGGGGCTTGGTGTCTCGCTCATTCATGCGCACCAGCATGCGGCTTGTGCCGGGGTGCAGGCAAGGCGAGGGGCGTATGGCTGAACCCTGGCTCTCCATCATCGGTATTGGCGAGGACGGGCTGGAGGGACTTGCCCCCCAGTCCCGCGCAGTGCTGGCGGAAGCGGCGGTCATATTCGGCGGGCCGCGTCATCTGGTCCTGGCGGCGGCGGGGGAGCGCGGGCGGCCCTGGCCGGTTCCCTTCTCGGTGGCGCCGGTGCTGGCCTGCCGCCCCCGGCCCATCGTGGTGTTGGCCTCGGGCGATCCGTTCTGGTTCGGCGCCGGCGGCAGCCTGGCGGCGCATCTGGCGCCGGCGGAATGGCGCGCCTTTCCCGCCCCCTCGAGCTTTGCCCTGGCAGCAGCAAAGCTCGGCTGGCGGCTGGAGGAGACGATCTGCCTCGGCCTGCATGCCGCGCCCTTCGCGCGGCTGCGCCCGCATCTGGCGCCGGGCTCCCGGCAGATCTGCCTGCTGCGCGGGCCGGAGGACGTGGCCGGACTCGCCGCCTGGCTGGTGGCACAGGGTTTCGGCGCCTCGCGCCTGTGGCGGCTGGAGGCGCTGGGCGGGAAACGCGAGCGCATCACCACAGGCAACGCGGCTGCATGGTGCGCGGAAGCGGGCATCACCCCGGTGGCGCTGGCCATAGAGGCGGCGGGCGCGCCCGGCCTGCCGCGCACGCCCGGCCTGCCGGACGAGTTGTTCGAGCATGACGGGCAGATCACCAAGCGCGCCATACGGGCGCTCACCCTCTCGGCCCTGGCCCCGCGCGCGGGCGAATGTTTGTGGGATATCGGCACCGGTTCCGGCTCCGTTGCGGTGGAATGGCTGCTCGCCGCGCCCGCCACCCGCGCCTGCGGGGTGGAAGCCGATGCCGCCCGCGCTGCCCGCGCCCGGCGCAATGCAGAAAACTTCGGGGTGGAGCACCGCTTCAGCATCACCGAGGCCCGCGCGCCGGAAGGGCTGGAAGCGCTGCCCCGGCCAGAGGCGGTGTTCATTGGCGGCGGTGCCAGCGCGGCGCTGCTGGAACGGCTCTGGGCGTTGGCGCCCTCGGGCGCGCGGCTCGTGGCCAATGCGGTGACGTTGGAAACCGAGGCGCTGTTAACCCAATGGGCGGCGGAGAAAGGCGGCAGCCTGCTGCGGCTGGAACTGGCCGAGGCCAAGCCTCTGGGGCGGCTGCGCGGGTGGGAGCCGGCGCGGCCCATCGTGCAATGGAGCGTCGTGCTGTGATGGTGGCGGGGTTCGGCTTCCGTGCGGCGGCCACGGCGGAGTCGCTGCGCGCCGCCCTGCGTGCCGCGGGGGGCGAGGGTGTTGGCGCCTTGGCCACGCTGGCGGAGAAGATTTCTGCTCCGGCGCTTCTTACTCTGGCTGAGGAACTCGGCGTGCCGGTCATTCCCGTTACCGCCGCCGCGCTGGCGGGGGTGGAGACGCTCACCCAATCGCCACGTCTGCACGTGCGCCTGGGCACAGGCAGCTTGGCCGAGGCGGCGGCCCTGTGTGCGGCCGGGCAGGGAGCGCGGCTGCTGGGGCCGCGCGCCACCGCGCCAGACGGCATGGCCACGGCCGCGATCGCTGAAAGGATTTCATCATGACGGTGCATTTTATCGGGGCCGGGCCGGGGGCCGCGGACCTGCTCACCTTGCGCGGGCGCGACCTCATCGCCGCCGCGCCGGTCTGCCTTTATGCCGGGTCCCTGGTGCCCGAGGAGGTGCTGGCGCATTGCCCGCCGGGGGCGAGGATCGTCAATACCGCGCCACTTTCGCTGGAAGAGATTATCGCCGAGATTCAGGCGGCGGATGCGCATGGGCTGGATGTGGCCCGGCTGCATTCGGGCGATCTCTCCATCTGGTCGGCCATGGGCGAGCAACTACGGCGGCTGCGGGAGCTTGGCATCGCCTATGACGTGACCCCCGGCGTACCCGCTTTTGCCGCCGCTGCCGCCAGCCTGGGGGCGGAACTCACCTTGCCTGGGCTCGCGCAATCGGTGGTGCTGACACGCAGCTCTGGCCGCGCCTCGCCCATGCCGGATGGCGAGAGCCTCGCCGCCTTTGCCGCCACGGGGGCGACGCTGGCGGTTCATCTCTCCATCCATGTGCTGGGCGAGGTGGTGGCGGCGCTGCTGCCGCATTACGGGGCGGATTGCCCGGTGGCGGTGGTGTGGCGCGCCTCCTGGCCGGATGAGCGCATTCTGCGCGGCACGCTCGCCAGCATCGAGGGGATGATGGACGGGCAAATCGAGCGCACGGCGCTCATCCTTGTGGGCCGGGTGCTGGGGGCGGAGGATTTTGCCCAGAGCCGCCTCTACGCCCCGGATTATGACCGCCGCTACCGCCCGTTGGGCACGCAGCCGCGTTTTCCGGAGACAAAGTGAGCACCAGGGGGCTCATCATCGCTGCCCCGGCCTCGGGCTCCGGCAAGACCACGGTCGCCCTGGGGCTGGCCCGCGCCCTGCGCCAACGCGGGCTGACGGTGCAGCCGTTCAAATCCGGGCCGGATTATATCGACCCCACCTTCCTAACCGCCGCCGCCGGGCGGGACTGCTTCAACCTCGATAGCTGGGCGATGAAGCCGGGGCAGATCGCGGCATTGGCCGGGGCGGCGGCGGGGGCGGATCTGGCGCTGGCCGAAGGCTCGATGGGGCTGTTCGACGGCGTGGCATTATCCGGCGCCACCGGCACGGGGGCCACGGCGGATATCGCGGCGCTACTGGGTTGGCCGGTGGTGTTGGTGCTGGATGTCAGCGGTCAGGCGCAGACCGCCGCCGCCGTGGCGCAGGGGCTGGCCCGGTTCCGCCCTGCCGTGCGGGTGGCGGGCGTGGTGCTGAACCGCGTGGCAAGCCCCAGGCACGAGGCGCTGCTGCGCGCGGGCATGGCGGAGGCCGGGCTGGCCGTGTTCGGGGCGCTGCCGCGCAACACGGCGGTGGCGGTGCCGGAGCGGCATCTTGGCTTGGTGCAAGCCGCCGAACTGCCCCGGCTGGAGGCGCTGCTGGATGACGTGGCGCGGCTGATCGGCCAGCATTGCGACCTGGACGCCCTGGTGGCTGCCGCCAGTGCAGGGCCTGCTCCCGCAGTCGCCGCCATGTCGGTCTCACCGCCGGGACGGCGCATTGCCCTCGCGCGGGATGAGGCGTTCTCCTTCCTCTATCCACATATGCTGGCGGGCTGGCGCGCGGCGGGGGCGGAGATTTTACCCTTCTCGCCTTTGGCTGATGAGCCCCCGCCGGAGGCGGCGGATGTGTGCTGGTTGCCAGGTGGTTACCCGGAACTGCATGCAGGCGTGGTGGCAGGAGCCGGGCATTTTCTGGAGGGTTTGCGGCGCTTTGCCGCCACCCGCGCGGTACATGGCGAATGCGGCGGCTACATGGTGCTGGGCGCGGCGCTGGTGGATGCCTCCGGCGCGCGCCATGCCATGGCCGGGCTGCTTGGGCTGGTCACCTCCTTCGCGCAACGGCGCATGCATCTGGGTTACCGCCGCGCCGTGCTGGCCGCGCCCATGCCGGGCCATGTGGCGGGGGCGGTGCTGGCCGGGCATGAGTTCCACTACGCCAGCATTCTGGCGCAGCCGGATGCGCCGCTGGCCGCCGTTACCGATGCCACGGGCGCGGTAATGCCCGAGACCGGCTCCCGCCGGGGGCTAGTCAGCGGCAGCTTCTTTCATCTGATTACGGCGGACGCATGAACGGCAGCACTACGCGGCTGAGCCTGATCGGGATTGGCACTGGCAACCCCGAGCATCTGACACTCCAGGCCATCCGCGCCATCAACGCGGCGGCGTTGATCCTCATCCCGCGTAAGGGGCCGGATAAATCCGACCTCGCGGCGCTGCGCCGCGCCATCTGCTCCGAGGTGATAACCAGCCAAGCCACGCGCGTCGTGGAATTCGACCTGCCCGTGCGCGATGCCGCCAACCCGGATTACCGCGCCGGGG
This sequence comes from Acidocella sp., assembly GCF_052326845.1. GTDB lineage: Bacteria > Pseudomonadota > Alphaproteobacteria > Acetobacterales > Acetobacteraceae > Acidocella. The sequence continues at coordinate 11,471 of NZ_JBKQJR010000193.1, read as the reverse complement.
TGGAGGACTGGCATGCGGCCATCGCCGTGCTCTGGGCGGAGCTCATTGCGTGCGAATTGCCCGGCGGGGGCGAGGTGGCGCTGCTCGTGTGGGGTGACCCATCACTGTATGACAGCACGCTGCGCATCGCCGCCCGGCTGGGGCTGGCCACGCGGGTGGTGCCGGGCATTACCGCCATCCAGGCCCTCACCGCCGCGCATGGCGCGGTGCTGAATGAGATCGGCGCGCCCTTCATGGTCACCACCGGGCGGCGCCTGCGCGAGCAAGGCTGGCCGGAGGGGGTGGACACGCTGGTGGTGATGCTTGATGGCGGCTGCGCCTTCCAGACCCTGGCGCCGGAGGGGGTGGAGATCTGGTGGGGCGCTTATCTCGGCATGCCTGAGCAGATCATCCGCGCGGGTGCGCTGGCGGAAGCGGGGCCGGAGATCATCACCCTGCGTGCCGCGGCGCGGGCCGCCCAAGGCTGGATCATGGACATCTACATGCTGCGCCGGCGCGGTTAATTGCGGTTGATTACGGTTCGCGCACCGGGTACGGTTACGGCGATGGTTCCCCCAGGGGATGAAAAGGGAACGCAGTAAGGCCATGCCGAAGCTGCGGCTGCCCCCGCAACTGTAAGCGGAGAGCAGAATGCCACATGCCACTGGGCAACCGGGAAGGCGGCATTTCGTTACGACACGCGAGCCAGGAGACCTGCCATCAAACTGGCGTCGATGCATACGAATCGGGCGGGGTGTCTCGGTTGGTTTAGCCTTTTGCCGGGCTGAGCTTGTGTGCGGAGACAAACGCCGTAAGGAGGCTGCTTTGTTAAGCATTCTAGCTGTATTTAAAAGCATTTTCGACGATAGCTCGTTGCTCGTTAAGAGCAAGATCATCGGCATGTACGCCTTCCTGTTTGCCGCCAATATCGGCGGCTGGATCTATGCGTTCATTGCGTTTCATAACAGCCCGGTATTTCTGGGGACTGCGCTTCTCGCGTGGGGTTACGGCCTGCGCCATGCGGTTGATGCAGATCATATCGCCGCTATCGACAATGTCACACGCAAGTTGATGCAGCAAAACAAGCGCCCGGTCACCGTTGGCTTCTTTTTCTCCCTGGGCCACTCACTGGTCCTCGTCATCGGTGTGGCGGCGATTTATTATGTGAAATCAAATGTGGATGGTGACAGCTTTAATAATTTCAACAATGAGAGCGGGATCGTCGGCACGGCCGTTTCGACGGCATTTCTGTTTATGATCGGCATTATGAATTTGCTGATCGCGCTCTCTGTCTATCGAACCTTCCGGAGCGTCACCAAAGGCGGCGAATATGTCGAGGAGGATTTCGACATGCTGCTCAACAATCGTGGTTTTTTGGCGCGAATTTTTAGGCCGTTGTTCGATCTGGTGAAGAAAGGCTGGCACATGTTCCCGATTGGGTTCTTGTTCGGTCTTGGGTTCGATACGGTTACGGAAGTCACCCTACTCGCCATTGCTGCCACGGAGGCGACGAAAGGGATGCCGCTGTGGTCCATCATGGTGTTTCCCCTGCTCTTCACCGCCGGTATGTCGCTGATCGATACGACCGATGGCATCGCGATGCTGGGCGCCTATGGCTGGGCATTCGTGAAGCCTGTTCGCAAGCTTTTCTACAATCTGACGATTACCTCGGTTTCCGTTGTTGTTGCCCTGGTTATCGGCGGCATCGAGGGGCTGGGACTGTTCGCCCAGGAATTCAACATTTCCGGCGGGTGGTTCTGGAACGCCATCAACGTACTTAACAACAATTTCGGTTATATGGGTTATACCATCATCGGCATCTTCCTCTTCAGTTGGCTGGCGTCAATTGCCGTCTACAAACTCAACCGTTACGAAGACCTTGAGTTGAAATTAGCATCGAACTCGCAGGCAAACGCGGGCGACTGAAGTAGAGGAAGCGCCTTTCGCCGGAGCCTCCGCGGCCGCCGACCAGGACCTGGCTGGAGCAATGCAGCCGGGTCTTTTTTGGTAAGTTCTTTTGCGGCTTCATGGGTAGACAGGCGACCGATTCCCCCCAAACCCTCCGGCATATGAGGAATGGAGGGCAACGCCAGACTGGAGCGAAGCCCAGACACCGGCACACGACAAACCAACCTGGTAGAGCTCCCACATTTATTAAGCGAAACGGTGTTCAGACAAAGCCAGCCACCTCAATGGGGGGCTTCAGCGCTCATTAGGGCACTTGCTCTCAGGCAATCGAGCGCAAGTGCCACAGCCCTGCGGTTTTCGTTGTTGGCACGCCAATACATCGAGACTACGCCGTCGCCACCGAGCGGCATGGGCAATATACGCAGCAGGTTCATCCGCTGGAAGCGCGTGGCCACCCGATGCGACGCCGTGCCGAGCAACTCCGAATTCTGGAGCAATGTTATGTTGAGGATCGACGAATTGGATTCAACGCAATAGCGCGGGATGCTGAGCTTGGCTGCGGCTAGCGCGCCGTTCAGGGCGCTACGCGTGGGGGTGCCCTCGGGCCAGACAATCCACGGATAGGCCAGCACGTCCTCCCAGTCGAGTGAGTCGCGCCCGGCCAGCGGGTGGGCGTGCCCGGCAACAAAGTCTACGGGGTCGCGGTATAGCGTCTCGACCTGGAAATCCTCCGCGATTGGAGAAATGACGGCGCGCCCGACGATAATATCCACTTCCCCGTGCTGTAGTTGGGGTACAAGTCGGTTCATCGTATCCTCATGCACGCGCACCTGAGCACGCGGCATTTTCTCCAACAGCTTCGCAATTGCAAGCGGCACAAGGTCAGATGCCGACACGCCGGAGGTGCCGATTACGACCATGCCGCTACCGCCATTATGTAGCGCCAGCATGTCATCGCGTGCGGAATCTAAGTGTCCGATGATGCGAAAAGCGTGCTTGATCAGCGCCTCGCCGTAAGGTGTGGGCCTCAAGCCGCGCGCATGGCGCTCGAATAGCTGGAGTTGGAGGTCGTCCTCCAGATCCTTCAACCATTTCGACAGGGCCGGCTGGGTAGTGTTCAGCGCTGCGGCCGACTGGCTTAAATTGCCTGTTTCGGCGATCGACAACAGCATCTGAAGGTGCCGCAGCCTCAAGCGGAGGGTCCAGTCCATGGGTGCACCCTCTAAGATATACCAAAAACCATATATATAAGACGAATTTACGATTTTACCGGTATGCTGTCGAGCGCTAAAGCACGGCCCTACAGATAATGTCCCGTCGCGCAACGAGCCGACGGAAACCAGGAGACGTTGCTAATGACCACTGCACAGACGGCTGCTCGGGAGGCTTATTACGGCGAAATCGCCCGGCGCAATTTGTCGCCGCTCTGGGAATCGCTGCACGCGCTGGTGCCGAATGCGCCGCGCCCGCAGGCGGTGGCCGCGATCTGGAAATATGCCGAGTTGCGTGACTTGATCATGGAATCGGGCCGCGTGATCAGCGCCGCCGAAGCCATCCGCCGTGTGCTGGTGCTGGAAAACCCCGGCCTGCCCGGCAAGTCGAGCATCACCTCCAACCTGTATGCTGGTCTGCAGTTGATCTTGCCCGGCGAGATCGCTCCCAGCCATAGGCATACGCAGTCGGCGCTGCGCTTCATCATCGAAGGCAAAGGTGCATGGACGGCGGTTGACGGCGAGCGCACGACCATGCACCCGGGGGATTTCATCATAACCCCTTCATGGACTTGGCATGACCATGGCAATCCGGCAGCCGAAGATGGCGGCGAGCCAGTGGTGTGGCTCGATGGGCTGGATATTCCGCTGTTGCAGCAACTGGATGCAGGCTTTGCGGAAACCTATGCCGAAGAGACGCAGCCGATCACTCGCGCCGAGGGCGACAGCTATGCACGTTACGGCTACAACATGTTGCCCGTACGCTATGAGCCAAAGAACGGTAATTCGCCGATCTTTAACTACCCCTACGCACGCAGCCGTGAGGTGCTAGATATTTTGTCACGCACCGCCGAACTGGATGCCTGGGATGGTGTGAAGCTGCGCTACGTGAATCCAGCCAATGGCGGCTATCCGATGCCGACGATGGCGACCTTCATGCAGCTTCTGCCAAAAGGTTTCCGAGGTCGCGCGTACCGCACCACCGATGCCACCGTCTTCAGCGTGGTCGAAGGCAGTGGCATCGCACACATTGGCGAACAGATGTTCGTTTTCGAGCCGCGTGACATATTCGTCGTACCGGCGTGGCAGACCGCGCGGTTTGAAACGGACGTCGACGCTGTACTGTTCAGCTATTCCAACCGCCCGGTTCTGGCCGCGCTGGACCTATTGCGCGAGGAACGTCTCTGACGGCGGACCGCGGCTCCTTTTCAACATAGAATATGAGGACTTCAATTCCATGACTTTCGTTTTTCCGCCCGAGGCGCCGATCGTTATTCCCGTCGTGGGCTTAGACAGCCTTTATCCGGTACGCCGTGTATATTGCGTGGGCCGCAACTATGCCGCGCATGCACGCGAGATGGGCTTCGATCCGGACCGTGAGTCCCCCTTCTTCTTTTGCAAACCCGATAATGCCGTCGTGCCGGTCGCCTATGGCACGATACTTGAGCTTGAATACCCCGCCGAGACCAGCAACTACCATTACGAGGCCGAGCTGGTTGCGGTGATCGGCAAGAGTGGTTCGAACATTCCCTTGGAGCAGGCGCTCGACCATGTGTGGGGCTATGCCGTGGGGTTGGATATGACCCGCCGCGACCTGCAGATGAAGATGCGTGAAATGGGTCGTCCGTGGGAGATCGGCAAAGCGTTCGACCACTCCGCACCGACCGGGCCGATCCATCCGGCGAGCGCGGTGGGCCATTTCGAGCGGGGCGACATCTGGCTGACCGTCAATGGCGAGACCAAGCAGAAAAGCGACATCACCCATTTGATCTGGTCGGTGGCGGAAACCGTCTCCTACCTGTCGCGCTTCTTCCGCCTGGAGCCGGGCGACGTGATCTTCACCGGCACGCCGGAAGGCGTGGGGGCGGTCAAGCGGGGAGATTTGATGACCGTGGGTGTGGAACGGCTTGGAGAATTGCACGTCAATATCGTGTGAACGTGCTGCTGTCGAGGAAACAACAAGTGAAATTCTACAGCTTCTTTAACAGCTCCACCTCGTGGCGGGTACGTATTGCCCTCGCGTTGAAAGGGCTTGAGCCGGATTTTCACGGTGTGAATATCCGTGCCGGCATGCACCACGATGCCGACTATGTGCACAAGATTAACCCCTCGGCCACGGTGCCGGCGATTGTGGATAATGGTTTCAACCTAGGCCAGTCGCTGGCGATCATCGACTGGTTGGATGGGAAATATCCGGAGCCGCGCCTGATTCCCGCTGAGCCGGTGCTGCGCGCGCGGGTGCTGGAGTTCAGCTACTTGGTGGCCTGTGACATACATCCGGTCAATAATTTACGCATTCTGAAATATCTGCAGGATGTTTTGAAGGTTTCCCCGCAGCAGAAGGATGAGTGGTATGCACACTGGCTCGCCGAAGGTATGGCGGCAGTGGAACGGTTGCTTGCCCGGGCTAATGAAATCTATAGTGGCCCCTGGTGCTTTGGCGCGCAGCCGACTCTGGCTGATTGCTGCTTGATTCCGCAATTTGGTAACGCGCAGCGCATGGGCTGTGACATGGCGCCGTACAGGCGGGCGCGCGCTGTGTTCGACCACGCCGCAGTCCATCCGGCGTTCGTGAAATCGGAGGCGAAAAACCAGCCCGATTATATTCCTCCACCTCACGCCGCCGCTCCGGCGTCTTCCCCAAGCAAGGACAATATCAAAGCATGAGCAATAACGAACTGACGCGCCGCGTGATTGTCGTCGGCGGGGGGATTGGCGGTCTTGCGGCCGCATTGGCAGTTGCACGGCAGAATCTTGAAGTCCTGCTGCTTGAGCAAGCCGACCAGATCGGCGAGATCGGCGCTGGCATTCAGTTAGGTGCGAACGCCTTCAATGCGCTGGACTGGCTTGGCGTGGGCGAACGGGCGCGCAGCCGAGCGGTGTTCACCGATTCGCTCACGTTGATGGATGCAGTTGACGCGAAGGAGATCGCGCGTGTCGAAACGGGGGAAGCTTATACGAAGCGCTTCGGAAATCCTTATGGAGTGATCCATCGCGCCGATATTCATCTGTCCATCCTCGAAGCGGTGCAGTGCAATCCCCTGATTAAGTTCCGCACCAGCACCCATGTGCAGCGGATCGAGCAGGACGCGAACAGTGTTACGGTGATCGACCAGCGCGGCGAGCGCTACACCGCCGATGCGCTGATCGGCGCCGACGGCGTGAAATCCGTTGTTCGTGCCGCATTGATAGGGGATGAAGCCAGAGTCACTGGCCATGTGGTGTACCGTGCTGTGGTCGATGTCGAGAACATGCCCAAGGATCTGCAGATCAACGCGCCGGTGGTGTGGGCCGGGCCTCATTGCCATCTGGTGCATTACCCGCTGCGCGGCGGCAAACAGTATAACCTGGTTGTGACCTTCCACAGCCGGCAGAAGGAAGAATGGGGCGTTACTGAAGGCAGCAAGGAGGAGGTGCTATCATATTTCGAGAATATTCATCCTCTGCCGCATCAGATGCTTGAGCGCCCGAGCTCCTGGCGCCGCTGGGCTACCGCGGACCGTGAACCAGTGGAACGGTGGAGCTTTGGCCGCGCCACAGTTCTTGGCGACGCTGCACACCCGATGACCCAATATCTGGCGCAAGGGGCGTGCCAGGCGCTGGAGGATGCCGTCGTTCTCGGCGAGGCCATTCGCGCCACCGGCGGCGATTTTGTTGAAGCTTTCAAGCTTTACGAACAAGTGCGTATCGCTCGGGCCGCGCGTGTGGTGTATTCGGCGCGTGAGATGGGCCGCATCTACCACGCCAAGGGCGTAGAGCGTCTTGTGCGTAATTCGCTATGGGTGGGGCGCACCCGCGAACAATTCTACGATGCGATGCAATGGCTCTATGGCTGGCGTGCGGAGGATTGCCTGAGGACGGTGGCATAATACCCCTACTGTCTTGTTTGGATGTCGTAATGCCTAAAATCGACGAATTGTTGTTCGGGCTAAAAACCTTCGCTGGGGCGATGGCGGCTCTCTATTTGGCATTCTGGCTGGGGCTGGACAACCCATATTGGGCGATGGCGACCGCCTTCATCGTGGCCCACCCGCTCACCGGCGCAATGCGCTCGAAAGCCGTATACCGTTGCATGGGTACGCTAGTCGGCGGCACGATGGCGGTAATCCTGGTGCCAAATCTAGTGAATGCGCCACTGCTGCTAAGCTTTGGGCTGGCCTGCTGGATTGGGTTATGTCTCTATATCTCTCTGCTGGACCGCTCTCCCCGGGCCTACGCCTTCATGCTGGCGGGTTACACGGCGGGGATCATCGGCTTTCCCAGCGTCACGGCTCCGGGAATGGTCTTCCAAACTGCGGTGACCAGGGTTGAGGAAATCCTCATCGGTATTACCTGTACGACCACGATCGGTACTTTGATATTCCCACGCGCAATCGGCCCGGTACTGGAACGACGGATTGCGGGCTGGGTCCGCCCGGGCATCGACTGGGCGAGCGCGGCTCTGATCGGACAGGAAGACACCGCCGAAATCTCCGCCGCCCGGCGCAAACTGGCGATCGAGGCGCACGATGTCGCCATGATGATTTCTCACCTAGCCTACGATACCTCAAACCTACAGACAGCGGTACAGTACGTTACACGGTTGCGAATTTACGTGCTCAGCCTGATGCCCGTACTCAGCTCGATCAATGACCGGGTAAGCCAACTGCGGGATCTGAACGGCATCACCCCTCGGCTGCAAGATGTTCTCAATGCAACCTGCGGATGGGTGCAGGCAGGTGGGCCGGAGTATGCCGATGAGCTGTACGCGCAAATCATCGCGCTGGAGGAAGCCGAGCCCTCCTGGGCCGGGTTGCTGCGCGCCAGCTTGGCGGTGCGACTAGCCGAGTTGGTCAGTATCATGCGCCAAGCGCGCGTCATCCGCCGCCATGTTTTCAACGGCGACGCCGCTCCTAGCCGCGCCTTGGCTAACGCGGAATTCGTTGCCGCCGCCACGCAGCTAAATGACCATGGAATGGCGATGCTCTCCGGGCTTGCGGCCGGCATCGCCGTATTGCTGGTCAGTGGCGTCTGGATTTTTACCGCTTGGCCTGCCGGAGCTGGGGCTGCGATCATGGTCGCGGTCGCTTGCTCATTTTTCGCGGTCCAGGACGATCCGGCTCCCGCCATCCGCCAGATGCTGATTAACTCGGGGATCGCATGTGCGGGCGTTGCGTTTTATGCCTTTTTTGTTTTGCCTCGGGTCGAAACATTCACGGAGTTGATGCTGGCCCTGCTGCCGGCCGGTCTGCTCGTTGGCGTGCTGGTGTCTCGGCCCGCAACCTTCGGTGCAGGCATGGTCATAGGGGCTAATGGCTCGACCCAGCTTGCGCTGAACAATGGCTATACGGGGCAATTCGCAGTCTACCTCAATAGCTCAATCGCCTTGCTGTTTGGCCTTGCTGCAGCATTGGTTGTTACTCGGTTGATCCGCTCGGTGGGCGTGGAGTGGAGTGTTCAGCGCCTGTTGCGAGCTGGCTGGAATGATATTGCGGCGGCCGCAGAAGCGGCCGGCCCGCAGGATCGTGCTACCCTGACAGGACGGATGACAGACCGGCTGGGGTTGATGATGCCACGTCTGGCGACAGTCTCGGCGGGGGGTGATCTTCCCGCGACTCAGTTGATGAGGGACTTGCGCGTGGGCTTGAACGTGATCGGGGTGCAGCGGTTTCGGGCCCGGTTACCGGCAGTAGCGCAGACTGCCGTGGCCGAAATCCTCTCGGGCATAGCGACGCATTACCGCGACAATCCCCGGTTCCCCTTTCCGATAGCGATCCGTGATGCGATCGACAGGGCGATGTTGGCGACGGCCTCAGATGTGGCGCCTCTGATGGAATTGTCCGGATTGCGCAAATTATTGTTTGCCGACTCACCGCCGCCCGATCTGTCCACCACACTAATGCTGGCAAGATGACAAAGCGACAGCCCTTGATTTTCGGGCTGACCGCCATGCCTTAGTTAGTCTGCTGCCGCCAAACGGCGGGCATAGCGGCTTACTTCAACCGGGTTCGTTCCTCGGGGACTTTCGGCGCCAGCAGCGTATCTTGCCGATCATCGGACGTCGCTTGGCGGAGACATCTTTGCCGCCGCACGGCGCGGAGCGCGCATTACCTTTCTTTTCCCGCTTGCCCCACCAATATCATGGGTTAATTCAATGGAGCGGACCTCATCATGAGCATCCTGGGTACGCGCGAGCATCAGGCGTTTCCGGTGTTCAACGCCGCACAGATCGAGACTGCCAAGCGCTTCGCCAGTGGCCCCGCCCGCCATTTCGCGGCCGGAGAGACCGTTTATGCAATCGGTGAGCAGGGCACTCAGGCCTGGCTGGTGCTGGAGGGGACGATCGAGGTCATCCGCCGCGACGGACTAAGTGACGAGGTGCCGATCACCACGCATAGTGCCGGGCAGTTCACCGGTGAGATCAGTCAGCTTGCCGGACGCCCCTCGATGGCCACGGGCCGTGCCGGCTCTCAGGGATGCTGCGCGTTGCCTTTTGACGCGGCGCACCTGCGCGCCCTAATGGTCGGATCGGCCGAGCTGGGCGAGATCGTGATGCGCGCTCTGATCCTGCGCCGCGTTGGTCTAATCGAGGCAAGTGGGGCGGGAACCATCCTGATTGGTACCCCGGGCAGCCCGGACATCGTGCGACTCCAGGGGTTTTTGACCCGCAGCGGCTATCCCAATCTCGTGCTCAATGCGGTGACCGACACCGGCGGGCAGGCGATGGTCGAGCGGCTCGGGGTGCACGCCAATGAGCTGCCGCTGGTCGTGTGCCCCAGCGGCGCACTGCTGAAAAAACCAACCGACGCAGATTTGGCGCGGTTCCTTGGCATCACCCCCGAACTGAATCCCGACAAGCTCTATGACGTGGCGATTGTTGGCGCCGGCCCGGCGGGACTGGCGGCGGCGGTGTACGCGGCGTCCGAGGGGTTGTCGGTCATCGTCCTCGACGAACACGCCATAGGCGGCCAGGCTGGGGCATCGGCCCGGATCGAGAACTATCTCGGTTTCCCGATCGGTATCTCGGGACAGGCGCTGGTCGCCCGCGCCTTCACCCAGGCACTGAAGTTCGGGGCGGAGATCGTGGTCCCGCTCAAGGTGGAGCGGCTCGACTGCGCGGGAGACCACCTCGCGCTCAATCTCTCCGGCGATCTTCGCGTTCGGACGCGGGCGATTGTCATCGCCTCTGGCGCGCGCTACCGCCGGCCCGACGTCCCCGATCTGGAGATATTTGAAGGTGCCGGAGTATCTTATTGGGCGTCCCCCATAGAAGCGCGGCTGTGCGCCGGCGAAGACGTGGCGCTGGTTGGCGGCGGCAACTCGGCGGGCCAGGCAATCGTGTTCCTCGCACCGCAGGTCAGGCGTTTGCACTTGATCGTTCGCCGGCCGCTTGCGGAAACGATGTCACGCTATCTCATCGACCGGATCGCCGCGTTGCCCAATGTTGAGGTTCATGGCGGTACGGAGATCGCATCCCTGGAGGGCGACCGGGAGACCGGGCTGAGCGGCGTCACCTTCCGCAATCGGGCCGATGGAACGCTGTATCGCCTCGGGCTGCGGCACCTCTTCCTGTTCATCGGCGCCGACCCCAACACGGAGTGGCTGGCGGGTTGTGTTGAGACCGATGATAAGGGATTTGTTGTAACCGGTAAGGGCGCGCTGCCGCTGGAAACCAGCGAGCCCGGCGTATTTGCGATCGGCGACGTGCGCGCCGGATCGACCAAGCGGGTCGCGGCGGCCGTCGGCGAAGGCGCCGCGGTGGTCGCCCAGATCCATGCTATCATCGCCGCACGATCGGCCACGGAGAAAGCATGATGACCTGTACCCTTCCTGTCCGGCTACACGTAAGCAAGTAACAGAGCTAGCTAGAATAGTTCTGTCAAAGCGCCCCTTAAACATGAACGGGTTTTGGCGGTTGGTTCCGGGGCTGACGGGCGGGGTATTAATGGTGCTGATGGCGTCGTCGGTGGTGGGCTGGGTGCCGGCCGCCGTGCGAGGACGGGTCAGCGGATTCGCCTTCTCAATTTTCCGGTGGAGCAGGGGGATCTGAGCGCCCTTCAGCGCCCAGATCCGTGTACGTGTCCCGCAGCAGGAAGTCGCTGACGAGGCTGTTGAAGCGCTCGGTATGCTCGATCTGCGTCCAATGCCCGCAACGGCCAAACACATGCAGCTCGGCGTGCTGGATCAGCCCGAACAAGCGCTGGCTCGCCTCTGGCGGGATCACCTTGTCTGGCAAGCCCCCGAACGGTAATCCAGGTCCAATGTAGTTACTCACCAGTTGGCAATATAGTCGACACTTGGGGCTCTGAAGAATGAGCGGATGAGGTCTGGTGCCGCGCGAATCTCGGCGAGCTGCGCTTCGATTTTATCGAGCAACTTTTCGCCCTTGCGCAG
>NZ_JBKQJR010000192.1:0-3681 GCF_052326845.1 Acidocella sp. | reverse complement strand
GCCTTCCTGGGGCTGGGTTTTTTCATCCAGCGCCTCACGCGTCTCGGCAGCCACATCTACGCCCTCGGGGGAAACGAGACCGTGCTGCGCCAGGAGGGCCTCAGCGCCGCCAGGCTGCAGTTCTTGGTGTTCGGCTTCTCCGGCTTCTGCGCCGCGGTGTCCGGCCTGCTACTATCGGCCCAGTTGGACACCGTCCAACCTACTCAGGGTGACGCCTACCAACTGGACGCCATCGCCGCCTGCATCATCGGGGGAGTGGACCTGGCCGGCGGCCGGGGCTCCGTGCCCATGGCAGTGGTCGGCGCGCTGGTCATCGGCAGCCTGCGCAACGTGCTCGACCTGCTTGGGATCCATCCATTCATGCAAAACGTGTTCATCGGCTCCATCATCATCGTCATCGTCTATCTGAGCGGAGCGGTCCACAGACGCGGCGAACTTGCCGCCCGGGGCGCGCTATGAGCGCTCGCGCGACGGGGGACCTGCAGGCCGGGCCCGGCCCCGCGCCCGTCGAGCGCGGGGACATCCGGGCCCAGGCTCCGGTGGCGACCCGGACGGGGCGGACCCGGATTGCTTCCGGCATTCTCCTGAACCTAGTGGGTCGCAACGTCGCCCTGTCCATCTTCCTGGCCCTGGTCATCCTCGCCAGCCTGTTCGTGGAGAACTTCGCCGCCCTGGATAACGCGGAAGTGATCCTGAAGCAGTCCGCAATCCCGGCCATCGCCGTGATCGGCATGACCATGGTGCTCATGACCGGCGGCATCGACCTGTCCCTGGGCTACGTGGTCGGGTTGGCCTCTATTGTCTCCGGAATCATGGCCAATACTTGGCTCTGGCCGGCGCCCGCGGTGCTGGCGGCGATCATCGTACTGGGCCTGGCCGTGGGCCTGTGCAACGGGCTGATCACCCAGTTCATGCGGGTCCCGCCCTTCATCGCCACCCTGGGCGCCGGCTACGTGCTTTACGGCGTGGCGCAGATCGTCAGCCAGGGCTCGATCATCAACCGGCTGCCCAAGGACTTCCTGGCCATTGGACGCACGCCCATGTTCGGGCTGCCATCGGCGGTGTTCCTGGCCCTGGGGGTGGCGGTGGTGTTCCACGTGCTGATCAGCCGGACCATCTTCGGCCGGCAGCTCAAGGCGTTCGGCTTCGGCGCCCGGGCCGCGGTTCTGAGCGGGGTGCCCTGCGCCCGGATCAACGTCTCGGTCTACGCCCTCTGCGCCACCCTGGCGGCGCTCTCCGGCCTGCTGTTCACCATCCGGGTGAACGCCGCCCAGCCCAACATGGGCGGCGGGGCGTTCACCTTCGAGGTGGTGACCGCGGCCATCGTGGGCGGCACCAGCCTGTTCGGCGGCGTAGGATCGGTGCTGAACAGCATCCTCGGCGTGTTGTCGATCAAGATCATCGAGAACTGCATCAACCTGCTCGGGGTCTCCTACCACCTGTATCTCGCCGTCCAGGGTGCGATCATCCTGGTGGCGATCGTCCTCGGCAACCTGAGCAACCGCCGGGCGTGAGGAGGCGACGATGGAACCGCTGGTCTCCATGCGCGGCATCACCAAGTTCATCTACGGCGGCGACGGCCGGCCGCTCCGCAATACCGACGTGAAGATTCTTGAGGAGGTGGATTTCGACCTCTTTCCCGGGGAGGTGCACGTACTGGTGGGCGAGAATGGCGCCGGCAAGAGCACGCTGATGAAGATCCTGGGCGGAATCATCCCGCCGGACCGGGGCGAACTGGAAATCGCCGGCGCGAGGGTCATGCTGGCCGATGCTAGGGAAGCCCGAGTGAAGGGCGTGGCCTTCATCCACCAGGAGCTCAACCTCTGCGCCAACCTGGACGTGGCGCACAACATCTTTCTGGGCCGGGAACCGCGCCGGCGCGGGCTCAAGGACGCCGGCGAGATGTATCGGCGCAGCGCCGATCTGCTCAAGGCCCTGTCCACGGATCTTGATCCGCGCCTGCCCGTGGCCCGACTCTCCACCGCCCAGCAGCAGCTGGTGGAGATCGCCAAGGCCATGTCCTTCAAGTCCCGTGTGGTGATCATGGACGAACCCACCGCCAGCCTCACCAAGCGGGAGATCGACGTGCTGTTCGAGCTGATCCGGCGGATGCGCGCGGAGGGCATAGGCATCGTCTACATCTCGCACCGGTTCGAGGAGATCGTGGCCATCGGCGACCGCTTCACGGTCCTGCGGGACGGCCGCCGGGTTGGCGCCCTGCCCATCCAGGCGTTCAAGCCGGATTCGGTCATCTGGATGATGGCGGGGCGATCCATTGACGAGATGTACCCGCGCGCCCACGCGGTGCACCCGGAGCCAGTCTTGGAAGTGCGCGGTCTTCGCCTCGCCCCGCACACCCCGCCCATCGATCTCACGGTGCGCCGGGGCGAGGTGGTAGGATTGGGCGGCCTTATGGGCAGCGGCCGCACCGAACTGGCCAAGTCCGTGTTCGGGGCGCGCCGGTTCCACGGCGGCGAGGTGCGCTACCTGGGCCGTAAGACCAACGGCTGGAGTCCGGCCCGGCTGATCCGGGCAGGCATGGCCTACCTGTCCGAGGACCGCAAGACCGAGGGCCTGATCCCGCCTATGTCTATCCGGGAGAACCTGAGTCTGGCCTCCCTGCGGTCCGTGGCCACCCTGGGCTTCCTGTCCCGCCCCAGGGAGGAGCGCCAGGCCGCTGGGCTCATCCAGCAGCTGAACATCATCGCGCGCTCCAGCGCGCAGCTGGTGTCCACCCTAAGCGGCGGCAACCAGCAGAAGTGCGTCTTGGGCAAGTGGTTGAGCACCGCGCCGCGGCTGCTCATGCTGGACGAGCCCACCCGGGGCATCGACGTGGGCGCCAAGGCACAAATCCACAAGCTGATCGACCAGATCGCCGGCGCCGGCGTGGGCATCCTCATGATCAGCAGCGAGCTGCCCGAGCTCATCGGCATCAGCGACCGGGTCTACGTCATGCGCGAGGGCGGCGTGGTGGCGGAGCTCGAGGCGGGACCGGAGTTGACCCAGGAGCGGGTGGTGGCCTGCGTCGTCTGACCGGTCGCCCTGGCCGCCCGCAGCTTTTTTGGGGTCTTGTTTCGATGGATTGCGACGCCATCGACGGAGTCCTGCGCGCTCCGGCAGCCGGCGGCGGCTCATGATGCCCGCGAGAGGCGATGATCGGCGGCCGCGACGGGTAAGGTTTGGGCTAGAATCCCCGCCCGAGATCGGGTTTCGCCCCAGACTCTGTTGTCAGCTACGCCGCTGTTCCTCATGGCTTGCCATGTGGTCAAGTTTCCATGTCACTTTGTCGCATATAAGGTGCCGCAAAACCAAGGTTCTGTTGCGGGTTTAGCTGCTGTGTTGCGAATAAGGTGTACAGATAAGCTCTTGATAAAGCAGAAGCCGGTGTTGCAGCTTTAGATGCCGTGCGACAACAGAACCCCGGATCGGTGACGTGCCAGAAGCCGAAGTGAACTGCGGGCCGAAGCCACCGGCGACCCCCATAGGTGATCGACAACCCCCATGTGATCTAGAGCGGTTTCCGATCAATCTGTATTGTATCCGCAGGCCGTGATGTAGTTCCAGCATTCGCCGGGTTTGAAGATTTCGGCGCAGGCGTCGAGCGCGTTCAAGAGGCCTGTGACGGTTCGCTCGGCGATTTTGCGCAGGAAGGCCTTGAGCTTGGAGTAGGCTTTTTCGATC
>NZ_JBKQJR010000191.1:0-24684 GCF_052326845.1 Acidocella sp. | reverse complement strand
ACACCCAGGGGCTGACTGATTACCTCTTCGTACTGAACGCGCAGCAGGCGCTGCTGGCCGCCCAGGTGAACCAGGCACAGTCCACCGCGCGAATGGGAACGGACCTCGTGACACTCTACCAGGCGCTCGGCGGCGGCTGGGAAGCGCAGTACCCGGTACGGCCGGACTGAAATTGCTCGCTCAAACATAAGGCTGGAGCGTTCAGCCAAATGCTGAACGCTCCAGGGCAAAATTTAAGGGCCGGAGGCTGATGCCACCGGCCCTTTTTCATTACTTCATCGCCGCTTTCAGGTTGGCGTCGATCTTGTCTAGGAAGTCCTGGGTGTTCAGCCAGGGGGCGTCCTTGCTGATCAGGATCGCCAGGTCCTTGGTCATGAAGCCGGATTCCACGGTCTCCACGCACACTCGCTCCAGCGTCTCTGCGAAGGCGGTTACGTCCGGGGTGCCGTCGAACTGGCCGCGATAGATCAGCCCGCGCGTCCAGGCGAAAATGCTGGCGATCGGGTTGGTGGAGGTGGTGCGGCCCTTCTGGTGCTCGCGGTAGTGGCGGGTCACGGTGCCATGCGCGGCCTCGGCCTCAACCGTCTGGCCATCCGGGCTGAGCAGCACCGAGGTCATCAGCCCCAGCGAGCCGAAGCCCTGGGCCACGATGTCGGACTGCACGTCGCCATCGTAGTTCTTGCAGGCCCACACATAGCCGCCGCTCCACTTGAGCGCGCAGGCCACCATGTCGTCGATCAGCCGGTGCTCGTAGGTCAGGCCGGCGGCGTCGAAACGCTCCTTGAACTCGGCGTCGAAGATCGTCTGGAACGTATCCTTGAACATGCCGTCATAGGCTTTCAGGATCGTGTTCTTGGTGGAGAGGTACACCGGGTAGCCGCGTGACAGGCCGTAGTTGAAGCTGGCGCGGGCGAAGCCCTCGATGGAGGCGAGGGTATTGTGCATGCCCATGGCCACGCCGGGGCCATTGAACTTGTGCACTTCCATCACCTGCGGCTCGCCGCCTTCGGGCGTGTACACCAGGCTCACCGTGCCCGGGCCGGGGATCTTGGTCTCGGTGGCGCGGTAGATGTCGCCATAGGCATGGCGGCCGATGACGATGGGCTGCGACCAATGCGGCACCAGGCGGGGCACGTTCTTGCAGATGATCGGCTCGCGGAAGATGGTGCCGTCCAGCACGTTGCGGATGGTGCCGTTCGGGCTTTTCCACATCTTCTTCAGGTTGAACTCGGCGACCCGCGCCTCGTCCGGGGTGATGGTGGCGCATTTCACCGCGACACCATACTTCTTGGTGGCCAGCGCCGAGTCCAGTGTCACCTGGTCGTCGGTCGCGTCGCGGTGCTCGATGCCGAGGTCGAAATACTTCAGGTCGATGTCAAGATAGGGGAGAATCAGTTTCTCCTTGATAAACCCCCAGATGATTCGGGTCATCTCGTCGCCGTCCATCTCCACGACGGGGTTTTTTACCTTGATTTTTGCCATAGTCAGGGCCTCTCTCCATGCAATCGCGAACCTCCATAACACCACCGCCGCGCCGTACAACCCTACCGCGCCCTACTCGCGCGCATGGACGGGATGCGGCAGGCGGTTTAGGAGAGGGGCCGGATAAAAAATTTCGGAGTGATGACATGAGTGGCCGGATTGCCGCCAAAATCGACTGGGCGACCGACTGGGACCGGGACGCCGCGCTGACCACGGCGAAGCTGCTGCTGGAGATCAAGGCGGTGAATTTCCGGCCCGAGGAGCCGTACACGCTCACCTCCGGCTGGAAGTCCCCGGTGTATATCGACTGCCGCAAGATCATCTATTTCCCCCGTGCCCGGGCGAAGATCTGCGACCTCGCCGTGGAGAAGATTTCCCGCCATGTCGGTTATGAGACCATCCAGGCCGTGGCCGGTGGCGAGACAGCGGGCATTCCGTTCGCCGCCTGGATTTCCGAGCGCATGTCCGCGCCGATGGCGTATATCCGCAAGCAGCCCAAGGGCTTCGGCCGCAACTCGCTGATCGAGGGTGATGTGCCGGAGGGGCTGAACACCCTGCTGGTCGAGGACCTCACCACCGATGGCGGTTCCAAGATCCAGTTCGCCAAAGCGCTGCGTGATGCCGGGGCGATCTGCAACCATACCTTCGTCGTGTTCTTCTATGGCGTGTTCCCCGGCAGCTTCGAGACCCTGGCGAGCATGAACATCTCGCTCCACCATCTCTGCACCTGGTGGGACGTGCTGGAAGCCGCGAAGAGCCAGCCTTACTTCTCGGATGCCGCGCTCTCCGGCGTGCGCAAGTTCCTGGAAAACCCGATGGCCTGGTCCGCCGCGCATGGCGGTGTCGCCACGGCCGAGGAAGCCCTGGCGCACAAGCTTGGAAAAGCCGCAAAATAAACAGGTTGGGCCGGAGTCTTCCGGCCTGGTCGAGGCTCTGCACGCGATTCTGGGGCAGGGGGGCTTGCTCACCTCCCCGGAAGACCGCGCCCCTTACGAGCGCGACTGGCGCGGCTTGGTGAAAAACCCGGCCTGCGCTGTCGCCCTTCCCAAGACCACTCAGCAAGTCGCTGAAATTGTAAAACTCTGCGCCGCTAATGGGGTGAGCATTGTGCCCCAGGGCGGCAATACAGGGCTTGTCGCGGGGGCGGTGCCCATTGCCGGGCCGCCGCAGCTCATAATCTGCCTCAATCGTATGAACCGCATCAAAACGATTGATCTTGCGACAAATTATATCACCGCCGAGGCCGGTCTCACGCTGTCTGAACTGCAACACGCGGCGGCGGAGGCAGGGCGATTCTTCCCCGTCAGCTTGGGGGCGGAGGGCTCGGCCCGCATCGGCGGGCTGATCTCCACCAATGCGGGCGGCATGCAGGTGCTCTCTTACGGCTCCATGCGCGCCCAGGTGCTGGGGCTGGAGGTGGTGCTGGCCGATGGCCGCATCTGGGACGGACTCGCCGCCTGCCCCAAGGACAATACCGGCTACGATCTGAAGCAGATCTTCATCGGCGCCGAGGGTACGCTCGGCATCATCACCGCCGCCTGCCTGCGCCTGTATCCGGCGATCGCCGCGCGGGCCAGCGCGCTGGTTGGCGTGGACTCGCCCGAGGCCGCCTTGCGCCTGTTCCAGGCCGCGCGCGCCGCGGCTGGTTCCGGGCTGACCCTGTGCGAATACATGGAAGGCGACTCGCTGGCGCTGGGCGCCGCGCATGTTGCGGGCGGGGCACTGCCTTTTATCGCGCCCGGCTATTTGCTGCTGGAGGTTTCCGCGCCCGACTCGGCCCACGCCCCAGGTGCGACTCTGGAATCTGTGCTGGCCCAGGCCCTGGAGCAAAGCGTGGCCACGGACGCCGTCATCGCCCAGTCAGAGCGCGAGCGGCTGCATTTCATCGCCCTGCGCGAGGCGATCTCCGAGGGTGAACTGGCAGAGGGCGGGGCGGTGAAGCACGACATTTCCGTGCCGCTCGGCAAAATCCCGGCCATGGTCGCGGCGGTGAGGACGCTGGTGGCGGAAAAATACCCTGATTGCCGCCCGAACATCTTCGGCCATGTTGGGGACGGCAACCTGCACATCAATATCCGCCCGCCCAAGGGCCAAAGCATAGCGGATCTGGCCCCTCGCAAAACTGACATTACGGCGGATATCGAGGCTTTGGCTGTCTCCATGGGCGGCAGTTTCTCCGCCGAGCACGGCATCGGCCAGCTTCGTCTCGCCGGCATGGCGGCGCATAAATCGCCGGTGGCGCTGGATCTGATGCGCGCCGTTAAACACGCGCTCGACCCCGCCAACCTGCTCAACCCGGGCAAGACCATCCCCGGCGCGGTCTAAGCCGGTTGTTTCACCATGCGGCGATGCGGGATGCCTGCATCGTCGAACATCGGCCCTTCCGCCACATAGCCGAGCTTTGCGTAGAAATTCAGGGCCTGGAGCTGCGCGTCCAGCATGAGCGCGGCGCCCGGATAATCGGCCTCCACTGCCCGCATCAGCCGCGCCCCGAGCCCGGTGCCGCGATACGGTGCGCGCACGGCAACACGCCCGATTTTCACAATCCCCGCCGCCTTGGCCACTGCCCGCGCCGTGGCGGCGCGCTGTCCATCCACTAAGGCGAGGAAGTGCCGCGCTGTTTCATCCCATTCGTCGCGCTCTTCGTCCTCCGGCACGTTCTGCTCGGCCACGAAGACTTCCATGCGTATGGCAAGGCAATCGGCGAACGCCGCGCTGCCGAAGGCACAGCTGCAAAACTCGATCACCGCTGGACGAGGCCGATCACCGTGCTCTGCGGCGGCATGCTGTGCAGCAGCGTGGGCCAGCGCGTGGCCGGGAAGTTGAAGCTGGCTGTAGGCGTCGCGCCGGGGTGGCGGACCATGCCGAACGTTGTTCTGGTCACTGCGTCGAATGCCGCGCCGCCCATGGCCGCTCCCTTGGGCGCCAGATAGGCGACGTTGAGCAGGTAGGGCGCGCCGCTGCCTGTCTGCATGATGAACAGCCCGTCGGCGGTCTTGCTGGTATCGCCACCCTGGTCGGTGCCGATCCAGAGTTGGTTTTGCGTGTCGAAGTCCAGCGTGCGCGGCTGGCGCAGCCAGGCTTGGCTGCCCGGGCCATATTGAGTGCCCGGCGCGCTGGCCGGATTGCCCGCCACCAGTACCAGCTTGCCGGCGAAGGATTTCGCCGTCACGTCGCCACCGGGAATGGCGAAGCTGATGATGTGGCCGTTATTGTCCCCGGCGCGCGGGTTCAGCGCATCCGCCTGGGTACGCGCGGCATTGCCCCGGCAGGCGAGGTAGAGCGTGGCGCCATCCTGCGTCAGCGCGAGGCCGCCGGGGGCATCGAACGGCGAGGCGCCAGCCTGGGCCGCAGCACCCGCCAGCCCGGCCAGGGTCGGCACATCGGTCCCGAGATCCAGCCAGTTTATGGCGCTGCCCTGGATTTGCGCTACGGAGATCGTGCCAGAATCCAGCGCCGTGCCGTCGGTGGCGTTGGTGGCGGCGATGAAGCGGAACAGGAACCCGGCCGGGTCGTCCTGGGTGAAGAACACGACCGGGCGGCCATCCGTGGTCTGGGTGGCCGCAATACCCGTCCGCGCCAGGCGGCCCAGCGCCGTGCGCTTGATCGGGATGCTCTGCGGGTCCAGCGGGTTCAGCTCCACCACCCAGCCGAAGCGCGGTGCCTGCGCCGGATCGGCATAGCCATAGCCGACATTGGCCAGGCGCTGCAGCCATGCTCCGGCATCGCCCTCGGCCAGCAGGGCGGTACCCCAGGGCGTGGCGCAACCACCCTGCGGCGCCAGCACCCCCTGCACGGTGCCGCCGAGCACTGCCGCGGCTGGGCCTGACATCTGGCACAGCGTGCCGTCGGCAATGCGGCGGGACTGGTAACCGCCATCCACCGAGACCCAGCGTCCACCCAGATATTCCAGGTTGATGACGGTGACGCCCTGTTCACGCCCCGCGACATCCGGGTTGTCCACCCCGCCGGGGAAGACCATGCGCGCCGGCACATCCGGCGTGGCCACAACCAGCACCTTGCGGGGAATGCCGTCCTGCGCCGGGGGCGGGTTGATGAGTGCGGCGATCACGCCATCATAGGGGAACTGGCTGTCGGCCTGGTCACCGGTCAGCGGATTTGGGTTGAAGGGAGGCGCGTCCGGCAGCACGCCGTCGCCCCAGCGGGCGATGACGATGCGGTTGAAGCCCTCGCCCACCGTATCGTCGAGCTTGGCTGCCTGTGTGTTGGGTGGCCGGGGCAGGGCCGGTGTGCCCAGCGCGGATTGCGCCCGCGCCGAGGCCGCGGCCAGCCCGCCCATGGATACGCCGGAGAGGAAAACCCGCCGGCGCATCGGTTAAAATCCGCTGCCGCTGCTGGTGCCGCCGATATCGGAAGGCGCCGCGCCGAGACCGCCTCCGGAGGTATCCGAGGCTGCACCCAGCGGGTTGTAGCTGCCCACGCCGCCGACCAGCATCTGGAAGAAGCCGGCATGCCCGCCCGGCGCCGGGGTGATGTTGCCATCCATGGCGACATGCACGGCATCCTGGGTGTCCTTCTGGGTGATGCTCTGCAACACGCCGTTATTGTCGAAGGTCATGACCACCACGTGCTGGGTCTTCACGCCCTCGGTCTGGCCGATGCGCATGCGCGTGACCTGAGACACGTAATCCCAGTTGTTCTGGTTGAACTGCTCCACGAAGGTCGGCGGGCCGAGCACCGCCTGCACGTCAGCCTGCTGGGAGAGGCCTGGGGTCAGTTCCTTGAGATCGTGCGCGGACACCGCCACGCCGCGGTAATGCGGCGCGTCCGAAAAGATGGCGCAGCCGGACAGGGGTAGCAGCGCGCAGGACAGGAGCGAAAACTTCAGCTTGGCAGTGCGCACGCGATGATCCTCAATTCCACGACAAGGTCTTCCCCGGCTGGGTCTCACGGCTGGGGCTTTCGTGTCAATGCGCAGCGACTATATTGCGCGCATGGACGAAGAACTCAGCCGGACCGTCAAGGCCGGACTTATACATGAAAACCCGCAAACGCACGAGGTGGAGGCCGACGATGCCGTCCGCGCCGCGCTGGCGGAACGGTTTGGCCTCCCCGGCATCGCCCGGCTGCGCGGCGATTTCACGTTGCGCCACGAACGGAGCGGGGTGATCGCCGCGACTCTGAAGATGCGGGCGCGAGTCACGCAGGTCTGCGTGATCAGCCTGGAGCCGTTCGAGACCAGCATCGAGGAGGAGGCGGAACTGCGCTTCGTGCCCTCCGAGGCCGTGCCGGAGGACGAGGAGGAGGAATTCCTGCCCGAATCCATGGAGGGACCGGACGAGCTGCCTTATTACAACGGCATGATCGACATCGGCGCCGCCCTGGCCGAGCAGCTTGCACTGGCACTCGACCCGTACCCGCGCAAGCCAGGGGCGGAACTCCCGCCCGAGGCGAGCGACGACTCCGCTCACCCCTTCGCAGGCCTCAAGGCCAGGTTCACCAAGCCTGAATAAGCCCAGGTTTTCCAAGGAAAGCGCACCGCGCCAACAGGGATTGGCGGCTTAAGTGGCAGGCATGACTTGCGATGCGGCGGCGGCTCTGCTACGCCGCGCCTTCCAATCACACTGACTGTATTTTTAAGGCATAAGCTCATGGCCGTACCGAAACGTAAAACCTCCCCGTCGCGCGCTGGCATGCGCCGCAGCCACCACGCTCTGCGCGCCGAAGCGCATGCTGAGTGCGCCAACTGCGGCGAGCTGAAGCGCCCGCACCACGTCTGCGCCCATTGCGGCCATTACGACAACCGTGAGGTTGTTGGCGCCGGCAAGGATGCCAAAGGCGTTGTTCGCGTCTAAGCGGTAAGGTTTCAGCCACGCGGTGATGGATAACGCCCGAGGTATGCAGTGAGCCGGACTAACATACTGGCTGTGGATGCCATGGGCGGAGACCACGCTCCTGAGGCGATTATCGCCGGGCTGGACATTGCCGCTGAGCGCCACAAGCTCGCCCATTTCCTGGTCTTCGGGGACGAGGCGCGGGTTGCCCCGCTCATCGCCTCGACCAAGCGGCTGAAGCATCGCTGCACGCTGCACCCCACGACGGAAGTCATCGCCGGCGATATGAAGCCGACTGTGGCGCTGCGCCTGCGCGACTCCTCGATGCGCCGGGCGATCGACGCCGTGGTGAACGACGAGGCCGCGGGCGTGGTCTCGGCCGGGAATACCGGCGCGCTGCTCGCGCTTTCCAAGATCGTGCTGAAGACCCTGAAGGGCATCGACCGCCCGGCCATGGCGGCAACTGCGCCGTCGGCCCGCAGCGACGTGGTGATGCTCGATCTTGGCCTGAACGTGGTCTGCGACGCCCGCAACCTCACCGAAT
Organism: Acidocella sp.; assembly: GCF_052326845.1. Classification (GTDB taxonomy): domain Bacteria; phylum Pseudomonadota; class Alphaproteobacteria; order Acetobacterales; family Acetobacteraceae; genus Acidocella. Next base: position 16,863 of record NZ_JBKQJR010000191.1, on the reverse strand, counting down.
TCGCGCTGATGGGCGATGTCTTCGCCCGCATCGTGCTGGGCTTGCCGAGCCCGACCATCGGGCTGCTCAATATCGGCTCCGAGGAAGGCAAGGGCGACGAGATCCTTAACGCCGCCGCCGCCAATCTGCGCGAAAGCCCGATCGCCAAACAGTTCTACGGCTTCGTCGAGGGGCATGACATCGCCGCCGGCACGGTGGACGTGGTGGTGACCGACGGCTTCACCGGCAATGTGGCGCTGAAGACGGGGGAGGGCGCGCTGAAACTGGTCGGCGAGCTGCTCCGGCGTGTGTTTAACGCCGGGCCGCTGGCCAAGATGGGCTATGTCTTCGCCCGCGGCTCGCTGAAGCGCCTGAAGGAAACCCTTGACCCCCGCCGCTATAACGGCGCCGTGCTGCTCGGCCTGAACGGCGTGGTGGTGAAATCCCACGGCGGGACGGATGCGCTGGGCTTTGCCCACGCGGTGGATGTAGCGCTGGACATGGTCGCCAACGATTTCAACAGCCGCATTGCCGAAGGCCTGACGGCAATGGACAGCGCCTTGCTCGCAGCCAGGCCCGTGGCCGCACAAAATGTCTGATACCCTGATCCGCCGCGCCGTACTCACCGGTACGGGCGCCTATCTGCCTGAAAAAATCGTCACCAACGCCGAAATGGCGGAGCGTGTGGATACCTCGGATGAATGGATCACCGAGCGCACCGGCATCAAGCAGCGTCATTTCGCCGCCCCACATGAGACCGCGACTTTCATGGGCGCCGCCGCCGGGCGGGCCGCGCTGGAAGCAGCCGGGCTGAAGCCCGAGGCGCTGGGCGCCATCATTGTCGGCACCTCCACGCCGGACAATGCCTTTCCCTCCACCGCCGTGCAGATCCAGGCGGCGCTTGGCGCCAACCGGGCCTATGGGTTCGACCTCTCGGCGGCGTGTTCTGGCTTTATTTATGGCCTCTCCATTGCCGATGCGATGATCCGCGCCGGCCAGGTGGACAGCGTGCTGGTCATCGGCTCGGAGGTCTATTCCCGCATCCTGAATTTCGAGGACCGCGGCACCTGCGTGCTGTTCGGCGATGGCGCCGGGGCGGCGCTACTTGAGGCCCGGAACGTAGCCAAGGACGGCCCAGGCCTGCTCTCCACCCATCTGCATTCCGATGGCCGGCTCGCGGACATCCTCTACGTGGATGGCGCGGTGGGCCAGCCCGACAAGCCCGGCCATCTGGTCATGCACGGCAAGGAAGTGTTCCGCCACGCCGTGACTCTGCTCTCCGGCGCGGTGAGCGAGGCCCTGGAAGCCAACGGCCTGACCGCCGCCGATATCGACTGGCTGGTGCCGCACCAGGCCAACAAGCGCATCATCGACGGCGTGGGCAAGAAGCTCGGCCTGCCGGCTGAGCGCGTCGTCGTCACCGTGGACAAGCACGCCAACACCTCCGCCGCCTCCATTCCGCTGGCTCTGGCCATGGCGGTGGGCGAAGGGCGGATCAAGCCCGGCCAGCTTGTTTTACTCGAAGCTCTCGGCGGTGGCTTGACATGGGGTTCCGCGCTATTGCGCATGTAACCTCAGTGTACGCGCCCAGCAAAAAGCCTTAAAATCAAGGGCAATCATCAAAGGTTGCCGAAAGTACAGAGATTCGTAAACGTTCTTATTGATTCTTAAAAGACGCGTGCTAATCTTGAAAAATGAACACATTGACCCGTGCGCAACTGACAGAGGCTATCTATGCCGCCGTGGGGTTGTCGCGGCACGAATCGGCGGATCTGCTGGAACTGGTGCTCACTCGCATCGCTGACGCTCTTGCGGATGGGAAATCTGTTAAAATCAGCGGGTTCGGGACATTTTCTGTCCGCCAGAAAGGGCGCCGGGTCGGCCGTAACCCCAAAACCGGCGTCGAGGTACCCATCCTGCCCAGGCGGGTTCTGGTGTTCCGCCCGAGCCAGATTTTGCGTGATGCGGTGAATGAGTCGGCAGGCCAGCAGGCCTCATCGTAAGTAACAATGGAAAAGATCGATGGTCCGCATGGTGGATGAAGACGACTTCAACGCGGATGATGACGAAGGCGGGCACGAGGCCGGCCGTCCACGCGTGCGCAAGACCGCCGATGCCTTCCGTACCATCTCCGAGGTGGCTGACGAACTCCACGTGCCGCAGCATGTGCTGCGCTTCTGGGAGACCAAGTTCCCGCAGGTCCGTCCGCTGAAGCGCGGGGGCGGGCGGCGCTATTACCGGCCCGAGGATGTGGCGCTGCTGCGCCGGGTGGCCGATCTGCTCTACACGCAGGGCTATACGATCAAGGGCGTGCAGCGCCTGCTGCGCGAAGGTGGCGGCGCGTTTCACGACAATATCCCGCCAGCACCCGCCGAGGAGCGTATGGCCGCGGAAGCTGAGCGTCAGGCCGTTATGCTGCCCGAGCCGCCCGTGGCCGTGAAGAAACCCGCAGTGCCGCAGCCGGCCATGCCCGGGCTGCTGCCCGAGGAAGCCAAGCCCCAGGCCGAGCCGCCCGCAGCGCCAGCCGAACAGCCAAGCCTGCGCCAGAAGACCGAGACGGAGATCGACCGGCTGCGCCACCTGCTGGGCGAGACGCTCGCGGCCCTCGAAGAGTTGCGCAAGCTTCTGGATTGATTTTCGAATAAATTCACTGCCACGCCTTGGCGGCGCGGGCATAAGTTGCTACAGGCTCCCCCCACGGTTCGGAGCGTAGCGCAGCCTGGTAGCGCATCAGTCTGGGGGACTGGGGGTCGTGGGTTCGAATCCCGCCGCTCCGACCATTTCCAAAAACATTGCTGTTCTTGCCAATACCCGCCTTCCGGTAAGGCCGGCGCTTATTTGCTCGTCTGCTCAGGGGACGCCGTGCCAATGAAGGGCAGGGGCGCGCCAGCCGTCAGGTAGTGGGGCAGGGTACCGTCCCACTTGTCCAGCGCCTTCTGCTGCAAAAGGGTGGGCGTGAGCGACTGGGCGATCAGCGCGTTGGCCTTGGCCTGCGCATCGGCGGTGAGCAGCAGCGCCTGGGCTTGGCCCTGCGCCGTCGCCACGGCAGCGTCGGCCTGGGCCTTGGCCTGCACCACCTGCTGCTGGGCGGATATCTGCGTCTGCTGCAGCGTGTACTGCGCCTGCAGCGCCTGCTGCTGCGCCACCTGCTTCTGCTCGATGGCCTGGGCATAGGCGTCGGAGAACGCGAAGTTGGACACGTTCACGGCCTCAACAGTCAGCTTATATGGCGCCAGCGAGGCGACGATGAGCTGCTTGATCTGCTCATCCACGGCATCACGCTTCGTCACCAGCTCCTCGGCGTCGTAATTCGCGGTCACTTCCTTCACGTCGTTGGACACAGCCGGGGCGATGATGCGGCTACCCAGCGTGTCGAAATCGCGGAAATTCTGGTAGAAGTCCGGCGCGTCGGCCGGGGCGACATGGAAGGTCACGGCGATTGAGGTCGTCACCTGCTGGAGGTCGTGCGTCGAGGCCGTCTCGTCGCTGGTAACGGTCTGCGGCTGTACGGAAACCGGGATGGCCTGCTGGTAGATCGGAACGACGAAATGCAGCCCGGGGCTGAGCGGCGCCGACTGCACGGAGCCGAAATCGGTGAGCACGCCGGCATAGCCGGAGCTGATCTGCACGAACGGGTTCATCTGCACCAGCAGGAAGAGCAGCACTGCCGCCCCAATGGCAGGAGCGATCCACTTGCGCGCGTGGGCGGAACCGGAGGGAAGCCTGTCAACATTCGGAAGGATTGCCATGCTGAAAACCTTGCACAGCTTTTCAGGCCGCACCAGCGGCAGCGGCTAATTGTAATTGGCCTGAAACGAAAAGGGCGGGCCAGATGCCCGCCCCGGTTTCGTCACGCCGCCGCGTCGAGCGCCTGGGAGAGGTCGGCGATGATATCCTCGATATGCTCAAGCCCGATGGAGAGCCGCACATAGCCGGGGGTAACGCCGGTCGCCGCCTGCTCGGCCTCGGAGAGCTGGCTATGCGTGGTGCTGGCCGGGTGGATGGCGAGCGAGCGCGCATCGCCGATATTGGCGACATGGTAGAACAGCTGCAGGGTGGAGATGAACCTCTTCCCCGCCTCGGCGCCGCCGGCCAGCTCGAAGCCGACCAGCCCGCCCTTGCCGCCCTTCAGGTACTTGTCGGCCAACTCCTTCTCCCGCCCGGTGGCGAGGCTGGGATGGATCACCTTGGTCACGTCCTTGCGGGAGGTCAGGAATTTCACCACCGCTTCCGCATTCTCCGAGTGGCGGGTGATGCGCAGCGGCAGCGTCTCGATGCCCTGGATGATCTGGAAGGCGTTGAACGGCGACAAGGCAGCCCCAAGATCGCGCAGCAACACCACGCGGGCGCGGATGATATAGGCGATCGGCCCCAGCGGCTTCACCGCCTCGCTCCACACAGCGCCGTGGTAGGAGGGGTCCGGCGTGTTGAGCAGCGGCTGGCGTTCCGGGTACGCGCCCCAGTCGAAATTGCCGCCATCGATGATCACGCCGCCGATGCTGGTGCCGTGCCCGCCAATGTACTTGGTGGTGGAATACACCACCACGGCCGCGCCATGCTCGAAGGGGCGCACCAGCAGCGGGGCGGCGGTATTGTCCACAATCAGCGGGATGCCGAACTTGCGGCCGATGGCGGCGACTTCCGCGATCGGGAACAGGCGCAGCTTCGGGTTCGGCAGGGTTTCGGCATAATAGGCGCGGGTGCGGTCATCGGTGGCGCGGGCGAAAGCCTCCGGGTCCACCGGGTCCACAAAGCGCACCTCGATCCCCTGGTCCTTCAGCGTGTTGGCGAACAGGTTCCAGGTGCCGCCATAAAGGTCCGTGGAGGCCACCACGTTGTCCCCGGCGCGGGCCAGGTTCTGCAGCGAGAAGGCTGAAGCCGCTTGGCCCGAGGCCACCGCCAGCGCTGCCACGCCGCCCTCGATGGCCGCCAGACGCTGCTCCAGCACGTCCGTGGTCGGGTTCATGATGCGGGTGTAGATGTTCCCGAATTCCTTCAGCGCAAACAGGTTCGCGGCGTGCTCAGGCGAGTGGAACTGGTAGGAAGTGGTCTGGTGAATAGGCACCGCCACCGAGCCTGTGGTGGCATCAGCCCGCCAGCCGGCGTGCAGGGCGAGTGTTTCGGGGTGCTTGGAATTGATGGCCATGACTGCGTCCTGTTTGGTTTTGTTGTGGACGCAGCATGTCACACAAGCGATTTCCCTACAAGGCAAATAGAGTTCAGGCCACGCTCTCCAGCGTCCCCGTCTCCACGTCAAAATGCATCCCCGCCAGGGTCAGCCTTCCATCGCGCACACGCTTGGCAATCCAGGGAAAGGTAAGCAGATTGGCGAGCGAGACGCGGATTGCCTCATGCTCGCAGGCATAGCAGCGCGCGTCGAAATCCTCCGGCATATCGGGTGAATCGCAAACCCGCTGGCGCGCGGATTTGGCGATCTCCATCCAGGATTCGAGGAAGTCCCCATGGCTGCCATCGGGCTGCATCAGCGCGCGGATGCCGCCGCAGCGCGAATGGCCCATGACGACGATGCTGCGTACCTCCAGCGCGGTGACGGCGAATTCCAGCGCCGCCGAGGTGCCGTGAGTGCTGGCGTCCGGCGCGTAAGGCGGCACTAGGGCGCTTACATTGCGCACCACGAAAATCTCGCCCGGGGCGCAGTCGAAGATCGCCTCCGGCGCCACGCGGGAATCGGCGCAGGCGATCACCATCGCCGGGGGCGACTGCCCGTCCCGCGCCAGGGTGGAATAGAGTTCCTCGTGTTCCTGCCAATAGCCTTTGCGAAAGCGCTCGTAACCTTCAAGTAGCGTTTTCATAATCCCTCCCGCTTTGCGGCGTTCCATAGGCTGTCCATCTCGTCCAGGCTGGACGAAGCCGGGGTCTTCCCCTCGGCGGCGAGCAACGCCTCGACGCGGGAAAAGCGCCGGATGAATTTCTCATTCGCGCCTTCCAGGCAGGCCTCGGCATCCTGCCCCAGCTTGCGGGCGAGGTTCGCCAGCACGAACAGCATGTCGCCCAACTCGTCCTTGATCCGATCCGGTGCCGCAGCGGGTAATTCGGCGCGCAACTCGGCGGTTTCCTCCGCCAGCTTGTCCAGTACCGCCTCGGCATTCGGCCAGTCGAACTTCACCCGTGCCGCGCGGGCGGTGAGCTTCTGCGCCCGCTTGAGCGCGGGCAGGCCGGTGGCCACGCCTTCCAGCACGCCGTGCTGCGCCTTGGCCAGGCGCTCCTCGGCTTTCTGCGCCTCCCAGGCGGCTGTCTGCCCCGCCGCGGTGCGCGCGGCCTCGTCCCCGAACACATGCGGGTGGCGGCGGATCATCTTGCCGGTAATGCCGCGCGCCACATCGTCGAAATTGAACCAGCCGCGCTCGGCGGCCATCTGGGCGTGGTACACCACCTGGAACAGCAGATCCCCCAGCTCATCCTTAAGCTGCTCCGGCTCGCCGGACTCGATCGCCGCCCGCACCTCGTAGGCTTCTTCGATGGTGTAGGGTGCAATAGTCTCGAAACTCTGCTCCTTGTCCCAAGGGCAGCCGGTTTCCGGGTCACGCAAGGCGGCCATTACGTTGATCAGTGCCGAGATTGGTGGTTCAGTGCTCATGCGCCGAGTGTAAATTCCGGGGGTGAAAATGGCCAGCGCCTACGATTTCTCGTTCGAGACCCTGCAGGGCAAGCCCTATCCGCTGAGCGCGTTGGCCGGGCGCCCGCTGCTGGTGGTGAACACGGCGAGCAAATGCGGCTTCACCCCGCAATACACGGCGCTGCAGGCGGTGTGGAAAGAATTCGCTCCCTCTGGGCTCGTGGTCATCGGCGTGCCGTGCAACGATTTCGGTGCGCAGGAGCCGGGCAGCGAGGAGGAGATCGGGCGGTTCTGCGAGATCAATTACGGCGTGGACTTCCCGATGATGAGCAAGGTGCATGTGAAGGGGCCGAAGGCGCACCCGTTCTTCACATGGGCGGCGGGGCAGGGCGGGTTTCTCTCCAAGCCGCGCTGGAACTTCTACAAATATCTGGTGAACAAGAATGGCGGGCTGGAGGACTGGTTTTCCTCAAAAGCCTCGCCGGATTCAAAAAAATTCAAGGCGGCACTACGGAAAATGCTTTGAGGACGATTTTTCGGGCTTCGTCCCACAGGCCGTAATCGTCGAATTCCTGCTCCCGTACCCAGGCGCAATCCGTCACATCATCGCCGGGGCGGGCCTCGCCGCCCACGTAGCGGCCGGTGAAGTCGAGAATGGTGTAGTGAAACTGGATGCGCCCGTGCGGGTCGTGGTGGATTGAGTCGACATGGCCAACAAGCGTGAGCTGCCCGCAGGCGAGGCCCGTCTCTTCCAGCAATTCGCGCCGTGCGGCCTCTTCCGCCGTTTCGCCCAGCTCCTGCCTGCCGCCGGGCAGGGCCCAGGCGCCAAGCGCGGGCGCCTTGCCGCGCTTCACGAGCAGAACTTCATCGCCACGGAGCAGAACGATACCGATGCCGACCTGCGGGCGGGCGGGGTACGGTGGCATGCTATCCCGCCCTTACCGTCTGGATCGCTTCGCGCTGGTCGAACAGGTTGAGCAGCACCCGCGCCGCCTGTCCGCGCTCGCTCTCCAGCTTCGGGTCGCGTTGCAGCAACAGCACCGCATCCTGGCGCGCCATGTCCAGCAGCGCCGCGTGTTTTTCCGGGTCGGCGAGGCGGTATCCGGGCAGACCAGATTGTTTCGTGCCCAGAAAATCCCCCGCGCCGCGCAGGCGGAAATCCTCATCGGCGATGAGAAACCCGTCCTCGGTGTCGCGCAACAGTGAGAGGCGTTTGCCCGCCGTCTGGCCCAGCTTGGAATCATGCAGCAGCAGGCAATAGCTTTTCGCGGCACCGCGCCCCACGCGCCCGCGCAGCTGGTGCAGCTGCGCCAGGCCGAAGCGCTCGGCATGCTCGATCACCATCACATTCGCCTCCGGCACATCTACGCCGACCTCGATCACCGTGGTTGCCACCAAAATTTGCGCCCGCCCCTCCGCAAAATCGCGCAGCGCCGCGTCGCGCTGCGCCGGGTCCATCTTGCCATGCGCCATCGCCACCACATCGCCAAAACGCTGGCGCAGCTGGCCGAAGCGCATTTCCGTGGCGGTGATGTCCAGCACTTCCGATTCCGCCACCAGCGGGCAGACCCAGTACACGCGCCCGCCCGCCGCGATGGCGCGCGCGATCGCGGCCTCCACCTTTTCCAGTTCGGAAAGACTGTGCAGCGTGGTGGTGATCTTCTCGCGGCCCTTGGGTTTTTCGGTGATGCGGGAAACATCCATCTCGGCCCAGTGCGTGAGCAGCAGCGTGCGCGGGATCGGCGTCGCCGTCATCACCAGCAGGTCCGTCGCATCGCCCTTCTGCCCTAGGGCCAGACGCTGATCGACCCCGAAACGATGTTGTTCGTCGATCACCGCGAGGCCGAGATCATGGAACTCCACATGCTTCTGAAAGATCGCGTGCGTGCCAATGACGATCTTCAGGCTACCATCCGCCAGCCCCGCGAGAATCTCACGCCGCGCGGCACCCTTCACATTGCCGGTGAGCAGCGCCACCGGCACGGGCGAGAGCTTCTGGAAGGTGGCGAGATGCTGCTTGGCCAGTATTTCCGTTGGCGCCAGGAACGCCGCCTGGGTGCCTGCCTCCACCGCGCGCAGGCAGGCGAGCAATGCCACCAGAGTCTTGCCGGAGCCGACATCACCTTGCAGCAGGCGCAGCATGCAATGCGGCGCGGCCATATCGGCGTCGATCTCGGCCAAAGCCTGCAACTGCCCGGCGGTGGGGGCAAAACCGAAGCGCGCGAGCGCCGCCTTGCGCAGCCTGCCATCGCCCAGCAGCGGCCGGCCCGGACGGCGGCGGCGCATACCGCGCACGATGGCGAAGGTAAGCTGGCGGGCGAGCAGTTCGTCATAAGCCAGGCGCTCGGCGGGGCGATGGTCCGGCACCTCCGTGGGCGCATGCAGCGCGTGCAACGCCGCCACGAAGCCCGGCCAGCCCCGCTTAGCCAGCAACGCCTTGTCGTGCCATTCGGGGAAATCCGGCAACCGCGCCAGCGCGCCCAACGCCGCCCGGCGCATGATTCGTGGCACGACCCCGGCGGCCAGCGGCCAGACCGGCTCGATCCACGGGAAATCCCGCTCCTGCGCCTGGGACACCACATAATCGGGGTGCGCCATTGCCAGCACGTCGTTGAAGCGCTCCAGCTTGCCGGAAACGGTCAGCTTCGCGCCGATGGGAAACTGCACCAGCCGCGCCGCGTGGAACAGCACGATTTCGGCAAAGCCCGTGCCGTCACCGATGATCACCCGGTGCGGCTGGCTCTGGCGCGCGGGCGGCTCATGGCGGATCACCTCCACCCGCAGCGTGGCAATGCTCCCCGGCCTGGCCTCGGCGATTTTGGGCGTGGCGCGGCGGTCGTGGAAATCCACGGGCAAATGGAACAGCACGTCGCGCACGGTGCCGCCCCCCACCAGCTTTGCCACCAGGGCGGCCAGCTTCGGCCCCAGGCCGGGCAGGGTGGAGATCGGGGCGCGCAGGGGGAGCAGAATATCCATCGTCACATGCTGACTCTTGGCCAAACCGCGCCTATACCGCAACCCGCCATGACCGACACAGACCACACCGAACTGGACACCCGCCGCCGCCGGATCATCTTCCGTGCGCAGCATCGCGGTACCTATGAGAATGACCTGATGATCGGCGATTTCGTGAAGGCGAATATCGGCGCCATGAGCGAGGCCGAATTGGACGAGCTGGAAGCGGTGATGGAGTTCCCGGACGCCGAGCTGGCCGACTGGCTCACCGGCCGCCTGCCGATTCCCGACTATGCCGACAGCCCGATGTTCCGCCGCATCCGCGAAGCGGCCCTCAACCGCGCATGATCCCGGTTTACGGCGCGCCGGACGGCGTAGATGCGCTGGTTCTGGTTCGCCGCCTGGCCGAACATCACGGGCCAGTGCTGCATATCACGCGGGACGACACGCGCCTCGCCGCCCTGGCCGAGGAGATCGCGTTCTTCGGCCCGGAGGCCGAAATCCTCACCTTCCCGGCCTGGGACTGCCTGCCCTACGACCGCGTTTCCCCTAATGGCGGCATCATCGCCGAGCGCATCGCGGCCCTGAGCCGCCTGCAGGCGGAGCCGGGCAAGAAGCGCATCGTGCTCACCACCGTGAACGCGGCGTTACAAAAAGTCCTGCCACGCAAGGCGCTGGCCGGGGCAGGCATGAGCCTCGCCGTGGGCGACTTGGTGTCGCTGGACGATATCGCCGCCTTCCTGGACGCCGACGGCTACCGCCGCACCGGCACGGTGATGGAAGCGGGTGAATTTTCGCTCCGTGGCAGCATTATCGACGTGTTCCCCGCCGGTGAAGCCGCGCCGGTGCGTATCGACCTGTTCGGCGACACCATCGAAAGCATCAAGCGCTTCGACCCCGAGACCCAGCGCAGCGGCGAGGCGTTGCCCCGGCTCGACTTCCACCCGGCCTCGGAAGTTTCGTTCGACGGCGCTTCCGTCGCCCGCCTCCGCACCAACTGGCGCGAGCTGTTCGGCCCGAAGGCGGTGGAAGACCCGCTCTATGTCTCGGTCACCGAGGCCCATCGCCACCCCGGCATCGAGCATTACGCCCCGCTCTTCGCCGAAAGCATGGACACGATCTTCGACTACGTGCCCGGCGCGTCGGTCAGCCTAGACCACCAAGTCGAGGGCGCGGTGGCGGCGCGGCTTGAGCTGATCGCCGACCATTACGCCGAGCGTCGCGCCCCGGCCCGCGCGGGCGAGCCCATCTACCGGCCCATTCCGCCCGGCATGCTGTACCTGGACCGCGAAGGCTGGGACGCCGCCCTGGCCAAAGGCCCGTGCTTCGAAATCACCCCGTTCTCCAAGCCCGATGGCGGTGCTCCGGGCGTGGATATCGGCGGCCGCCCTGGCCCCATCCTCACCGGCCAGCCGCTCGCGGCGTTCGATGCCTTTGCCGAGCTTAAGGGCAAATGGGCAGAGTCCGGCCGCACCATCATCCTCGCCGCCTGGAGCTTCGGCTCGCGCGAGCGCCTGTCGCTGATGCTGAAGGAGCACGGCATCCGCGAGGCCCGCGCCGTGGCCACGGCGGACGAGGCACGCGCCTTGCCGCGCGGCACTGTGGCGCTGGTGGTGCTGCCACTGGAGCGCGGCTTCGTCACCGATCGCCTGGCCGTTGTGGCGGAGCAGGACCTGCTCGGCAGCCGCATCGCCCGACCGCCCAAGCGCAAGAAACGCGCCGACCAGTTCATCGCCGACGCGACCGAGATCGAGGCTGGCGACCTCGTGGTGCATCAGGACCACGGCATCGGCCGCTACGAGGGGCTGGAAACCGTGACCGTGAACGGCGCGGCGCATGACTGCCTCAAGCTGATCTACGATGGCGGGGACAAGCTGTTCCTGCCTGTGGAGAATATCGATCTGCTCTCGCGCTTCGGCAATGAAGGCGACGGGGTGACGCTCGACAAGCTCGGCGGTGCCTCCTGGCAGGCGCGCAAGGCCAAGGCCAAGAACCGAATCCAGGACATGGCGGCCGGGCTCATCCGCCTTGCCGCCGAGCGGCAGATGCGCGACGCCCCGATGCTCGCCGCTGACGACGGCGCCTTCGCCGAGTTCTGTGCGCGCTTCCCCTATACCGAGACCGAGGATCAGGCGAAGGCGATCTCCGACGTGATCGAGGATTTCGCGGCCGGCAAGCCTATGGACCGGCTGATCTGCGGCGATGTCGGCTTCGGCAAGACGGAAGTCGCCCTACGCGCCGCCTTCGTCGCCGCCATGGCCGGTACGCAGGTGGCGGTGGTGGTGCCGACCACGCTGCTCGCCCGCCAGCATTACCGCGCCTTCTCGGCGCGCTTCGCCGGGCTGCCGGTAAAGGTGGCGCAGCTCTCGCGCATGGTCACGGCCAAGGAGGCCACGGCGGTGAAGGCGGGGCTCACCAGCGGTGAAATCTCCATTGTCATCGGCACGCATGCGCTGATGGCCAAGGGCGTGGAATTCTCCGATCTCGGCCTGCTGATCGTGGACGAAGAACAGCATTTCGGCGTGAAGCATAAGGAGCGGCTGAAGGAGCTGAAGGCCGACGTGCATGTGCTCACGCTCACCGCCACGCCGATCCCGCGTACGCTGCAACTGGCGCTCACCGGCGTGCGCGACCTCTCGCTCATCACCACGCCCCCGGTGGACCGCCTTGCAGTGCGCACCTTCATCATGCCGTTCGACAGCCTGGTAATTAAGGAAGCCATCGCGCGCGAAAAATTCCGCGGCGGGCAGATTTTCTGTGTCGTGCCGCGCATCGAGGATCTGGACCCCATGGCCGCGCGGCTGCGCGAGATTGTGCCCGATATCCGCACGATCATGGCCCATGGCCGCTTGGCACCCACCGAGCTTGAGCGGGTGATGACCGAATTCGGCGAGGGCAAGTACGATGTGCTGCTCGCCACCAATATCGTGGAATCCGGGCTCGACATGCCGGCGGTGAACACGCTGATCATCTACCGGGCGGACATGTTCGGGCTGGCGGGGCTCTACCAGCTGCGCGGGCGCGTGGGGCGCGGCAAGCAGCGCGGCTATGCCTACCTTACCTGGCCGCCGCACCACCGCCTCTCCGCCGCTGCCGAGAAGCGGCTGGAAGTGATGCAGACGCTGGACACGCTCGGCGCGGGCTTCACCCTGGCGAGCCACGACCTGGACCTGCGCGGCGCGGGGAACCTGCTGGGCGACGAGCAATCCGGCCATATCCGTGAGGTTGGCATCGAGCTGTACCAGCAGATGCTGGAGGACGCGGTGAACGCCATCCGCGCCAAGGGCAAAGAGAAGGTGGTGGAGCGGGACTGGACGCCGAACATCAACCTCGGCCTGCCGGTGCTCATCCCCGAGACCTATGTGGCGGACCTGCCGGTGCGCCTCGGCCTGTACCGGCGTATCGGCGCGCTCACCTCGGACGCCGAGAGCGAAGCGCTGGCGGCGGAACTGGCGGACCGCTTCGGGCCGCTGCCGCCCGAGGTGGAAAACCTGCTGGAAACGGTGGCGCTTAAGCGCGCCTGCCGCGCGGCGAATGTGGAGAAGCTCGATGCCGGGCCGAAAGGCATGGTCATCGCCTTCCGCAAGAACGATTTCTCCAACCCCGCCGGGCTGATCCAATGGATCGGCACCAAGGGCGGGCTGGTGAAGCTGCGGCCGGACCAGAAGCTGGTGGTGGCGCGGGATATGGACGTGGCGGCGCGCATGGGGCTGGCGCGGGACGTGCTGGGCAATCTGGTGAAGCTGGCGAAGCTGGAAAATGCGAATGCATAAAGGCCGGCTGGAGGCCTTCACCGACGGCGTGATGGCTATCATCATCACCGTGATGGTGCTGGAACTCCATGTGCCGCACGGCGATACCCTGGCCGATCTGCTTGCCCTGTGGCCGGTGTTTCTCTCTTACGTGCTGAGCTTCGTCTATATCGGCATCTACTGGAACAACCACCATCACATGTTCCAGGTGAGCCCCACGGTTACGGGCAATGTGCTTTGGGCCAACCTGCATCTGCTGTTCTGGCTCTCGCTGCTGCCGTTCACCACCGGTTGGATCGACGAGAACAAGTTGGCGCGCTGGCCAGTGGCGCTGTTTGGGTTCGACCTCTTCATGGCGGCTATCGCCTATCTGATCCTGCAAGCAGCGCTTATCGTGCATCAGGGCGCTCAGAGCGTTCTTGCCCGGGCGGTAGGGCACGACGCCAAAGGCTGGATCTCCTTGCTGTTGTACCTGGCCGGAATCGGCATCGCCACCGCCGGATTACCGCGTTTGGCCTATGCAACGCTGTGGCTTCCCGCATTGCTCTGGGTCGTGCCGGACAAGCGCATCGAGCGCGTGGCGGCGAAAGGTGACAACGGGTAGCCAGTTGGGCTTGCATTTTACCCCGCGCGCCAAATATCCGTGATGTTCTAAAATAAAGAATATTTAAGGGAATTTCACATGGATCTCGGCATCAAGGGCAAGCTTGCGCTAGTTACCGGCAGCACGGCGGGCATCGGCAATGCCATCGCCGCCTCGCTGGCGAAGGAAGGGGCGCGGGTGATCATCTCTGGCCGCAAGCAAAAGGCGGTGGATGCGGCCGTGGCCAAGCTGAAGGCAGAGGGTGGGGACGTGCTCGGCTTCGCCGGCGATCTCACCGATGCCAACACCGCCGAGGCCCTGGCTAAGGCGCATCCGGGGGTGGCAATCCTGGTCAATAATCTCGGCATCTTCGAGCCGAAAGCTTTCGAGGACATTCCGGACGAGGATTGGCGCCGCTTTTTCGAAGTGAACGTGCTGAGCGGCGTGCGTCTCTCGCGCCTTTATCTGCCCGCGATGAAGCGCGCCAACTGGGGGCGCATCATTTTCATCTCCAGCGAGAGCGGGGTCCAGATCCCGGCGGAGATGATCCATTACGGCATGACGAAGAGTGCGCAGATCGCGGTGGCGCGAGGTCTGGCGGAAGAGGTGGCGGGCACCGGCATCACCGTGAACAGCGTGCTCCCAGGCCCGACGAGTTCCCGCGGCGTGGGCGAGTTCGTGGATGCTCTGGCCAAGGCAGAGGGGATGACCTTGGAGACGTTCGAGAAGAATTTCTTCGAGAAGGTGCGCCCGACCTCCCTCATCAAGCGCTTCGCCACGACGGAGGAAGTGGCGGCGATGGTCACCTACGTTGCCAGTTCGCTCGCCTCAGCCACCACGGGTGCTGCATTGCGCGTTGATGGCGGCGTGGTGAAGAGCGCGTTCTAGAGCCTGATCGTTTGAGGTTGAATCGCTTCGCGATTGAACCTCAAACGTGAATCAGTCTCTCATCAATAAGTTAGAGTGCGATCGCACTCTAAGCTTTCCGGCTCGGCGTCAGCGTACCGCCATCTTCGAGAACAGATTCAACACGGCCACCCCGGACATGATCAGCCCGACGCCGAACATCCCAGCCAGGTCCACCGGCTGGCGATAGTAGAAATATCCCACGCCGACGATGACGACGATGCCGATGCCGCACCACAGCGCATAGGCATAGCCGAGCGGAATGACCCGCACCGCCAACGAGAGCGAATAGAAGCTGATGCAGTACCCGACGACGACGATCAGCGAGGGCAGCAGGCGGGTGAAGCCGTCAGCCAGCTTTAGGGCCGAGGTCGCGGTGACTTCCGCGAAAATCGCCAGCAGCAGGTAAAGATAAGCAGAGGCCACGCCTCAGAAATCCGTGCAGCGGCCGTTTTTCTCCCAGTCGCCGTAGCGGGTCGGCTCCGGCCCCTTCGGCCCGCCGATCTCCTTCGGCAGTTTCTGGGGCTCCGGCGTCTTTACCGGCTCTTTGGCGGCGTCTTCGGTCTGCTTTTCCATGCCGGCCAATGTAAGCGTTTTTACCCTATTGTGAAGCCGCCGCCCGCGCCTGGGCTATGCGCTGCTCGTCCAGCGGCCGCCAGGAGGCATCTTCCGGCGCATGGGCCAGGGATTGCTGGAACAGCGCGAGCGCCTCGGGCGTGATGGCACCAGCCTCCTCGGCCAGCGCCTCGGCCAGATATGCCTGGCCCTGGCTGGCATCGGCGGAATTTGGATCGACTGTGGCGAGACGCGCCCGCAGCATGGAGATTAACTGGTCCAGCCGGGCTTTCTCCACCGCCTGACGCGCCACCCATTGCGTATGCGGCTCCGAGGGCACGGTAGGCGTGCTGCCGGGCAGGTACAATGCGAAGGCCATGATGGGCAGGGCGATGATGGTGGCGATCAGCAGGGGCTTGGCATTGCCGGTGAGTTGCGGGGCGGTGAAACCGTCTGCCGCCAGCAGGCGGCGCTCCACCTCCAGCGTTGCCGCCTTGTATTCGGCCTCGCCGATGCGTCCTTCCTCATGGTCGCGCTGCAACTCGGCAAGCTGGGCGCGGTGGGTGGCAAGTGCTGCCTCGCGCCGGTTCTGTAAAAATTTAGGCGGGCGGAAGGCGAGGGCCAGCGGCGCGGTGAGCACCAGCGCCAGGACCAGCATGGCGGCGAAGATCATAGCAGTTCATCCAGCCGGGCGCGTTCGGCGTCGGTAAGCGGGACAGGGGGCGCCGCGCCGCGCCGCGCCGCCCAGAACGCCACCGCGCCCAGAAGCAAAGCCAGCACCGGCATGGCGTAAAGCAGCCAGGTAAGCGGCGAGACCGGCGGCTTCAGCAGCACGAAGATGCCGTAACGCTGCACCATGTAGTTCATGATGTCCTGATCCGGCACGCCCTGCACCACCTGCTGGCGGATGATGCCGCGCAGCTGCCCGGCCAGCTTGGCGTTGGACTCCTCGATGCTCTCGTTCTGGCAGACCAGGCAGCGCAGCTGGTCGCCAATCGCCTCGGCCCGCGTCTCCTGCGCCGGGGTCAGCGTTACGCCGTCGCGCGTCACCATGTCCTGCGCCAGCGCCAGGGCGGGAAGCAGCGCGAGGGCGAGCCAGAGCTTCCTCATGAATACCTCGCCAGCAGCGGGTTGAGCACGCTGGCCACCACGTCATCGGTCAGCGCCCCGGCATAGCGCCAGCGGACGATGCCGGTCTTGTCGATGAAATAGGTCTCCGGCACGCCGTAAACGCCCCAGTTTATGGCGGTGGTGCCATCCGCATCGGCGGCGAGGCGCTGATAAGGGTTGCCATTCTGCGCCAGAAATTGCGAGAGCGCCTGCGGGTCATCCTCATAGGCGATGCCCCAGATGCCGAGACCCGAGGCCGCCAGATTGGCCAGCATCGGCGCTTCCTGGAGGCACGGCACACACCAGGAGGCAAACCAGTTCACCAGCATGGGCTTGGGCGGAGCGGAAATATCGGTATTGGCGAAGCCCTGCATGCCCCCGGCGCCGGGCAGGGAGAATGCGGGCGGGCGCTTGCCGATGAGCGGCGAGGGCAAGGTATGCGGGTC
>NZ_JBKQJR010000190.1:0-6394 GCF_052326845.1 Acidocella sp. | reverse complement strand
GTGGGCAGACCAGCTAGGAATGCCCAGACTCGCCTAACCTCAATCTCTCGAACCGCCCGGTGCGGACCCGCATGCCGGGTGGTGTGGCAGGGGAGCGATCAGTGATGATCGCCCCCTATGCCGATTGCCTATCCGCCCGGCGCCCAACGCAGCAGGCGTCGCAGTGTTTTATCCACGGCCACGTACATCCCGATGGCGATCGCCATCAGCACAACCAACGCCGCGAACATCAGGTCCGGCTGGATCCGTGCATTGGCGTTCAGCATCACATAGCCAAGCCCGGAGGATGCGCCGACCCATTCGCCGAGGATTGCACCAATCGGCGCCACCGCCGCGGCCACGCGCAGGCCGGAGGCGAGGGCAGGCAGGGCGGCGGGCAGGCGCAACCGAAGCAGCACGTAAGCGGGCCGGGCGTTCATGGTCCGCGCCAGATCCAGCCAGCCCGGCTCGGTGCGGCGCAGCCCGTCGAGAAAATTCGCGGTGACGGGGAAGAAGATCACCAGCATGGCCATGGCCACCTTGGAGGCGAGGCCGAAGCCCAGCCACAGCACGGCCAGCGGCGCCAGGGCGAAAACCGGGATCGCCTGACTGAGCACCAGCACCGGCAGCAGCCAGCGTTGCAGGACGGGCGAGGCCGCCACCGCCAGAGCCGCCAGTGCGCCAAGCAGCGCCCCGCCTACCAGCCCGATGCCGATTTCCGCCAGCGTGACCGCCGCGTTGGCGGCGAGATAGTCGCGCTGCGTCCACAGCGCAGCACCCACGGCCTGCGGGCTGGGCAGCATATAAGGCGGGATTCCGGCATAGGCCGAGATGCCCCACCAGAGCGCCACGAACACCGCAAGCGTGATGAGCGGGCGGATCATGCCGGGCTCAGCGCGGCAAGGCGGCGCAGCAGTTCGCCCTGCATGTGCAGCACGGCGTCGTCATCCGGGGCACGCGGCGGCAGGCCTGGCACGGCGAGTGGTGCTGCCAGCGTCGCCGGGTTGCCCGCGAGCACAGAGAGGGTATGCCCAAGCCGGCAGGCTTCCAGCGGATCATGCGTGATCAGCAGCACCGTGCGCCCGGCCAGCAGCTCCGCTGCGAGGTCCTGGATGCGGGCGCGGCTGATCGCGTCCAGTGCCGAGAACGGCTCGTCCATCAGCACCATCGGGCGGTTCTCGTACAGTGTGCGGGCCAGGGCCACGCGCTGGCGCTCGCCGCCGGAGAGCGTGGCGGGCAAAGCGCGCATGCGGTGCCCCAGCCCCACGCGTTGCAGTAGTGCCGCCGCCCGTTGCGGATCGCGCCGCTCGCCGCGCAGCACCGCCCCGAGCATCACATTGTCCAGCGCATTGGCCCAGGGCAGCAGCAGATCCTGTTGCGCCATGTAGGCCACGCGCCCGGCCAGCTTCTCGCCATCCTCCGCGCGCACGCTGCCCTCGGCTGGCGCCTCCAGCCCGGCGATGATCCGCAGCAGGCTGGTCTTGCCCACGCCGCTAGGCCCCAGCAGCACGGAAAACCGCCCGGCCGGGAGCGAGAGGCTGAGGTTCTCGAAAATGCTCTCCCCGGCATAGCGCAGACCGAGGTTCTCGATGACGATGCCGGGCGGGGACATGGCTAAGTGGCGATCTGCACCGCGTAGGACTCCAGCGGCAGGTTCTGCTTGATCAGCCCGGCCGCGCGCATGAAGTCCCGGTACTTCGTGTAGCGGGCCGTATCCAGCGCCGCCGGATCACGCGCGAAATAGGGCGGCAGCGCGTGCCAGGAGGCGATGTCCAACTTGTCGTTCAGGCTGGGGTTGTCCTTCAGGAACAGCGCCAGCATTTTCTCCGGGGCGGCCTCAAGTGCTGCCACGCCTTCACGCAGCGCGGCCAGGAACCCGGCCAGCGCCTTCAGCCCGGCCTCGCGCGAGAGCAGGATCAACTCGTCCGCCATTGGCACGCCGTAATCCTCGGGCGCGAAGATCACCGGGTTCAGCCCCGCCTGCTGGAGCTGGATATCCTCATATGTGCGGTACGTGCCGATCACCGCATCCACCTCGCGCGATTGCAGCGCCGTGACGAGGTTGAAGTTCACGTTCACCAGCGTCACGTCGGCCAGAGTCAGCCCGGCGGATTTCAGCATCGTGCCGATCAGCACTGTCTCCACCCCGGCCACCGAGTAGCCGATCTTGCGGCCCTTGAGGTCGGCGAGCTTGGTCACGCCGCTTTCCTTCAGCGCGGTGAGCGTGTTCAGGGGCTTGTTAATGAGCGTGCCGGTGCGGCGCACGGGCAGGCCCTGGTCGACCAGCAGATAAAGCTGGGGCTGGTAGCTCAGGCAGGCATCGGCCTGCCCGGCGGCGACGAGGCGCGGCGGCAGGTCCGGGTCGGTGGGGGCGATGAGCTTCACATCCAGCCCGGCGCGGGCGAAGGCGCCGCAATATTTGGCAGCGAAGAGCGGCGCATGGTCCGGGTTGATGAACCAGTCCAGGATGAGGGTGAATTTTTGCGCCGTCCCGGCGCGGGCCAGGGCAGGGGCGGCTAGAGTAGCGGCGGCGGACGAGATAAACCTACGGCGTAGCATATAATTACTCCCTTCGCTGGCATTACCCAGGCAGGTTCAACGGGTATGATCTCAGCCCGCACAGCGCGGGCACCCCGGATGTGGCAATCTTGTTGCGGAATGCCCGTTGGCGTCAAGCGCCGATTGAATCGGTGGTGGGTCAGCCTGAACTCTGTTTCAGGCGCCAAAGGTGCTGGCTGGCATTCCAGGCCGGGAAGCATCCGTCACCACAAGCGGATATTTGCACCGGATTTCCGCACCAAAAGGTGCGGCTAAGCGCCCAAGCTGGGCACTCGAGCGCCTTGGTCGCCTGCCGAGAAGCGGACATTTACCCATTTTAGCTGGAACGTATTTTTAAGATTTTCATTTTAAGATTTTCGCAGCAGATGGGGCTGGACATAGGACGCTCGTGCCCTTGACAATTAGTTTTCGCTATGGTGGTCGTTTGCGCGTATTGGCCTGCTGCCGGTGTTAAAGATACTGAATAGGTGTTTTTTATTCCACCGGAGGTGCGTCATGGAGCGGCGAAAAATTACGGTTGAGTTCAAGCTTGAGGCTAAGCGCCTGATCAAGACGAACGGCGCGCGAATGCATTTTTTCACGACATTTCTCTAGGAGATAGCTACATGAATCGTTTGCAGGACAAAGTTGCTCTGGTTACCGGCGGCGGTTCTGGTCTCGGCCGTGCGACCGCGCTGCGGCTGGCGGGCGAGGGCGCCATCGTGGCCGTGACCGACATGAGCGACGCCAATGGCGCGGAGACGGTGTCGGAAATCGAGAAGGCCGGCGGCACCGCCAAATTCTTTAATCATAACGTCTGCCTGGAAGAGCAGTGGGTCACGGTGATCGACGGCGTGATCGCGGCGTTTGGCCGGCTCGATATTGTCGTTAACAATGCCGGCATAGCCATCCCCGGCAATGCCGAGGCGCTATCCTTCGCGGATTGGCACAAGCTCATGAGCGTCAACCTCGACGGTGTATTCCTGGGCGTGAAGCATGGCATTCGCGGGATCAAGCAAGGCAACCGGGGCGGCTCGATCATCAACCTGTCGTCGATCGAGGGTCTGGTGGGAGACCCCGATCTCGCCGCCTATAATGCCAGCAAGGGCGGTGTGCGCCTGCTCACCAAATCTGCGGCGCTGCATTGCGCGAAAACGGGAACCGGCATCCGGGTGAACTCGGTCCATCCCGGCTTTATCTGGACGCCCATGGTGCAGAATGCTGGGCCTGACGCCGAGGCGCGGCATAAGGCGCTGGTTGCCCTGCATCCGGTCGGCCATTTGGGCGAACCCGACGATATCGCCTGGGGCATCGTTTATCTGGCCTCGGACGAATCCAAATTCGTCACCGGTTCGGAGCTCGTGATCGACGGCGGTTATACGGCTCAGTAATTTTCCCAGAAATTCCCTCGCTCGTCTTGTAGGGACGGCGAGGGAAGAGGACTTATGGGCAGACCAGGCGAACCACATAAATAGAGCCCAGGCCATGATCGCTTTTCGAAGATTTATTGTGGCGATAGTCGGCGGATTGACTGCCGCGACGATGGCTGCATCGCCCAGTCAGGCGATTGATTATCAGCCATTCGATTGGGTTCCCTTTCCAGTGGGAACCCACATCGCCATGGGCTATTACGATTACGGTGCGGATAATCAATATAACAGTACCATAACTGGGACGGCGAAAAAAAATACAGACCTCCAGGTTAGTATAGGAATCGCCAGGTATATTTATTATAACGAGGTCTTCGGTCATCCCTTCGATGTTGATGTGATCCAGCCGTTCGGCAGTCTCTCCGACGGCAGAATCGATGGCTACCGGCTGGGCGATGCTTCGGGAGCAGGGGATCTTATCCTTTCTCCGGGATTCTGGTTCATCAATCGGCCCGAACAGCGGCAATGGCTATCGGCGGCGACTTATACCTCGATTCCGACCGGCACTTATGATAGCCGCAGGTCTCTGAACCTCGGTAAAAATCGATGGCAGAATGATCTGCAGGGGGACCTGACGCAGGGCCTCAGCGATAAATCCACGCTCGATGTCTCGGCTGACTGGACCTACTACGGCGATAATGACAAGTCCGGGACCGGACAGCAGAAACTTACCCAGAATTCCACCTACGCAATCTACGCCTGGCTCTGCTACGATGTTACAGATGTGGTGCGGCGCAGCTGGCCGGGCGCATCAAATGCCGAGATCTCATTCGGCTATGCGGGGCTCTTCGGCGGAAAACAGAAAATTGCCGGGATCGACAATGGAACGAAAACGCGTGAGGATCAGCTTCGGCTGACCTACATGATGTTCCTCTCGCCGACGTGGCAAGGCCTGGTTTCGGTCAACCACGACATTGACGCCTCAGGCCAGTTCAAGCAGAATTTTGGGTTGACCTTGCGGGTCGCGAAAATGTTTTAGTGGAGCGAATCTAACGCTTGGTGCCATCTCGTGACGGCCGCGATAATTTTGTCGGGGCCCTTATGTGGTCATGAAACTGCCTCGCCACGGCCCGCTGCTCTCCACCCGAAACAAAATTCCAAACTGTCCCACTACCGGGCTAAATCCACCCCACTAAAATCGCCACCGCCACCGCCAGTCCCACTTCGCGGTTGAGCTTGAACAGCGCGAGGCAGCGCACCGGGTCGTTTATGTCCAGCCGTGCAACCTGCCAGGCGAGCAGCGCGCCGGGCACCAGCATCAGCGCATAGCCCCACACATGCAGCCCGAAGCCCGCCATGGCCAGCAGCAGCAACAGAAGCGTGCCGGTGTAGCACACCGCCAGCATCTCTCGCGTTTTCGCCCCGAACAGCCGCGCCGTGGATTTCACGCCGATCATCGTGTCGTCCTCGCGGTCCTGGTGCGCGTAGATCGTGTCGTAGCCGAGGATCCACAGAACCGCCGCGCCATAGAGGCAAAGCGACGGCCAGGAGCAGAAATGCCCGGTGGCGGCGGCATAGCCCATCGGCGCGCCCCAGCCGAAGGTGAAGCCCAGAACCACCTGCGGCCACCATGTCACGCGCTTGGCCGCCGGGTACAGCGCCACCAGCAGCAGCGAGCACACGCCGAGGATCTGCGCCGCGCGGTTCAGCAGCAGCAGGATGCCGAGCCCGACGAGGCAGAGCAGTGCCAGAAACACCAGCGCCTGCATCGGCGTCACCGCGCCCGAGGCCAGGGGCCTGCCGCGGGTGCGCTCCACCTGCGCGTCCATCTTGCGGTCCCACAGGTCATTCACCACGCAGCCTGCGCCGCGCATCACCACCGAGCCCACGGCGAACAGCGCCGCCAGCCACAGCCCGGCCCAGAATCCGTGCGCGGCGAGGCAGATGGCCCAGAGCCCGGGCAGGAACAACAGCCAAACGCCGACCGGGCGGTCGAGGCGCGCCAGCAGCACATAAGGCACAAAACGCGGTGGCACGCGGGCCACCCAGCCGGAGAGGCGTATATCGGTAAATCCGCTCATGGTGCTATTCAGCGACGCATGAGTGTCGCGTCAATTCGTCTGTATGTGCCCGGGCCGCTCGCCGCCGGGGCTGATCTCGCCCTTTCCGAGGCGCAATCGCACTACCTTGCCAATGTGATGCGCGCCGCCCAGGGGGATGCCCTGCGTGTTTTCGATGGCGTGAGCGGCGAATGGCGCGCCGCTGTCACCAAAATTTCGCGCAAATCGGTCACGCTCACCTTGGTGGAGCAAACCCGCCCCCAGGCGCCCGAGCCCGATGCCTGGCTCTGCTTCGCCCTGCTCAAGCGCGCCAAGACGGCCATGGTGGTGGAGAAGGCGACCGAACTCGGCGTTTCCGTCATCCAGCCCATCATCACCGCCCGCACCAATGCCGACCATGTGAACCTGGAGCGGCTGCGGTCCATCGCCATCGAGGCCGCGGAGCAA
>NZ_JBKQJR010000189.1:0-6829 GCF_052326845.1 Acidocella sp. | reverse complement strand
GCGGGACTGGCGCTCTCCGAGCTGCTGCTGGAGATGCTCGGCGCGCTGGAGGACATGCCGGATATTCGCCGCAACGAGCTGGCGGAACTGCTGGACGAATTGCTGCAGGGCGCGGTGGTGCGCCGCCCCCGCGCCAAGGACGGGCATCCGCGCATCGCCATCTGGGGCATCCAGGAGGCGGCGCTTCAAAGCGTAGACGTGGCGGTGCTCGGCGGGCTGGTGGAAGGCGTGTGGCCCGCCCCGGCCGAGCCCGGCCCCTGGCTCTCCCGCCCCATGCGCAAGCTGGCCGGCCTGCCCTCGCCGGAGCAGAAGATCGGCCAAGCGGCGCATCATTTCTTCTCCCTCGCCAGCGCCTGCCGCGATGTGGTGCTGGCCGCCCCGCTGCGGCGCGAGCGCGCCCCGGCCGTGCCCGCGCGCTGGCTCACCAGGCTGGAGGTGATGCTCGCCGGAGCCGGATTGGCACTGGAACGGCACGACGCGGCAAGCTGGGCGGCGCAGTTGGACATGCCGCAAAGCCGCCAGCTTCGCCCCAAACCCCGCCCCACCCCGCCCGCCGCCGCGCGGCCGGGCACGCTCTCCATCTCCGACGTCGCCACGCTGATGGCCGACCCGTATGCGATCTATTGCCGCAAGATCCTGAACATCCGGGAGCTCGACGCGCTGGACGAGGAAAGCGACCAGAGCCTGTTCGGCGAGATCGTGCACGCCGGGCTCGCAACCTTCTTTGAGGACAAGGACGCCGCCGGGCGCCCCGGTGCCGTGCAGGCGCTCACCGCCGCGTTGCTGGCCGAGATGCTGAAGCAACGCCCGCGCGCGGCGCTGGAGCAATGGTGGGGCGCACGGCTGGAGCGCATCGCCGCCTGGGTGATCGAGGAGGAACTGAGCCGCCGCGCGGCGCAGGGCGTGCCCAAGGCGCTGCGCCATGAGGTGAGTGGCGAGATGCCACTGCCAGGCGGCTTCTTGCTGAAAGGCCGGGCCGACCGCATCGAGCTCAGCGCCGCCGGTACGGTCAGCATTATCGACTACAAGACCGGCACAGTGCCGAACGCCAAATCCGTGAAGAACGGCGCCGCGCCGCAACTGCCGCTGGAGGCCGTGATGGCCGAGGCCGGGGCGTTCGGCGAGGAGTTCCGCGCCAAGGTGGCGGAGCTCGCCTATTTCAAGCTCTCCGGCCGGGCCGAGGCCGGGGATGAAACCAAGCCGTTCAAAACCGAAGCGGACATCGCCGAGGCCGTCGCCCAGGCCGCCGCCGCGCTGCCGGAATTGTTCGCAAAATTCGCACGCGCCGAGACACCCTATCTGGCGCGCCCGCACCCCTCCCGGCCAAACCAATACGATGCATATGCCGGGATTTCCCGCCGCGCCGAATGGGAGGACGAGCCGGAATGAACGCGATCGACACCGCCAACGCGGAGCAGCGCGCCGCCTCCGATCCGCTGACCTCCGCCTTCGTCGCGGCCTCGGCGGGCTCGGGCAAGACCAAGCTGCTCACCGACCGCCTGCTGCGGCTGATGCTCTCCGGTACCACGCCGGACAAGATCCTCTGCCTCACCTACACCAAGGCGGCAGCGGCGGAGATGCGCATCCGCCTGAACAAGCGCCTGGGCGAATGGGTGGTGAAGGACGATGCGGCGCTGCGGGCCGACTTCGCGGCACTTGATGTGCCCGCGAACGCCAAAACCCTTGGCCGGGCACGCAAACTCTTCGCCGATGTGCTGGACCTGCCGGGCGGGATGCGCATCGAGACCATCCACGCCTTCTGCCAGTCGCTACTGCGGCGCTTTCCGCTGGAGGCCGGGCTGTCCCCGCATTTCGAGGTGGCGGATGACGAACAAGCCGGCCGCCGCTTGCGCGAGGCGCGCGAGACCGCACTTGCCGACCCACAGGTGCGCGAGGCGGTGCGCGCCCTGGCGGCGGAAACGAACGAGCAGGATTTCGCAGCACTTACGCAGGTTTTCGTGCAGGAAGCGCCTGCGGAGTTGCTGAGGGATGCCGCCACTGACCGGTTGATCGCCATTCAGCGCGGCGCGCTTGGCGCTGGCGAAAAAACCGCCGCGGAGATTCTCGCGGGCGCTGTCCGCATGTCGCGCGAGGCGCAACTGCGTGAAATTTTGCGGCAGATCGCGGAACGCGGCAACGCGACTGGCATCAAGAACACGGAGCCGCTGCTGGACTGGCTGGCCCTGCCACCGGAAGACCGTGCCGCGCGTTGGGATGTCTGGGCGCATGGTTTCCTCACAGGCGGCAAAGCCCGCACCTTCAAGGGCTATTGCGGCGCGAAGCTGAAGCCCGAGGAAGACAGATTCAAGGACGAGCTGATCGCGGAAAGCCAGCGCATCCTCGCGGTTCAGGAAAAGCTGAAAGCCGCGAAACTCGCCGCGCTGAACGCGCATCTGGCGAGGCTGCTGCTGCCGATCGCGGCGCAGGAGTGCTCCGAGAAAATCCTCGCCTCGCATCTCAGCTACGCCGATCTCGTCAGCCATACCGGACAGCTTCTCATCGACCCCGGCGCCGCCTGGGTGCTTTACAAGCTCGATGGCGGCATCGAGCATCTGCTGCTCGACGAGGTGCAGGACACCGCCCCGGCGCAATGGGAGATCGCCAACGCGCTGGCGGCGGAGTTCTTCGCGGGCGAGGGCGCGCGCGAGGCCAGCCGCAGCATCTTCGCCGTGGGCGATGCCAAGCAGTCGATCTTCTCCTTCCAGGGTGCTGACCTGAAAAGCTTCGACGCCTACAGGAAAAAATTCAAGGCCCAGGCCGTTGGCGCGGGGCGCAAGTGGCTCGATGGCCAGCTCTCCGTCTCCTTCCGCTCCACCGCGCCCGTGCTGACGCTCACCGACGCCGTATTCGCCGAAGGCCCGGCGCGGGACGGCGTGATCGCCCCCGGCGAGACGTTGCGCCACGAGGTGAGCCGCGCCGGACAAGCCGGACGGGTGACGCTCTGGCCCCTCACCCAGCCGCGCGAGGCCGCCGAGCTGCCCGATTGGGGCCTGCCCGAGGATTACGAAAGCGCCGATTCCGCCAAGGCCGTGCTGGCGCGGGAGATCGCGGACTGGATCGCGGCACGGCTGAAGCAGATTTTGCCCTCGCGGGACCGCCCGGCACGGCCCGGGGATTTCCTGATCCTGGTGCGCCGGCGCGACGCGCTGCTGAGTGCCATCACCGCCGCGCTGAAGGCGCGCGGCATCGCCGTGGCGGGGCTGGACCGCATGGTGCTGACCGAGCAGCAGTCGGTGAGCGATCTGCTGGCGCTGTGCGACGCGCTGCTGCTGCCCGATGACGATCTCGCCTTCGGGCAATTCCTCGCCTCGCCGCTCGGGGGGCTCACCGATGCCAGCCTGATGGACCTCGCCTTGGGCCGGGGTCGGAAGCCATTGGTGCAGGCGCTCTACGCCCGGGCGCAGGAGCGCGGGGACTGGACGGCGGCCAAGACCTTCTTCGAGGAACTGCGCGCGAAGGCGGATTTCTACGCTCCCTATCCGCTGCTGGCCGAGGCGCTGGGGCCGCTGGGCGGGCGGGCCAAGCTGCTGCGGCGGCTGGGGCCGGAGGCGGCGGAGCCGATCGACGAATTCCTCGCCGAGGCGCTCACCTTCACCGGGCGCGAACCCGGCTCGCTGCAGAATTTCGTGTTCACGCTGCGCCAGACCGGAGCCTCCATCAAGCGCGAGGCCGAGGCGGGTGGCGACGAGGTGCGGATGATGACCGTGCATGGCGCCAAGGGGTTGCAAGCGCCCATCGTGATTCTGCCCGACACCACGGCGCTGCCGAAGAACGACCGGAATTTGTTCTGGCTCGGCGTGCCGCAGGAGGACGCGCTTGTGCCGGTGTTCTGCCCGCGCGGCGATCTGCGCGCGCAGGCGGTGGCGGATGCGGCGGCGGACGTAACCGAGGCGGCGCGCCAGGAATATAACCGCCTGCTCTATGTCGCCCTCACCCGTGCCGAGGACGAACTGCTGATCTGTGGCGCCGCCGGCAAAAACGCCCCGCCCGACACCTGCTGGTACGAGGCGGTGCGGCGCGGCTTCACCCGGCTGGAGACCCGCGAGGAAAACGGCGCCCTGGTACATGACTGCGAGCAGGGCGCGGCGCCGGATCGCGTCTCCCGCCATGGCGAGGCCATCCAGGCTCCCCTGCCCGCCTGGCTTGGCGGCGTGCCGCTCTGGCAGGCCGCTCCGCCGCCGAAGGAGGCCGCGAAGCCCGAACGCATCGTGCCCAGCCGGAGCATGGAGGAAGAAACCAGGCGCGCCATCGCCGCCAGCCCGCTCGGCACCACCCTGGGCGCCGCGCGCGCAGCCCGGGCGGCTGCCATGGAAAAAGGCACGGCGATCCACGCCATGTTGCAGCACCTCCCAGACCTTCCCGCCCCGGCCCGGCCGGAAGCGGCACTGGCCTATCTTGCCGCGCAGCCCGCTTTGGCCACAGAGGCGGAAGTGCTTTGCGCCGCCGTGCTGGCGATCCTCGACAATCCAGCCCTCGCCCCGCTGTTCGGCCCCGGCTCCCGCGCCGAAGTGCCGCTGGCCGGCGTGGTGGGGGAGAAGGAAATCGGCGGCCTGGTGGACCGTCTGGCGGTCACGGACCGGGAAATCTGGCTCGCCGACTACAAGACCGACCGCGCCCCGCCCCAGGACGCCGCCGGGATTCCGCCCAAATACGTGAGCCAGCTCGCCGCCTACCGGGCGATCCTGCAACAGGTGTACCCCGGCCTCCCGGTGCGCTGCGTGCTGATCTGGACCCAGAGCGCAACGGTGATGGATGTGCCGGACGCGATGCTGGATGGCGCCTCACCGGCTTGATCCTGGGGCGGTTCGCCGCCATGTTACCTGCAACTTCCATTGTCTGGGTGTATCATGACCAAAGCCGTTACCGACGAAACCTTCGAGACCGATGTGCTGAAATCCAGCGCCCCCGTGCTGGTGGATTTCTGGGCCGAGTGGTGCGGGCCGTGCCGGTCCATTGCCCCCTCGCTCGAGGATCTGGCCAAGGAATATGAAGGCAAGCTCGAAGTAGTGAAGGTGAATATCGACGAAAACCCGATGACGCCGAGCACCTTCGGCGTGCGCGGCATCCCGACCCTGATCATCTTCAAGGACGGCAAGCCGGCCGCGACCCAGGTGGGGGCCGCGCCGAAATCCGCGCTGAAGGCCTGGATCGAGAAGAGCCTGTAAGATGTTTGATACGAATGGGGAGCGCCCGCCCGAGTGCATGCCGATGGTGCGCGTCATCGCCATGCCGGCCGACACCAACGTGAACGGCGACATCTTCGGCGGCTGGCTGATGAGCCAGATGGACCTTGCCGCCGGCAACCTCGCCTCGCGCACTTCCGGCGGGCGCTGCGTCACCGTCTCGGCGGATGCGATGACCTTCCTCCGCCCGGTGAAGGTGGGTGACGAGGTGAGCGTGTATTGCGAGCTGCTCGCCACCGGCCGGACCTCGATGAAGATCGCCGTGGAAGCCTGGCGCCGCGCCCGCGTCGGCGGCGAGGAATGCCGCGTGACGAAGGCGGTGTTCACGTTCGTCGCCATCGACATGGAGGGTAAGCCGAGGCTGGTTCACCCGGCCTAATCGGCGAGGAAGATCGTCGCTTGGGTGGGGGCTGACGATGGCAGCCCCCACCCCTCGATAAACGCCAGAATATCCGCGCTCGGCGTGGCCCGCTCCAGATCGCGCGGGATCAGGTGGTAATCCGGCGGGTAATAGGCCAGCGTCACCGGCGCGTCAGGCGGAATCGCCTCCCAGCAGCGACGCATGGCCTCGGGCGGGATCAACTCGTCATGCCCGCCATACAAAATGAGCGCGCGCTGGCGGAAATTGCCGCAGGCCCGCTGGGCTTGGCCCATCAGGCGCACTACCCCGGCGACGCTATCGATGCGCGGCGCGTGTGTGCTTAGCGGGTCGTCGCCGAAGGCGATCAGCGCCGCCTCGTTATCCGACGCCATTATATGCACCGCCTGCCCGGTTAGCCGTTTGCTTGGTGCTACGAAGGCAGCGACGCTCAGCGTCTCCCGGTAGAACGGGTTCATCGCCGGCCCGCCCCACACTGCCGGGGCGGATAAAATATAGCCATCCACCGGCGGCGGGTTGCTGGAAGCCCCGAGCAGCAGGCCGATGCCGCCGCCCATGCTCTCGCCCATGACGAAGAGCTTCACCCCCGGATATTGCGCGCGGAGCTGCACGGCCTCGTCCCGTGCCTCGTCCACCAGCGTATCAGTGCCCGGCCAGTAGCCGCGGTTCCTGGTGGCGCCAAAGCCGGACTGGTCCGGCGCGTAGATGGCGATGCCGTGAGGGGTGAGGTAGTCCGCCAGCATCTCCCAGCCATCGCGGCTGTCGGTATAGCCATGCAATGCGAGAATGACGGCTTTTACCTGCCCCTGGGCCGGGTACAGCCGGTAGGGCAGGCTCGCGCCGTCGGGCAGGGCAAAATAGCCGCTTGTGATAATGGGATGGTCAGGCCTGTCATGCGGCACGCCAAACGCCATGGATGTGCACCCCGCCAACGCCAGCGGCAGAACCAACACCCGGGCCAGCTTGGGGAATGCGCGGAATGCCGTTATGATGCCTTGGAGTTTGACCAGATAAGGCAGGATGCGATGAGCGTGCAGACAGAAGCGGTGAATGCGACTGAAATCATTCATGTGAAAACCCCTGCGGTCTCATGCGACGGCGGTGTGGGTCCGCTCGGGCATCCTCGTATTTACCTCCGAATTACCGATAAGCAAATCGCCTGCCCGTATTGCTCCCGCATTTACGTGCTGGAAGAGGGCGCTGCGGACCATAGCCATTGAGGCTCGTCCTCGTCGACGGCTCGGGCTTCATCTTCCGGGCCTTCCAC
>NZ_JBKQJR010000188.1:0-3983 GCF_052326845.1 Acidocella sp. | reverse complement strand
GCCCAGGCAGCCAGGATGTTGCCGAAATTGCCGGTGGGCACGGAAACTGCCACCTCGCGCTCCGGCGCGCCGAGGTTCAGCGCGGCGAACACGTAATATGGTATCTGCGCGGCGATACGGGCGAAATTGATGGAGTTCACCGCCTAAAGGTTCATTTCGGTGCGGAACGGCGCATCTGCGAACATCGCCTTCACCAGATCCTGGCAGTCGTCGAAATTGCCATCCACGGCGATGTTCAGCACGTTATCGGCCTTCACCGTGGTCATCTGGCGGCGCTGCACCTCGGAGGTCTTGCCGTAAGGGTGCAGGATGGTGATGTCGATATTCTTGCGGTTGGCCACAGCCTCGATGGCGGCGGAGCCGGTATCGCCGGAGGTGGCGCCGACGATGCGGATCTTCTCGCCCCGTTCGGCCAGCACATGCTCGAACAGATGGCCGACGAGCTGCAGCGCCATGTCCTTGAAGGCGAGCGTCGGGCCGTGGAACAGCTCCAGCGCGTAGATGTTGGTGTCCAGCTGCACCAGCGGCACGATGGCCTTGTGGGTGAACCCGGCATAGGCGCGGCGGCACATGGCCTGGAGGTCGTCGAACTTAATGCAATCGCCCATGAACGGCGCCAGCACGCGGACGGCAAGCTCGGGGTAGGGCAGGCCGCGCAGGGCGCGCAGCTCCGCGGCGGAGAATTGCGGCCAGCTTTGCGGCATGTACAGGCCGCCATCGGCGGCAAGGCCGGCCAGCAGCACGCCCGAGAAGTCTTTCTGCTCCGCCTGACCGCGGGTGGAGATGTAACGCATCAAAAGTCCTCTTTATCCGCTGTGGCCTATACTATCGGAGCAAAGCGGGCAGCAATGCGTCCAACCGGTGGCGGCCCTGTTCCGTGGCGGCAACATTGCTGTCCGAGAGGGTGAGATAGCCCTCCTCGATGCAGGCGGCCAGCATGGCGGGGTCGATGGCGTCCATCAGCGCCACCCCGGTGCGGGTGGCGAAGCGGGGGATGGAGACGCCTTCGGCCAGCCGCAGCCCCATCAGCAGCGCCTCGCGCGCGCGGTCGGCCGGGGCGATGTCCTCTTCCGCCGTGGTGCCGTGGCCCTGGGTTTCCACGAGGTCCATCCAGGCTTCCGGGGCGCGGTGGCGGGTGGTGGCGCGCAATTCGCCCCCCAGCGTGACGCGCCCATGCGCCCCGGGGCCGATGCCTGCGTAATCCTGGTAGCGCCAATAGGCGAGGTTGTGGCGGCTTTCTGCTCCCGGGCGCGCGTAGTTGGAGATTTCGTAGGGTTGCAGCCCGAACCGCGCCGCCTCTTCGGCGGTGGCCTCGTACAGCCGGGCGGCGAGGTCTTCCTCCGGGAGGGTAAATTCCCCTCGCCCGTAGAGCGTGGCGAATTTGGTGCCGTCCTCGATGGTGAGCTGGTAGAGCGAGAGATGGTCCGCTGCCAGGGTGAGCGCCTGGGCCAACTCGGCCCTCCAGGCGGCCTCGGTCTGCTCAGGCCGGGCGTAGATGAGGTCGAAGGAGATGCGCGGGAAGATTTTCGCGCCCAATTCGATTGCGGCGATGGCCTGGCCCGCGCTGTGCTGGCGGCCGAGGAATTTGAGCGAGGCTTCCTCGAAGCTCTGCACCCCGATGGAGACGCGGTTGACCCCCGCCGCGCGGTAAGCGGCAAAGCGCCCGGCCTCGATGCTCGTGGGGTTGGCCTCCAGCGTGATTTCAATGTCCGGCGCCGGGGTGAACAGGGTGGTGGCATCCTCGACCAGCGCCGCCACGCTCTCGGGGTCCATCAGGCTCGGCGTGCCCCCGCCGAAGAAGATGGACGTGACGCGCCTCGGCCCCAGCCGCGCCGCCTCATAAGCCAGCTCCGCCCGCAGGGCGACGAGCATTTCCGCCTGCGGAATCCGCTCGCGCACATGCGAGTTGAAATCGCAATACGGGCATTTGCTCAGGCAGAACGGCCAGTGGATATAGAGGGCGAGGGAGTCCATCCGCTGGGTTTAAGCCGTTCACCGCGTCATTGCGAGACCGCGCAGCGGGCGTGGCAATCCATCTTGCAGGGTGCCGGATGAAAGATAGATTGCCGCGCCGGCTTCGCCGGCTCGCAATGACGGGGACCTGTGGACGGGGAGATGCCCGCCCGCGCGGGCATGACGAAGCGTCCCCCTTGGCACACCCCTTGCCGCCACGTATCCCCACCTCATGGAAGCGATCCGCGTCGAGAACCTGGTGAAGCGCTACCCGCATACGCTGGCGGTGGATGACATCTCCTTCACCCTCGCTCCCGGCCAAATCCTTGGCCTGCTTGGCGGCAACGGCGCGGGCAAAACCACCACCATCGCCATGCTGCTCGGCCTGCTGGTGCCCACCTCGGGCAACATCACCGTGCTGGGGCACGACATGGCGCGGGACCGCTTCCCCGCCCTGGCGCGGATGAATTTTTCCTCACCTTATATCGCCCTGCCCGCGCGCCTTACCGTGCGCGAGAACCTCGTGGTGTACGGGCACTTATATAATGTGCCGAACCTCGCCCGCCGCATCGCAGCACTGGCCGAGCAGTTCAACCTCGGCACTCTGCTGAACCGCCCGGCGGGCGAGCTTTCCGCCGGGCAGAAGACCCGCGTGGCCCTGGCGAAATCGCTGATCAACGAGCCGGAGCTGCTGCTGCTGGACGAACCCACCGCCAGCCTGGACCCCGACACCGGCGATTATGTGCGCGGCGTGCTGGAGGACTACCGGCGCACGCAAGGTGCCACCATATTGCTCGCCTCGCACAACATGGGAGAGGTGGAGCGCCTGTGCGACAACGTGCTGATGCTGAAGACCGGACGCATCGTGGACCGCGGCCCGCCGGAGGAACTCATCTCCCGCTACGGGCGGGAGAACATGGAGCAGGTCTTTCTGCACATCGCCCGGAGCGAGACGCTATGATCCGCCGCATCTGGGGCATGCTGTACCGCCATGCCGCCATGTACCGCCGCTCCTGGCCGCGTTTGGCGGAAATCGCCTACTGGCCGACGCTGAACATGCTGATCTGGGGCTTCACCTCCACCTATATCGCCTCCGCGCATGGCGCCCCGCGCGCCGTGGCGGCGGGAGGGCTCATCGGCGGCGTGCTGCTGTGGGAGATCATGCTGCGCGGGCAGCTCGGCGTGACGATCGGCTTCCTGGAAGAAATCTGGTCGCGCAATCTCGGGCATCTCTTCGTCAGCCCTCTGCGCCCGGGGGAGCTGCTGGGCGCGCTCGTCATCGTGTCTGCGGTGCGCACGCTGGTCGGCCTGCTTCCTGCCACAATCATCGCGTACCTTCTCTATAGCTATAATATTCTCGCTTTGGGGCCTGTGGTTTTGCTGTTCTTTATCAACCTGCTCGTCATGGGCTGGTGGGTGGCGCTTGGCATCGTCTCCCTGCTGTTCCGCTACGGCGCGGGGGCCGAGGCCCTGGCCTGGACCATTGCGTTCGGCGTCACCCCGCTCGCCTGCGTGTACTACCCGCTCACCGCCCTGCCCGGCTGGCTGCAACCCGTGGCGCAGGCCCTGCCCGCCGCGCATATTTTCGAAG
Organism: Acidocella sp.; assembly: GCF_052326845.1. Taxonomy (GTDB): domain Bacteria; phylum Pseudomonadota; class Alphaproteobacteria; order Acetobacterales; family Acetobacteraceae; genus Acidocella. The sequence continues at coordinate 439 of NZ_JBKQJR010000188.1, read as the reverse complement.
GCCTGCGCGCCGCGCTGCTTACCCACGCCATGGACTGGCGGCAGTTCACCCTGGCGACGGGGCTGAACGCGGCCTGGGCGCTCGCCGCCATCCTGGTGTTCGCAGGCGAGTTCCGCCACGCGCGCGTCCGTGGTGCGCTGCTGGCCATCGGAGAATGAGCATGCATCAGTTCTGGCTCATCCGCCACGCCCTCGTGCACCCGAACTCGCTCAGCTATCTCTACGGCACCGATGACGTGCCCCTGTGCGAGGCGACGATGCAGGCCCAGACCGGGCGCTACGCCGTGCTGGCCGCCCGCCTGCCCCGCCCGGCCCGGCTGGTCTGCACCCCGCTCTCGCGCACCCGGCTCACCGCCGAGGCGCTGATGCGCGCGGGCTACCCGAAGACCGAGCCGCTGATCGACCCTGCCTTCGTCGAGCAGAATTTCGGCCAGCTCCAG